>NZ_JBILTE010000113.1:0-8347 GCF_044371705.1 Flavobacterium sp. | reverse complement strand
CGTGCATTAGCCAAAGAAAATTTGGATTACGTTCAACGATTCCCTTTAAGTTCCTTAAAAGTAATTGGTTCTGTAGGAGAGCCGATTAACGAAGAAGCTTGGCACTGGTACAATGACCATGTAGGAGGAAAGCGTTGTCCGCTAGTTGATACGTGGTGGCAAACCGAAACGGGAGGGATTATGATATCGCCACTGCCATTTGTCACACCAACTAAACCAACCTACGCTTCACTGCCATTACCGGGAATTCAACCTGTTTTAATGGATGAACTTCGCAATGAAATTGAAGGCAATCAAGTCACCGGTAGTTTGTGTATCAAATTCCCTTGGCCGGCAATGGCCAGAACGATTTGGGGTGATCACCAACGATTTAAAGAAACGTATTTTACAGCTTTCCCGGGTAAATATTTCACTGGTGATGGAGCTTTACGCGATGAAGTTGGTTATTACCGAATTACCGGTCGAGTAGATGATGTAATCATTGTTTCCGGTCACAATTTAGGCACAGCACCTATTGAAGATGCCATCAACGAACATCCGGCAGTAGCGGAAAGTGCAATCGTTGGTTTTCCACATGACGTCAAAGGCAATGCATTGTACGGATTTGTAATTCTTAAAGAAATAGGAGCCACTCGTGATAAAGAAAATCTTCGAAAAGAGATTAACCAACAAATATCCGATCAAATCGGACCTATTGCCAAATTAGATAAAATTCAGTTTGTAAGTGGCTTACCAAAAACACGTTCCGGAAAAATCATGCGTCGCATTTTACGTAAGATAGCGGAAGGCGATTTTAGCAATTTTGGAGATATTTCAACTTTGTTAAATCCCGAAATTGTGGAAGAGATTAAAGAAGGAAAACTATAAGATAAGTTTTAATTATTCACGTTTGTTACAGAACTTGATTTAATTCTGAATAATTGTACTTTTTCAAAAAAGCTGGAATGTGGTTCAATAACCTATTTCAGCTTTTTTGTATCTTTATAAAAAAATAGCTAATTCAAGTCAACATGCAACCACAAATTCAAGTAGCAATTATCGGCGGTGGTTTGGCAGGACTAACAGCAGCAATCCATTTGCGTCAAAAAGGATATATAGTCACTCTTTTTGAAAAAAATGACTATCCCAAACACAAGGTCTGCGGTGAATTTATTTCCAACGAAGTGCTTCCGTATTGGGAAAGTTTAGGTATCGATATTCAGAAGTTGCAACCTACAACACTAACACAGACGGTCATTTCAATTCCTACCGGTAAACAATTGGAAACAGTTTTACCGCTGGGCGGATTTGGTATTAGTCGTTATACATTGGATTTTTATTTATATACAATAGCAAGAGAAGCCGGCTGTCAAATCATTTCCCAGCAAGTAAATGCTATTGAATTTTTAAATGATAGTTTTACAATTCATACTGAAAAAGGAGAAAGATTTCAAGCAAAAGTAGTCTTAGGAGCTTTTGGAAAACGATCCAATTTGGATGTTCAGTTCAAAAGAGATTTTATTCAGAAAAAATCACCTTGGTTAGCAGTGAAAGCTCATTATTCGGGTGATTTTCCCAATGATCTGGTAGCTTTACACAATTTTGAAGGTGGTTATTGTGGCGTATCCAAAGTGGAAGACAATCGCATCAATATCTGTTATTTGGTGAAATTTGACGTGTTCAAGAGATACAAGAATATCGAAGATTTTCAAACAAATGTGTTGTATCAAAATCCGCATTTGAAAAGCATTTTGGAGCAATCCACTTTACTATTTGTTAAACCTTTAACCATCAGCCAAATTTCTTTTGAAAAAAAGGCACAAGTAGAAAGCCGTATTTTAATGCTAGGGGATACAGCCGGACTCATTCATCCACTCTGTGGGAATGGGATGGCCATGGCCATTCACAGTGCGAAAATTGCCAGTGAATGTGTTGTTTCATTTTTAGAGGGAAAACAAACACGCGACGAAATGGAGAAAAGTTATGCATCGCAATGGAAGTACCATTTTCAAAAGCGTTTGCAAGCCGGTAAACAACTGTCAAAATTATTGTTAAACGCGTCCTTGAGTGCAATTCTAATGAAATTATTGCTTACATTCCCTAAATTATTACCTTTAATCATTCAAAGAACGCACGGTAAACCAATATCTTAATGGCTATTCAAACAAAGTATAGAACCGAAGCAGTTGAAATAATGGATGATTTTTCCCTAGAAGGCGAAGAACTTCGGGAAGCGTTGGATAAAATAGCTTCGATTAATCAACTTTTGGGGGGAAACAAGCTAACTTTACAGGGCATTGAGCAATTGTTGAAGGAAACTGATACAACAAAAGTCATTACAATTATGGATGTGGGTTGTGGAAACGGTGACATGCTGCGAATGTTGGCTGATTATGGTAAAATAAATAATTTAAAATTCAAATTGATAGGAATTGATGCCAATGCTTTTACAATTGAGCATGCTCGATCATTGTCAAAGGAGTACCCGAATATCAGCTATCTCTGTGAAGATATATTTTCGGATGCATTTGCCGAGCTAAAATATGATATATTATTGTGCACACTGACATTGCATCATTTTAAAAATAATGAAATTGAAACCATTTTAAATGTGTTTCAAAAACAAGCAACCATCGGAATTGTTATTAATGATTTGCATCGAAATGCACTTG
The DNA here is from genome assembly GCF_044371705.1 of Flavobacterium sp. Lineage (GTDB taxonomy): Bacteria > Bacteroidota > Bacteroidia > Flavobacteriales > Flavobacteriaceae > Flavobacterium. Next base: position 5,696 of record NZ_JBILTE010000113.1, on the reverse strand, counting down.
CTTATCTATTATTTCAAAGTGTTTGTTGGGTATTTCAACTCAATCGAATGTCACGTGAAGATGGTTTAACATCCATTTTACGCGGATTTAAAAAGAATGAATTAGAAGATTTTTCAAAAATCATAAAAGCCAAAAAACAATCCATTTCCTGGAAATGGGCATTCCGATACCAATGGATAATTTGGAAATAAAGTCAATCAAACGTATGTCAGTAAAAATAATTACAGTTGCCAAAGAACTCCCGGAATACTCAAGAAAAACCGCTGAAATTCTACCATTTTTAGATGTTTGGCTTTCCGGGCAAGACGATCGTTTTGTGCGAAAAGTGAAGAAAATATTCGAAGGAGCACAAGTAGACCAGCGGTATTCTATCATGCAGCCCGAAGAAGTTTTTACCAAAACATCTTTTGAAGAACGAAACCAAATTTACGCTCGTGAAGTAATTATTTTAGGTGAAAAAGTTTTAAAAAACGCTTTAAAACAAGCTGATTGGAATCCAAAGGACTTGGACTACATCATCACCGTAAGTTGTACCGGAATTATGATTCCGTCGTTAGATGCATATTTAATCAATAAATTAGATTTGCGACAGGATATTGTTCGTTTGCCTGTTACCGAAATGGGATGTGTGGGTGGCGTTTCGGGAATGATTTATGCCAAGAATTTTCTCAAAGCTAATCCCAACAGTAAAGCAGCAGTAATTGCTGTTGAGAGTCCGACTGCCACTTTGCAGCTCAACGATTTCTCTATGGCAAATATGGTTAGTGCAGCTATTTTTGGTGATGGAGCTGCCTGTGTTTTGCTTTCGTCGCATGAAGAAGATTTAGGTCCTAAAATAATTGATGAATCGATGTATCATTTTTATGACAACGAACACATGATGGGGTTTGAGTTAACCAATTCGGGACTCAAAATGGTCTTAGACATTGAAGTCCCTGAAACAATTAGCGAACATTTCCCGCATTTCATCCATCCGTTTTTAGCTAAAAACAACTTGACAATTGATGACATTGACCATTTGATTTTTCATCCGGGTGGAAAGAAAATTGTGCAAACAGTAGAAGACCTATTTTCAGCTTCAGGAAAAAACATTGACGATACGAAAGAAGTTTTACGAATGTACGGAAACATGTCAAGTGCCACCGTATTGTATGTTTTAGACCGATTCATGGCTAAAAAACCGAAGGCAGGCGAAAAAGGTTTGCTTTTAAGTTTTGGACCCGGATTTACAGCTCAACGGATTTTAATTGAATTTTAAAGTTTGAAATGGACAAGGATACATTTTTAAATTATCTCCCGTATTCGAAACCCTTTTTATTTGTGGATGCTATTCTGCATATAGATGAGAATGGGGTTGAAGGGGTATTTACATTTGATGAACAATTGGATTTTTACCAAGGCCATTTCATCAATAATCCTATAACTCCAGGCGTTATTTTAATAGAAACAATGGCACAAATTGGTTTGGTCAGTTTGGGAATTTACTTGACATTCAATGAAAAACCAATGAATTTTGCTTTTACATCATCAGAAATTGAATTTTTAAAACCGGTGTTCCCGAACGAAAAAGTGACCGTTGTTTCGGAAAAAGTTTATTTTCGTTTTGGGAAATTAAAATGTAAAGTGCGAATGATGAATAGTGCGAATGAAGTAGTTTGTACCGGAACATTAGCCGGTATGATAATCAATTAATAAAATGGCAGCAAAACGTGTTGTAATAACAGGATTAGGAATTGTTGCTCCCAATGGAGTAGGAGTTGATGCGTTTACGCACGCCATTAGAAACGGCATTTCTGGAATTAAGCACGATGCTGAATTGGAACGTTTGCAATTTTCCTGTCAAATTGCAGGAACTCCAGTCATTTCTGAAGAACTCAAACGACAATACTTTACCGAATTAGAATTGCGGAATTTCAATTCCACAGGCATTTTATATGGTGTGATGGCGGGAATGGAAGCTTGGCAAGACGCCGGACTTTCAATTGAGCACAATGATTTCCCGGATTGGGACAGCGGAACCATCTTTGGAACCGGAACCTCAGGCATTGATAAATTCAGAGAAAGCATCTATAAAATTGATAATTTCGAAACCCGAAAATTAGGTAGTACCGCTGTCGCACAAACGATGAATAGCGGTGTCAGTGCTTACTTAGGAGGTAAACTGGGTTTAGGTAACATTGTCACTACTAATTCGTCCGCGTGTACCACCGGAGCGGAAAGTATTTTAACAGCCTTTGAACGCATTCAATCCGGAAAAGCTTTACGAATGGTAGCTGGTAGCACTAGCGACAGCGGTCCGTATATTTGGGGCGGTTTTGATGCGATGCGGGTTTGTACCTATAAACACAACGATTCTCCCGAAAAGGGTGCGCGACCTATGAGTGCCACTGCCTCAGGATTTGTACCCGGAAGTGGAGCAGGAGCTTTACTTTTAGAAGACTTAGAAACAGCTTTGGCCCGTGGTGCAAGAATTTACGGCGAAGTTTTGGGTGGTCATGTTAATTCCGGTGGTCAACGTGGCGAAGGAACGATGACAGCTCCTAATTCAATTGCTGTGCAACGTTGCATAACAGAAGCACTCAAAAATGCCAATATACAACCCGAAGAAATTGACACGATTAACGGACATTTAACGGCCACAACCAAAGACAGTTTGGAGATTTTCAATTGGAGTCAAGCGTTGCAGCTGAGCGGCAATCAATTCCCACTAATCAATTCCTTAAAATCGATGGTAGGTCACTGTTTATCAGCATCGGGAAGCATTGAGAGTGTCGCAACCGTATTGCAATTGTACGACAATTTTATTTTTCCATCCATTAACTGTGAAGATGTACATCCGGACATTACAGCAATTATCGATGGAAGTAAAATCCCCCAAAAATGCATTGAAAAGAAGTTAACAGTAGTTGCCAAAGCCAGTTTCGGATTTGGAGATGTAAATGCTTGTTTGCTTTTTAAAAAAATATGTTTAAAATAGATTAACTTGTCCTAAAAAAATACAATGGAAAACCAAACAATGATTTCAGAATTAAAATCGATTATACAACCGTATTGTAACGATGCAACTGCATTAGAAAATTTGACACCTGCATCCAATTTTATCACTGATTTAAAAATTAATTCAGCCAACTTGGTGGACATAATTTTAGATATCGAAGAGAAATATGAAATTGCAATCGATACTGTTTCCATGGAAAAAATGCTCGATGTGCAATCGGCTCTTACCATTATCCAAACAAAGCTCGCCGAAAAATGATAGGCAACGACGTTGTTGATTTGTCCATTGCTACCCAACAAAGTAATTGGCGACGCAAAAATTATCTGGATAAAGTATTTACTCCTTTGGAGCAAGATTTTATTAGAGCTGCTGCCAATCCGGATGAAATGGTTTGGAGTTTATGGAGCCGAAAAGAAGCTGTTTATAAAATCATTCGTCAAAAAGGAGGGAAGTCGGGTTACTATCCAAAAGCGATTGAGTGTTTGGATACATGTTCAACCAATGGTAAAGTACGTTTTAAACATACTGTCTATTTCACACAGACAATTATAAAAGATTCATTGCTTCAAACCCTTGCTGTAACTAAAAGTTCTGACTTTCAGTTTGTAACAATTGTCACAACCATCGATGATATCATCACAATCAATGAAATTCCATATCTGGTTTTGGAAGATAAAAGATATGCTGCTTCCAAAAGTCATCATGGGAGGTTTGAGCAAGTTGTTGGGCTAGTTTCGCAATAAATTACATTTTACTGAATTTCATCGTAGATACATCGTTACCAATATATATTTTTATAAAGTAAATTCCCGACTGCAAGTCTGATAGGTTAACCACATTACTTTCTAATCTGTCGCTCATGACCATTAATCCGCTCATGGCAAAAACTTCTATTTTAGTAATTGTGTTGGGTGCATCCAAATGCAGCATATCATTTACTGGATTTGGGTACATAGATATTCTATCTTCTGTATTTGTTACATTACAGTTAGAATCAACAATTGTAGCAGTGTTTCCATTTAAATTGCACTGATTTTGCATATAAACCACTTCATTTTCATCACAACAAATAGTAGCTAATGAAGGATTACCTGAAAAATAAACATAATCTTCTATAATGCCATTTTTAGTTGAAAGGTTCGTCAAAAGATTATTATTGCAATTGAGATCTTGTAAATTGAACATATCATCTACGTTCAAAGTGGTTAAAAGATTATTTTGACATTGGAAGGACTTAACATATTCCAAATTATCAATATTTAATGTTTCAATTTGATTGTTACTTACATTAATATTTTCAAGATTTAAACAATTACTTAAATCCAAAGTTGATAGATTATTTCCTGACAAGTCTAAATAGATTAACTTTGTTTGATTTGATAAATCAAGAGAGGTTAGTAAATTGCTTGCTGGATAATTAAATGTTTCTGAACTGCCATAACAAAATAGACTTAAAAGGTTTACAGAATCTGATAGATCAATCGTTTGTAATTTCCCATTGTAACTCAAGTATTTTAATTTGGTCAGATTACTAAAATCAACCGACGTAAGTTCAGCACATGAAATGACTATGTCTTCTAGCAGAGGGTTAGAGGAAAAGTCTAAAGAAGTAATAAAATTGTTTACATATTGAAACTTCTTTAGATTGGGATAGGCTGTAAGACTAATCGATGAAGGCAAGCCAGTACCGCACACATCATATAAAATCAACTGTTCTAAATTAACCAATGATGGCTGATTAAACGTTTGAAATCCAGGACAGTAGGCTGTTATTTTTTTGATGTTTGAAAAATATTCCAAACCACCTAAGTCTGTAATATTTGCATAAAATGCATTTAGTCCAATTACTGCAAGAGCTTCCGCTTGACTTATTTCACCATCGGTATTAGCGTCTATTGGAGGGTATACAATAGTTGAAAATTGATCATCATTGTAATTTATCTGTGCGGTTAACAGATATCCTTTAAAAATAGAATCTGCAAAAACAATGTTTTGGGAGTATCCAAACTGAATCGTAATAATAAATAAAAAAAGTAGTTTTGTTTTCATAGCTTTTGTTTAAAGTATTTTCAAATAAATCATTTTCAATTGATTATATTGAAACAAAGTTAGTGACATTTTTTTTTAGTAGCCCAAAATTAACATTTACTGTAAGTTTCATAACATCTGTTTGACGGTGCACTTAAATTTATTCATTGGTACAAATAGAAAACTATTTGCTTCCATTTTGCTATAAAGATTAACTAAAATCCAAGAAAAATGCACAAAAGCCAGGAAGATTTTTGGTGTCTTTCAAACTTTAATTTAATACATAAAATGCCAAAACCTTTTGGACATCATACACATTCACCGACTTGTTAAATTGTTTGACAATACTGGGTTGGGTTTCACTGGAGACCCAAATTTTTAATTCTGCATCTAATTCAAAGGTACCGGCGGTTTCAACGCTGAATCTGGAAATACTTTTGTAAGAAATACTTTTATATTCGGTTTTACTTCCCGTAATTCCATGCACATCAATTAAAATTAATCTTTTGTTAGTAAATATAAATGTATCTCTAATTAATTTAAATCCTAATTCAATTGTTTCACCTTCAATGAACAACTGACTGTATTTTTTACGTAAATCTTCTTGATTAACTGATCCTGCGTTTCCGATTAATGCTGAAAATAGTCCCATATTATTTTTTAGTTTGAA
>NZ_JBILTE010000112.1:0-8402 GCF_044371705.1 Flavobacterium sp. | reverse complement strand
TACAGACCTTGGATGGTAATTCATATTGAAGTTTATCAATCCAAAAACGAGGCAATAAATAGAGAACAATGGTTCAAATCTGGCGTTGGAAGAGATTTTATAAGTAAACTTAAGAATAAATTTTAATACAATTAAGAGCGTTGGATTCATATCCGCCGCGGCGGACAGGAGTTCATTCGCCGCGGCGAACTCGCTACAAAAGTCCCTGAATTTCAGGGACTTTTTTTATATTTACTACATGGAATACATAGTTTATATATTATTCTCCGAAAAACACAACAAAACATACGTTGGTTTTACTTCGTCATTAATCGAAAGATTTAAAAGTCATAATGAACTTGCGACAAAAGGATATACGATAAAGTACAGACCTTGGATGGTACTCCATATTGAAGTTTATCAATCCAAAAACGAAGCAATAATTAGAGAAAAATGGTTCAAATCTGGCGTTGGAAGAGATTATATAAGTAAACTGAAGAAGTAAACTATAAAACAATTAAGAGCGTTGGATTCATATCCGCCGCGGCGGACCCGAGTTCATTCGCCGCGGCGAATTCGCTACAAAAGTCCCTGAAAATTCAGGGACTTTTTTTGTGTAAATTATTATGGGTACGAGCGAGACGCTCACACGAGCTGTGGGACTTATTTACCAGTCATTACATTCTCTAAATAAAGTTTTATTACATTCATCCTTTTCATCATTTGAGTTAAATATAATAAATAAGATTCTCCAAGATCATCCCATATCGGCTTACATATATGAGAATTATTTAAGTTTTGACCAATCTCTCCTAGAACTTCGCTAGTTACTTCGTTACTCTCATCACATTCAATTTTTACTTCTTTAAAAAAAATTAACAAATCAATTTTAGATATCTTTCCTTTTATCAAAAGTTCTTGAAAATAAAGTATTAACTTAATCTGTCCACTTATTGAACCATAATTTGTGTTTTCTAAATTACAAATAATATTATTTATCTTTTCTTCAAAATCTGCCGTCATAATAATTACTAATAACTGGTATCTAAAATTGTCTAGTTGAACTTAAAAGACTTTGGAATTCAATTAACCTGTGCTCTCCGGTCTCCCGACCTCGAAGACTTTACTTATATTTAACTAATAACTTACTGCAGCTCGGGTATAAAACCTTCTTCCAAAATCTAATTTTATCAAATATAATAAAAATTGGAATAGTTTGATTGCTGCGAGGTCGGGAGACGCAGAGCTCAGCACCAGAATGGTTTTTTATATTGAACTAATGTTAGAATAATATAAAAAGGCATAAAAAATTACTTTTTTATGAATTTGTTTCTATAAAGAATGTTAGTTGAACTTCTTGATAGTATAAAATAATTTCCAATTGCTAAAGTGCTAACATCTATCGCATCTTTGTAATTATGATCGGATTTTTCCAATAGTAATTTTCCGGAGGTATCATAGATAGAAACATTTTTATAATTTCCATCTGTTTCTTTGCCAATAAATAAAAACTGCGATGTAGGATTCGGATATACATTGATCTCTTCATTTGCAATTAATCCATCGTCAATACTTAAACTGCAAAAACCAAAATTTCCAAAATTTAGCTGTATGAAATTACCAAGACCTAAAAACTGACACTGTGTGGGACAATAAATAGTACAAGCATAAAACCCATAAAAACCTGAAGTTGAAGCAGTATAAAAAGGACTATTTTCACCACTAATGATGCAAGGATCGCTGGGAACTGGAGGAAGACCGCTTGGGGTGCAGTTATACCAAGTATGAAAACCATAGAGTAAATCAAAACCATTTTCAAGAGAAACGGATGCACCTTGACAAACATTATAAGTTCCGCTACCAATAAATTGAAATGTGCCTGGTTGAAAAGTAGCAATAATGTAAGGCAAACCATAGGCAAATCCATCAGCAAGGATTTCTGGACTTTGCTCTGTGCATCCATCTTGCGTAACTTCTACCTTAAAATAATATAATTCATCATTCTGTTGTGTAATTGTGTAGGTTTGATTTGTAGCACCAGCTATTGGTAACCATGGATTTGTATTAGGGATCGCAGAACTCCATTGCTTTCGATACCATTGGTAACTGCTGTAAACCTGAGTTGACAAAGTTTCGGTATCATTATTATCACAAAATGCTATTCTTATTGGATTTGTGGAAGTGTTTAGTCGTGGACTAGTAATGGTGGGATCAAATGAACACTGCGAATGTAGAATATTAACACCCATAAAAAATGTTAAAAATATTGCAATTTTAAGTAGATGTAGTTTCATAAATTTTTGTTTTAGGTTGTTGTCAATTGATGTAATCTTTTAATTATTCTTATAAGTAATTGAATAAAATAAATTTAATATAAATCATTTATTCCAGCATTTTGTAAATAGACTCAAAAATCGCTAAAGAGTTGCGTGAATGTAAAAATTAATGTTAAAACATTTTCTATTATTAATACTAATAAGATAATTTTAAGAAGTCTGCTATCTATTTTCAAATAAATTATATGTCTTTACATTTAGATTTCAGAATTCTTTCTTATAGTTATGCACTCTGCGATGGTCCCGACCTCGCAGCATCTCACTTTCAATTAAAAACTGCTGCTGATTATATCTTCGTACTACATCCTACCTCAACTTCCCCCTAAAAAAATCAATCGTTCGTGTCCAAGATAACGTTGCAGCCGCTTCGTCGTATCGCGGTGTTGTGTTGTTGTGAAAACCATGATTGACTTCCGGATAAAAATGAGCCGTATGTTCGACTTTGTTTTTTTTCAAAACGGTTTCAAAAGCAGGCCATCCTTCATTTACACGGGTGTCTAAACCGGCAAAATGCAATAATAGTGGTGTAGTTATTTTTTCAGCTTCTTCAGTTGTTGGTTGTCCGCCATAATAGGGAACTGCAGCACTTAAAGTCGGAATCCTAACAGCCATCATGTTTGAAATCCAACCACCAAAGCAAAAACCAACCACTCCTACAAATCCGTTACAATCTTTGTGTGATTTTAAGTATTCGTAGGCGGCAATAAAATCTTCCAGCATTTCTTCGCGGGTTCGCTTTTTTTGTAATTCTCTGCCGGCATCATCATTTCCCGGGTAACCTCCCAACGGAGATAATGCGTCGGGTGCCAACGTGATAAAACCTTCTACTGCGGCTCTTCTTCCCACATCTTCTATGTATGGATTGAGTCCGCGGTTTTCGTGTACGACAATTATTCCGGGAAGTTTCTTTTTAGAATCTGCCGGTTGTGACAAAAGTCCCTTGATGGTGCCGCCGCCTTTCGGAGATTCATAGGTAATAAAATCTGATTTCAGTCGCGGGTCATTGGGCTGAATCAAAAGCGTATCCAAATAATTAGGCGTCATAAAGCTCAACAATGCAGGAAGTGTGAGTGTACCTACAGCAAAAATGGATAGTTTTTCAATAAATTGTCGCCGCTCAATTTTGTTGTGTGCATAATCATCATACAAATCGAAGACTTCTTGGCTAATGTCTGCTTTGGTTATTTTATTCATAGCTAATATTTCTTTTTACTAAAGTACTTAAAAAAGTGATTGAATGGGCACTATCGTACTTTTAACCAAAAATAGTTGGGCTAAAATCTCTATTCAAATTACAAAATTGTTTAATCTTTTGTTAAATAAATTAAACAATTTAATAAAAGGTCTATCTTTACATCAAATAATAATCACTTAAAAAAACTTAAAATGAAATTAATTAAATCATTAGCCATCTTATCATTCGTAGGTGTTATGGTTGCTTCATGTGGTGAAGCAAAAAAAGAAGAAGTAGTAGAAGAAGTAGTTGTGGAAGAAGCGGTTGAAGTAGTTGAAACACCAAACATTGTAGGTGTTGCTTCTGCAAATGCTGATTTCAGCACATTGGTAACAGCAGTGGGTGCTGCAGGTTTGGTAGAAACATTAAGCGGTGTAGGACCATTTACTGTATTTGCTCCAAACAATGCTGCATTTGCTAAATTGCCAGCAGGAACAGTAGATACTTTACTAAAACCTGAAAGCAAAGACAAATTGACTGCGGTTTTGACTTACCACGTAGTAGCTGGTAAATTTGAAGCAGCTGCAGTAATTGAAGCTATCAACGCTAACAAAGGAAAATTTGAAGTAACTACTGTACAAGGTGGAAAAATTACTTTAAGTTTAGTAGGTGGAAATGTAGTATTAACAGATGCTAATGGTGGTACAGCCACTGTAATTTTAGCAGATGTTGCCGCATCAAATGGAGTAATCCATGCAATTGATACCGTTGTGATGCCTAAATAAATTTTAGTGTTAATTGTTATTCTGAACAGAGCCGTTGCAGGGATGTAACGGCTCTTTTTGTTGATACAAAAGGTAATTTATGCAGTTTTACGAAACTAACAATTCATACGCTTGTTCCGCCATTTCAAATTCTTCATTGGTTGGAACTACTAAAATAGGTACTTTGGTACCTTCCACTGAAATAGAACGAATTTCCTTGGAACGGACTTTGTTTTTTTCTTCATCCAATTGAATACCAAAATAGTCCATATTTTGGCAAATCAACGAACGCATCGCATCGCTATTTTCGCCTATTCCGGCAGTAAATACCAGTGCGTCCAAACCATTCAAAGCAGCAATATACGAACCGATAAATTTCTGCACACGATACGCCATCATTTGCATAGCAAGAAGACATTCTTTATTTCCGTTTTGTGCTTCCTTTTGTATATCCCGCAAATCGGAATAGCCGGTCAACCCTTTTAAACCGCTTTCTTTTTGCAATAAATCTTGCACTTGGCTCGAAGAATAACCTAACGAGTCCATTAAGTAAAAAATAATCGCTTGGTCAACATCGCCGCTTCGGGTTCCCATAATTAAACCGTTAGTGGGACCGTATCCCATGGAATGTTCGATACTTTCGCCGTCTTTCACGGCAGTGATGCTGCAACCATTTCCTAAATGAACCGTAATGATTTTGGAATGCTCCAATCCTAAAAATTCACTCGCTTTTTTGGAAACATATTTGTGACTGGTTCCGTGAAAACCATATTGTCGAATTTGATGTTGGGTATAAAATTCATTCGGAATCGAATAGCGATACGCTTTTTCAGGAATCGTTTGATGAAAAGCCGTGTCAAAAACCGCTACTTGAATTGCTTTTGAAAAAACAACTTCGGCCACTTCGATGCACGATAAATTGGCAGGATTGTGAAGTGGTGCCAATGCACATAACTCACGAATCTTGTCTTTCACTTCTGTGGTGATGATTGTTGTTTTTGAAAACTGCTCACCTCCATGAACCACCCGATGTGCGATGGCATCAATTGTTTGATGATTATTTTTATTCAATATTTTTTGAGCAATCGATTCTAATGCTTCTTTGTGATTGGCAAATTCCACCGATTCTGTAAATTCTTCCGAATGCATGGTATAATGAAATTTTGTGTTTTCCAAACCAATCCGTTCAACCAAACCTGAGGCAATGACCGTTTCAGCCGGCATTTCAATAATTTGAAATTTCAAAGAAGAACTTCCGGCATTGATGACTAATAAATTCATGCTTGTTTTTTATAAATCTTGTGCCTGAATGGCGGTTATAATAATCGTATTGTACACATCTTCAACCGTACAACCTCTACTTAAATCGTTGACTGGTTTGTTGAGTCCTTGCAACATGGGTCCGATGGCAATTGCTCCGGTTTCTCTTTGCACCGCTTTATACGTATTGTTACCTGTATTTAAATCGGGGAAAATCAAAACATTGGCTTGACCTGCAACTAAAGAATCAGGCATTTTACTTTTACCAACAGTCATATCTACAGCAGCATCGTATTGAATGGGTCCTTCAATTTGCAAATCGGGACGTAATGTTTTAACCAATTCGGTTGCTTTTCTAACCCTTTCCACATCTTCGCCGGTTCCCGAACTACCCGAAGAATAGGACAACATGGCTATTTTAGGTGCAATTCCAAATGCTTGACTGCTTTCCGCAGAGGATATAGCTATTTGAGCCAATTCTTCAGCCGTTGGATTGGGGTTAATGGCACAATCGCCAAATACAGAAATACGGTCTTCCAAACACATAAAGAACACCGAAGAAACCACGGAAATTCCCTTTTTAGTTTTGATGATTTGCAACGCAGGACGAATCGTATGTTGGGTGGTGTGAATAGCCCCGGAAACCATACCGTCTGCCAATCCTTTGTAAACCATCATCGTTCCAAAATAAGAGACATCCGACATCAAATCTTTCGCAATGTCGTGATTGACGTTTTTGTGTTTTCGCAACTCATAAAATGTTTCTACAAAGTCGTTGTAATAGTCAGAGTTCACCGGATCGATAATTGTTACCTTGTCTAATGGTAGAACAATTCCGGCTTTATTCAAAGTTTTTTCGATGGTTGATTTTTTTCCTAATAAGGTAATATCCACTACATCGGCAGCAAGCAATCGTGCGGTTGCTTCCAATATCCGCACATCTTCTGATTCCGGCAGAACAATATGCTTGCGAACATTCTTTGCCTTTTTCAATAAATTGTATTGAAACATTTTGGGAGTAATTCCTTTTGAAGTAAAATTAGTCACTTTTTGAATCAACAAATCGGCATCGATGTGTTTGTAAAAAGTCTCCAACGACAACTGTATTTTCGTTTGATCACCCGGTCGAATTTTACAATTGATACGCCCAATTTTATTTGCCGCTTTAAAAGTATTTTCCTCCACACTGATAATGGGAATGATATCATCCAAACCTTCAATTAATCTGATGATTGATTCTTCAGGAAGCAGTCCGCCCGTTAATACAATACCAACCATTCTCGGATAACTGGCCGATTTATGTGCTTGCAAAACACCCAGAATAATATCGGCACGATCGCCGGGTGTAATAACTAAATTATCCGGACCGATGTTGGTCAAATAATTGCGTAATTGCATCGCTCCCACACTAAAACTTCCCACGATTCCTTCAAGCAAATGTTCGCCAAACAGTACTTTTCCATTCAAAGCATCTACCACTTCACGTACACTTGGATTACTCAGTGATTCGTTTACCGGAATTGCAAAAACTTGCACGGAAGGCTCCGTAAACTTTTTAATTCCTTGAATAATTGCATCTCTGTTTTTTTCCTGAATTTTGTTGGTCACAATCGCCATTACTCCTACTTCCTTGCTGACAAAAGAACGATAGGCCATTTCTAAATTCTGAATTAAATCATCGGCTGCATTATTGCCTGAAGCATTAATCAAAACAGGTAGTCCTAAATTTTTTGCGATTTGGAGGTTTATTTCAAATTCAAAAACAGAGACCTCATCTTCAAAATCACTTCCTTCTACTAACACAAAATCAAATTCTTCCTCCAACTTTTTGTAATCATTCATGATCGTGTCAATCACCTCACCTTTCTTACCCAAATTAACCAATTGAATCATTTGTTGTTTAGTATAGGAATAAGCGTTTCCATACTTTTCGTGCAACTGGAAAGTCTGCAAAATGAGCTGCAAATGATTATCTGTTTTTGACTTTTTCCCTTCGTTGATAATTGGACGGTAATAGGCCACTTTTGCCATCCGGCTGAGCAACGCATCCATTAATCCTAAACTTATAAGTGACTTGCCACTTCTGGGTTCAATTGTGGCGACATATAATCCTTTGTTCATGAGCTGTTTTTACTAATTGTGAAGATTTTGCATGCGAAAATTTGACTAAAAAAAACACTTGTAACTGACAATCAATACTTTGTGGAAAAAATTTTGAATACAAAATTGTATATAAAAGTAGAAACTTCTGCCTTACAAACCAATAATTAGTCCACATGATTTTGAAAAAAAGAATCCATCTTACTTTTAAAAAAGTCAACTACTATTCAAAATAAGTAGTTTAAAGATTTGGCAACTTCCGAAAAATACAATCTTATAAAAATAATTTATTTCTTACTTTAAAATCATAATAGTGCATTTCATCGATTTTATGACGGATTTTGTCTTGAATAATTTAAATAGCAATATCTTCACTATTGAAATTTTACTACAGAATCTTTACATAGGGTTTAGAGAATATATTTTTACGCAACGAAAAGCCCCGAATCTTCGGGGCTTTTCAATGATATAATTCTTGCTTATTTTAATGCGTTCTTCAAGCCTTCAAAATCGAAAGCAATTTGCTCACCTGTTTGCAGATTTTTTAATCCAAACTGCATTCGTTCCAATTCTGATTGTCCCGCAATTACTGCATAAGAAATCCCGCGTTTATCAGCATGTTGGAATTGTTTCGCCAATTTGGCCGCATCCGGGTATAATTCCACTTTAATTCCTGCTTTGCGTAATTTGGAAATAGCTTCCATGGCATACAAACTTTCTTTGTTGCCATAATTAATAAAAAGTGCTTTGGTGGTTGCTGTAACTGTCACGGGAAACAATCCTAATTCT
>NZ_JBILTE010000007.1:0-28631 GCF_044371705.1 Flavobacterium sp. | reverse complement strand
CAACAGTACATAAAATTAAATTATCAATCACTTTTCCGGTAGGTGAGGCAATTCCAACGACCACATAGGCATATTCATCATGAACGTCTCCTTCTGCGGCATCGCCATGGGTTCCAAAGAATTTATCTCCCACTTTTACAGAAAGTTTTTTTGCTATTTCACTTCCGATAACCACTTCAAAATTCTTATCAAACACTTTTCCTTCAGCGATAGTTGCAGTGTATTTTTTTATATAATCGGGTGTAGTTCCCACAATTTTAAATCCACGATAATTATCGCCAAAAGCCAAAGGTATTGCCGTTTCTACAAACGGATGTTTCATCCAAACTTCGGCTTCTATATAATTGATGTTGCCGGTTGGAGCATCTACTTGGTAAACGGAAGATAGTATCAACTGTAGCGGACTTCCCTGAGCCCCCAAAACTAAATCGACTCCATCAATATTACTCGAAAATTGCTTTTCAAATTGTTCTTGTAACAAAATTAAAAGTGATATTATCGCCACTGAAGCTGTTAATAAAACCAAACTTAAAACCGTGTTTAAAGGCTTAAACCAAAGGTTTTTCCATGCTAATTTTCCAATCATCTTAGTTTAAATTTAGTTGGTTAGAAAATTTAGATTTCAGTCGGTAATCATGCGTTACAATAATTAAAGAGGCTTGGTACTCTTTTGATAAATGAGCCAATAAATCGGCCACTTTTAGTGCATTTTCATCATCTAAACTCGAAGTCGGTTCGTCTGCCAAAAGTAATTTTGGCTCATTAATCAAAGCTCTTGCGATCGACACTCGTTGCTGCTGACCAATACTCAAATTAGAAGGTAATTTATATATTTGGTCTTCTAAATCCAATTCTTTTAATAATGATTTTGCCTTTTCAATCGCTTTTTTACCCGTGGCTAACCAAGATGCTAAAACCACATTTTCCAAAACATTTAATGACGCAATAAAATGTGATTGTTGCAAAACCAATCCGATATTTTTACCTCTGAATTGATCTAATTCCTTTTCGGATAAACTTGCTATATTAGTTTCCTGTATAGAAATGGTCCCGGAATTGGGCCGCAATAATCCCCCTAAAAGATGCAACAATGTTGTTTTTCCTTTACCGGAAGTACCTGTAATTAACAAAGTTTGGGAAGCTTCATTTTTTAGATCGGGAAAAGCAAACGTCGTTTTTTCATTGAAGGAAAATATCAAATCTTTGGTGTAAATCATTTAATTAAATTTAATTTCGAAAGATACTGATATTTTAAAAAATGAGTTGTTAATCAATTCTAAAAATTAGCCTAAGATTTTCGCATTTTTTTCGGCCCGTACCACAACCAAAAGCCGGTTATGGTAAATATAGTTAATGCAAAACTCATGATAGTGGTATAGATTAATTTAAAAATACCCGATTCGAACCCTAAAAAATAATCAACAATTGAACCGTCATGAATTTTTTCGATGACATCAGACCGTCGTAATTCAATTTGAAGCAACGCTCCGGTTGCACCGTCCATTTGTACTTCATAAAAATTAGACTTAAAGGTAAATTTTACAATCCCATCTTCAGGTCGAACATCTATTCTGTCAATTTCTGGTGGGCTAGATTCTTTTAAATAATCCGCCATCGAACGAGTTGCCATGGCCTGCAAACTATCCAACGGAAGAAATGAACGCAATTCGATCGAAGTTCCTTTTTTAGTTTCAGGCAAAATCATTCCACCACTATTTTTTTTTATTCCCAACAAAAATCCTGTGATGGCTACGATAAAAAAAAAGATAAATAGAAATGCACCCGTAGTTCGATGAACTTTTCTAAAAATTCGTAAAATCTTAGCTTGCTTCTTTCTGGAATTCAACACGATAGTATTTAAATTATAATTTTTGATCATCTGCAAAACTGTAATAACCATTTTCTGAAATAATGACATGATCAATCACATTCATGTCTAATTGTTTTGCGGCTATTTGTATTTTTTTGGTGATTTCTATATCCGAATCACTTGCTACTAATTTTCCGGATGGATGATTGTGAACAAGCACAATCGACAAAGCATTTTGCTCTAAAGCCATTTTCAAAATCATGCGGACATCTACCACGGTTCCGGTAATACCACCTTTACTCAATTGTGCTTTATGAACCACCTTATTCGAATTATTTAGAAACATAACCCAAAACTCTTCGTGGGGTAACTCGCCAATAATGGGTTGCATGATTTCAAAAATGGCTTTGCTGGAAGTGATTTTTTGTAAGTCAACTGTATCTTCTGCCCGACGTCTTCTGCCTAATTCTGTGGCTGCTATGATAGAAATGGCCTTTGCCTCACCGATTCCTTTAAAATCTGTCAGTTGTTTGAGTGATAATTTGCCCAAAGCGTTCAAATTATTTTGAACATGTGCTAAAATTCGTTTGCTTAAATCGACCGCACTTTCGCTTCGATTACCTGAACCGATTATAATTGCTAAAAGTTCAGCATCGCTAAGTGCTGCTTTTCCTTTAAGCATTAATTTTTCTCTGGGCTTATCATCTTCCGCCCAATTTTTTATTGAAAAAGGGTTGTTTTGTTCCATTCTGTGTGGCTTTTAAAAATTATTAATGCAAATAAAGATTTTTTTGTAACATAATTGCTAATTTTAAGACTTATTTTTAAATTCAAAATCGTAACAATGAAAAATTTAGGAATCGTATTTAGTATTTTACTTTTAGTTATTGGCAGTAATGCTGCTGTAGCTCAAACGGCCGACGAGATAATTAACACCTATATTAAAAATATTGGTGGTGCTGAAAAATTTAAAAGTTTGACGGGCACAAAAATGGAAATGAATGTAAACTATCAAGGAATGGAAATTCCGGTTGAACTTGTTCAGTTAAGAGACGGAAAAATGTATTTGAAAGTTAATTTTCAAGGACAAGAAATCACACAGATGGCTTTTGACGGAACTACAGCATGGTCAACTAATTTTATGACCATGAAAGCTGAAAAAATGGAATCTGAGATGGTTGAAAACATCAAACAAGAAGCTGGAGATTATCCCGATCCATTAATTGATTACAAAGCTAAAGGTTATACGGCAGAATATCTTGGCAAGGAAACAAAAGAAGGTACCGAATGCTATAAAGTAAAATTGACCAAAAAGCCGCAAATGGTTGATGGACAAAAAGTAGACAACATTGTTTTTTACTATTTTGACACTGAAAACAATGTGCCTATTTTAACAGAATCCGAGGTTAAATCGGGACCTGCTAAAGGTCAAATGTCTGTTACAACTATGAGTGATTATCAAGAAGTTGACGGAATGTATTTTCCTTTTTCCATGAATCAAGGTGGTCAACCAATGAAAATTAAAAAAGTAACTTTGAACCCGACAGTGGATCCAAGTGCTTTTACTTTCAAAGAATAATTCAATCAATTATCATGTATAAATCCCCTTATTATTTTTTTAGTATGGGGATTTTTTTAACCAAACTAACTTATGAAAAACATTTTCAAATTATTTTTAACATTAGGTTTGATTGCTTCTATTCAAACACAAGCCCAAGATGATATAATCTTAAAAGGTAAAGAACTTTTTGGTGATATTAGGGCACGACAAATTGGCCCTGCTATTATGAGTGGGAGAATTTCTGATATTGCAAATCATCCCACCAACAATAAAATTATTTTTATTGGTGCTGCAGGCGGTGGTGTTTGGAAAAGTTCGGATGGTGGAGCCTCTTTCTCTCCTGTTTTTGATAAACATATTCAATCTATTGGTTGTGTAACCATTGACCCTAATAATCCTGATAATACTATTTGGGTAGGAACCGGCGAACCTTGGCCTAGAAATAGCGTTTCTGTGGGAGATGGAATTTATAAATCTACAGATGGCGGCTTAAATTGGAATAATATGGGTTTACCAAAATCCGACCGAATTACATCTATTATTGTTGACCCTCGAAACAGCGATGTGGTATGGGCAGGGGTTTTGGGAGCTCTTTGGGGCGATAGCGAAGAACGTGGAATATATAAAACAACTGACGGCGGCAAAACATGGAATAAGGAATTTTATGTTGACCCAAAAACCGGTTGTGCCGATTTGGTTATTGACCCTACCAATCCAGACATTATGTTTGCTAGTTTTTGGGAATTCAGAAGAACAGCTTGGTCGTTTAATTCAGGTGGAAATAACTCAGCCTTATACAAAACTGTTGACGGAGGAAAAACATGGAACAAAATTCATAATGGCTTTCCAAAAGGTCAGTTAGGTAGAATTGCCATTGGTATTGCTCCTTCAAAACCGCAAACATTATATGCGGTTCTAGAAACGGCAGAAGACAAAGACAAAGGTTTATATCGTTCGGATGATTCCGGAGCAACTTGGAAACATTTAAACAGTGATTTTGAACTAGTGGTTCGTCCGTTTTATTTTTCAAGAATTACCATTGACCCAAGAAATCCAGATATTTTATACAAAGGTGGATTAAGGGGTTCGATCAGTCGTGACGGTGGTAAAACATTCAAGCCACTAGGAGCTATGCATGCTGACATTCATGATATAACGGTTGATTTACATGACAGTAATCGAATTTATGTGGCTACAGATGGAGGTTTATATAGAAGTTGGGATTCAGGTAATACGATGGATATCGTTAAAAATTTACCTCTTTCTCAGTACTATCATTTAAGTTTAGATAATGAAGAGCCTTACAATATATATGGTGGTTTACAAGACAATGGCTCTTGGTATGGCCCAAGTAAAAGCGATGGTGGAATTGAAGCACGAGATTGGCACAGTGTAGGTTATGGCGATGGTTTTCGTGTTTTAAAACATCCGACCAAAAAAATTATTTACAGTGAAATGCAAGGTGCCGAAAATATTTGGCGATACAATTTAGAAACCAAAGAATTAAAAACCATTCAACCACTACCCCAAAAAGGTGATCCAAAACTTCGATTTAATTGGAATACGCCTATTGTTACGGGTATTCATAATCCGGACAGAATTTATGCCGGAAGTCAGTTTGTTCATGCATCAGACGATATGGGACAAACTTGGCTGAAAATATCAGGTGATTTAACAACCAATGATCCCACAAAAACAAACACAGAAAAATCAGGAGGTTTGTCTGTTGATAATTCGGGTGCTGAAAATCATTGTACTATTTTTAGCATCGCTGAATCACCTTTAAACAAAGAAATCATTTGGGCAGGAACCGACGACGGTAATATTCAAATTACTAAAGATGGCGGTAAAACATGGACAAATGTAATTATGAATGTACAAGGATTACCAAAAAACACTTGGTGCTACCACATTGAAGCTAGTGCTTTTAATGAAGGTACTGCCTATGCCGTTTTTGATGGCCACTCAAAAAATGATTATTCGACCTATGTTTACAAAACTTCCGATTTTGGAAAAACATGGAATTCAATAGTAACAGTTGACATTGATGGCTTTGCAAGAAATATTCAAGAAGATTATAAAAATCCGAACTTATTGTTTTTAGGCACCGAAAAAGGTCTTTACATTACTGTTGACGGTGGAAAAAACTGGTCGAAATTTGAAAATAACATGCCTGCTGTAGCAGTCCATTATCTTGACCTGCACCCAAAAACGAATGATTTGGTAATGGCTACCCACGGTAGAGGAATTATTATTTTAGATGATGTGAGTCCGCTTCGTCAAATTACACCGGATATTTTGAAAAAAGATGTACATTTCTTTGAAATGAAACCTTTTGCCATTGAAGAACAATCCAGTTTTGGCGGCACAGCTTCCGAATTAGAATTCGTTGGATCAAACCCAAATAGTGCAGCTCAAATTGTTTACTATTTGAAAAAACGCCACACTTTTGGTAAAATGGAATTGGAAATTCAAGACCTTAACGGAAACAAAATTGTTACACTGCCGGCTGGAAATCAAAAAGGAATCAATATTGTTACTTGGGGTTTTAATACAAAGAACCCAAAAATAGCCATGGCCAAAACAGTTAGTGTCGAGGGGTTTACTGCTCCGAGAGTACCGGAAGGTACATATAAGGCAGTTTTGACTAAAGGGAAAGAAACGTATACACAAGAGTTCAAAGTTATTAATGATCCTAAAAGTGTCATTTCATCAGTCGAAAGAAAAAAACAAGCCGAAGCTACAAAAATGTTATTTGATAAAAATGAAGAATTGGCTTATATGGTTTATGAATTAGATGCGATGATTGCTCTGAATAAAAAAATCATTGAAGGAGACCCAAAAACAGCAAAAGCCAACAATAAGATTGATGCTGAGTTTAATGCCTTAAAAAACACAATGGTTGTTACTACCGGCGATATGTATGTAGGAGCTGCTGAACCGCAATTACGAGAAAAGCTAACTGCTATCTATTCTACTGTGGCTTCGCAATTTGATGCTCCTTCGCCCTCGCAACTTGCAAACATCGAAAGTGTTATGGATTCATTCAATACTACAAAAAGTACCTTTACAAATTTAAAATCAAAGTATAAAAACAAACTAATAGAACAAGCTGCCAAACTTCAAATTCCTTTTTCGTTAAAATCATTTGAAGAATATTTAAAAGACTAATTTAGCTAAAGTTGTCTACTCAGCCAAAGGCAAAATTAGCTTTTAGATCAAATTACTATGTGGTGTTTATTAAAAATGAATGATGCCAAAATAAATCTCAATAGATACGATTAATTTTCTAAGGGTATTTATTTAATCTTTGTCCATAGTTTCGGCAAAACTTATGACCAGTATCAAAATAAATCTTAAATTTGGATAGATTTAATCTCTATTTCTTTTACTTAACTCATGAATTATTTTAACACGCACTTTCTGTTGATAATGTTGATTTTTTCTGTACTCTTTTCCTGTAACAATAAAAATGAAGCCAGCGAAAACGTTCAGAATCCAACAGAAAAAACAGAAAAGCAAACAATAGAAAATAAACAGAATATCCCTGTAAATAAAGAACCTGGCATGGTCTGGATTCCGGGAGGTACCTTCTATATGGGTACCGATGAAGAATGTGAGTCCATGTGCCAAATTGGGGGCTTAACTGCTGATTGCAAAGTACATCAAGTATATGTTGATAGCTTTTGGATGGACGAACATGAGGTAACTAATGCTCAATTTGCAGCCTTTGTAAAAGCTACGGGCTACAAAACCATCGCAGAAATAATACCAACTAGGGAAGAATTTCCGGATGCTCCGGCTGAACTGCTGGTAGCTGGATCTGTTGTTTTTACTCCACCCGCACAAGTTCAAAGTTTGAACAATTTTTACCAATGGTGGTCGTATATTGAAGGCACCAACTGGCGTCAACCCGAAGGTCCCGGGAGCACGATTATCGGAAGAGAGGATTTTCCTGTGATACATATTGCATGGGATGATGCAGTAGCTTTTGCAAAATGGGCAGGCAAACGATTGCCTACCGAAGCGGAATGGGAATTTGCTGCAAGAGGTGGCTTAAGTGCCAAAAAGTTTGCTTGGGGTGATGAATTTACACCTAATCACAAGCACATGGCCAATACATTTCAAGGTATTTTTCCAAGTGATGACGCCGGAACCGACGGTTTTAAGGGAATTGCTCCTGTAAAACAGTATCCTAAAAATGGTTATGGTTTATATGATATGTCTGGAAATGTTTGGGAATGGTGTTCGGATTGGTACAAAAATGACTATTTTAATACTTTGCCTCCAAATGAAGTTACTAAAAATCCAAAAGGCCCAAACGAAAGCCATGATCCTGCAGAACCCGGAGTAGCAAAAAAAGTTCATAGAGGAGGTTCTTTTCTATGCTCCGATCAATATTGCTCAAGATATGTAATGGGAACAAGGGGCAAGGGTGAAGTTAAAACTGGCACAAACCATCTAGGATTTCGATGTGTAAAAATGGCCAAACAGAAATGATTCAATAAAAAATTTTAAATTCTCAGAATATCAAAAGTAACTTTTTTACGTTATAGTTTACTATAGCGTAAAAAACACATGAAATCAATCGCATTACTTTTGTCATCATTTTTATTTTTGAACTGTAAAAATGAAATCCCAACCAAAGAAACGGCTACAATTCATCCGAATGAAAATAAGGAAACAACATTAAATGCGGCTGATTTTTATCAAAAACTTTCCAATGCGGCAATTTCAATTATTGACCCTGAAGTCATTTACACGCCAGATTATGTAGGCGTCAAATATCCAAATGGCGATGTGCCTCCCAAAACAGGCGTTTGTACTGATGTTATTATTCGTGCTTATCGAAAACTAAACATCGATTTGCAGAAGGAAGTCCATGAAGACATGAAAGCAAATTTTTCACGCTACCCAAAATCGTGGGGTTTACAAACTACTGATAAAAACATTGACCACCGAAGAGTACCCAACTTGGAAGTATTTTTTACCAGAAAAGGAGAAAAATTAGCTATTTCTCAAAATCCAAATGAATATAAAACAGGCGACTTGGTTACTTGGATGATCGCTGATAAATTACCACATATAGGTATTGTTACCCACAAAAAATCGGCAGATGGCAAACGCAATTTAATTGTTCACAATGTTGGTGGCGGACAAGTATTGGAAGACTGCTTGTTTAGTTGGAAAATCGTTGGACATTTTCGGTATGAGAAGTAATGTGGCAATGTGAAAATGTGGCAATTAGCACTCGGTTATAATTGACTAATTAACCAACTGCTTCACTTCCTCAAAATCCAATCCTCCATAATTCCCCGAACTCATCAATAACAGCGCACTATTATCTAAATTAGTAGAAAACAAAAAATCTTTAAATTCTGCTGGATTCGTATAAATAATCAAATCTTTTCGTTTAAATGATTGTGCGATTTGATCATAGGTTACTTCTTGCAATTGTTTGATTTTAACCGCATCGGGCGAATAAAAAACAACAGCTACATCAGCAGCATCCAAAGCTCCTTCGTATTCTTTTAGAAATTCAGCATTTAAACTACTGTAGGTATGTAATTCCAAACACGCCACTAAGTTTCTATCCGGATATTGATTTTTCACCGCTTTTGTTGTCGCTGAAACTTTACTGGGTGAATGAGCAAAATCTTTATAAGCAACTTTCCCTTTTCCCTCGGCAATTTTTTCCAAACGTTTGGAAGCTCCTTTAAAACTGGCAATGGCTTCGTAAAAATCGGCTTCATCTATTCCCATATTTTGACAAATCCATTTAGCTCCGGCAAGGTTGTTAAGATTATGTGCTCCAAACACTTCAATAGGCATTGGTCCTTCGGGTGTGTCTAAATAAGTTATCCCGTTTTCAACAGTATAACTTGGTGTTTGATAAGGCAACCTTCTGATGGTGTTAGTGGTTTCTTCGGCTACTTTTTTCACCGTTTCATCTTCTTCGTTATAGACCAAAATACCGCCTTTGGTTATTTGATTGACAAAAATTTCAAACTGTTCTACGTAATTTTCAAAAGTGGGAAAGACATTAATATGATCCCAAGCTATTCCTGAAAGTAAGGCAATATTGGGCTGATACAAATGAAATTTTGGTCTTCGGTCAATTGGTGACGACAAGTATTCATCGCCTTCCAAAACGATAAAATCATTTTTTTCGGTTAGGTGGACCATCGTGTCAAAACCTTCCAATTGAGCTCCTACCATATAATCAACTTCGATATTATGGTAATGCATCACATGTAAAATCATGGAAGTAATGGTTGTTTTCCCATGCGAACCGCCAATAACTACTCGGGTTTTATTCTTTGATTGTTCGTAGAAAAATTCTGGATAGGAATAAATTTTCAATCCTAATTCCTTGGCTTTTAACAATTCAGGATTATCTGCTTTGGCGTGCATTCCTAAAATAATTGCTTCGATATCTGAGGTGATTTTCTCCGAAAACCAGCCCATTTCTTCGGGTAAAAGTCCGTGTCTTTGCAATCGTGATTTTGAAGGTTCAAAAATAGCATCATCACTTCCTGTAACGTGATAACCTTTGTGGTGTAAGGCAAGTGCTAAATTGTGCATGGCGGCTCCGCCAATGGCTATAAAGTGAAGCCCCCTGACTCCCGAGGGGGGAATTATTTCGTTATTCATATTTTTTTGGTTGTCGGTTGTCGGTTGTCGGTTGTCGGTTAACGGACAACTAACATCACCTTTTATTTTTCAAATTGTTTTTTTAATTCTGCTGCTTTTTGGGGCTGTTTCATTTTCTTCAGATACAAATCATACAACTTTTGAAAGGTTGTTTTCGAATTGCCAATTTCGTGTGCTTTTTTATAATTGATTTCGGCTTTTGTATACCTTTCAAAATATTCATCAATAAAACCTTTCGCCATAAAACCATCGACTTTAGAAAGCTTCATTAATTCATCGGCATACTTTTGAGCTTTGCTTTCACTACCGCCTACAATGCCGGGCAATTCGGTGAAAAATACCACCAAAGCCCAACGCGTATCAATATGTTTGGGGTCCAATTTTGCAGCAGTTAAAAAAGATTCTTCTACATCTCCCAATAAATTCAAAGCCTTAAACTTATTGATTTCCTTAGCTTTCATTCCTAAGGCACCTCCATACTTGTAATGATAATCAGCATTTAATGGATATTGAATTTTAATTTTTTTGTAGTACCCAATCGCTTCATCCCAATTTTTATTTTTACCGGCAATATCCCCCAAATATTCTAAAGTTTTGGTATGATTGGGATTGGCTTTTAAGTGCTTTTCAAAAAGTGCCTTTGCTTCAACCAATTTGTTTTGACGAAATAATTGTTCGGCTTTTTCGAAGTCTGAATTTGCCATCGTGGACATGGAAATTATAAAAATAAATACACTTAAAATTTTCATAGTGGGAATTTGTTTTCAAAAATAATAAATTGCCGAGATAATTAAATGTTCTTTATGCTAATGTTAGCAATAATAAAAAATCTGCTCCATTACTGAAGCAGATTTTTTATTGAATTAAAATTAAACTTATTTTACAATTGTTAACTCGTCAATCAGGTGTTTAGCACCTGCGTATTTTTCAATAACGTATAAAACAAAGCGAATATCAACATTGATGGTACGTTGTAAATTTTTATCAAAAATAACGTCACCGGCCATCGCTTCGATGTTCCCATCAAATGCTAATCCGATTAATTCTCCTTTACCGTTTAATACTGGGGAACCTGAGTTACCTCCTGTAATATCATTGTCAGTCAAGAAGTTCACGTGTAATGTACCATCTTTATCAGCATACTGACCGTAATCTTTTTTATTGTACAAATCAATTAGCGGCTGTGATAAATCAAATTCAGGGTCACCTGCTTTGTGTTTTTTCACCATTCCGTCTAAAGTAGTATAGTTATTGATTTTTGCGTCGTTTCTTTTATCCGCAGGTAATGCACGAACTTTACCGTATGTTAAACGCAAAGTAGAGTTAGCATCCGGATATTGAATCGTTGATAATTTTGATTCTCTTAATCCTTCCACCAACAAACGGTAGGATTTTGAATAATCATTTTGAGCTTGCGTTAATTCTTCTGAACGAATTTGCAAATGCGTCAAAAGATCATTTGACAGTTTGTACAGAGGATCATTGGTTACCAATGCCTCATTTGGAAGTTCTAAAAACGCATGTAATTTTTCTTTCGAAGTAAATAAACTTAAATCAAATGCAGCGTTTACATAAGCTGTAAAATCATTATTGTTTGATTTTGCCATTTCTTCAACGGATGGAGCAATCTTATAACCTGCTTTTGAATTATACAAAGCCAATTGTGCAGCCAAAATATCTTTCTCTGCAGGAATGTAAATTTCAGAAAACATACCGTCAATCATTTCCTTCATTGCTGCTTTCGATTGAGCTCTTTTCGATACGTCCGCTTTTGCATAGCCTTCTAATTGTCTTCCCAGTCCGCGTGAAACGGTTCCAAAAGAACTTGTACGCAACAATTGTTGTAAATAATTATCGTGACGTGACTTTTCGTTTGTCATCGAATAATATTTATTAATGTTGGTCATTACGTTTCCATATTTTTCTTTATTGGCAGATTTGTTTGCCCATTTATCAAATTTTGCTTCATTCTTACGCTTTAATTCAGCTGTATTAAACTTCGTTAAGGCGTCAATCATCCCTTGACGGTTTTTCCAGTAATTGGCAACACCTGCGTATTTAGAAGCATACATTAAACGCACAGCATCGTCTTTATCCATGTGGACTTTCATTTTGTCCATTCCCATTTTAGAACCTTCCACCCAAGCCGGGTAAGCATATTTTACATTTTGCTCAATTCCTTCCGCCGGCATCCAACGGTTTGTACGCCCCGGATATCCTAAAATCATCGCAAAATCGTTTTCTTGAACTCCTTTTAAACTGATTGGCAAATGGTGTTTTGGTTTTAAAGGAACATTATTTTCTGAATACTCTGCCGGATTTCCATTGGCATCTGCGTATACTCTAAATAAAGAGAAATCTCCTGTGTGACGAGGCCATTCCCAGTTGTCTGTATCACCACCAAATTTTCCGATACTCTCCGTTGGTGTTCCCACTAAACGTACATCGGTATAATCTTGGTAAACAAAATAATAATACTCGTTTCCTTGGAAAAATGGACGAACTGAAACAGTGTATTTTCCACCGCCATCATTTTCTTTTTGAATTTTTGCTGTTTCTTGATTAATGGCTGCTTCGCGTTCTGCTTCAGTCATTTTATCATTTACTACACTTAACATTCTTTTTGTTACATCGTCCATGCGAACAAAGAAACGCACGAATAAACTTTTTGGTTTTAATTCCGCTTTGCGGTTTTGAGCCCAAAATCCATCTCTTAAATAGTTACTTTCTGTAGAAGATAATTCAGCAATTGCATCATAACCGCAATGGTGATTGGTTAAAACCAAACCATCTTTTGAAATCATTTCCGCAGTACAACCTCCATTGAACTGAACGATTGCATCTTTAACACTTGAATTATTAATGCTGTAGATTTCTTCAGCAGTTAATTGCAGACCCATTTTCTGCATATCACGTTGGTTTAAACGCTGAATGTGCATTAAAAACCACATTCCTTCATTTGCAAATAAGGTGGCCGGAAATAAGGCAATTACTGCAATGAAACTTAAAATAAATTTTTTCATTTTCTATTAGTTTAAAATCTTTGCGAAGATAATTCAAATTAGCAATTTAACACCCTTGATTGTTTGAAAAACTACAACGATGTAGTATATTTTTAACGAAATATTTAGAATTTCATAAAAAAAGCATCCCATTCAGGATGCTTTTAATGCTTTGTAGAAAGTATACCTATTACGGATTTAACATCGTCCAAAGTTCATCTTTCAATTCCTGCAACCCTTGTTGAGCAACCGATGAAATAAACATATAGTTCGTTCCTTTGAGTTCTTTGTCAATTTGTTTTTTTAATTCTATTTTCAATTCATCATCCAGCAAGTCACATTTTGAAATGACCAAAAAACGGTCTTTATCCAACATTTCGGGATTGTATCTTCGCAATTCATCCAACAAAACTTCATATTCTTTTTTAATATCTTTCGCATCCGCAGGAACTAAAAACAACAGAATTGAATTTCGTTCTATGTGACGCAAAAAGTAATGACCCAAACCTTTTCCTTCGGCTGCTCCTTCAATAATACCCGGAATATCAGCAATTACAAACGATTGAAATTCGCGATACGCCACAATTCCTAAATTGGGTTTCAAGGTTGTAAACGGATAATCGGCAATTTTTGGCTTTGCTGAAGTTAAAACCGACAGCAATGTTGATTTTCCTGCATTTGGAAAACCGACTAAGCCAACATCAGCTAAAACCTTTAATTCCAAAATAACATCGATTTCTTCCACCGGCATACCCGGTTGTGAATAACGAGGTGTTTGATTGGTTGACGAACGAAAATGCCAGTTTCCAAGACCTCCTTTTCCTCCCTTTGCCAGAATTTTCACTTCATCATGTTCGGTGATTTCAAACAAAACTTCTCCTGTTTCGATGTTTTTTACAACGGTTCCCAAGGGGACTTCCACATATTTATCTTCACCATCATGTCCGGTACTTCTGGAACTTCCTCCATCACCGCCATGTCCGGCTCGCATGTGTTTCACAAATTTTAAATGGAAAAGCGTCCAAAGATTTTTATTTCCTCTTAGATATACATGTCCACCTCTTCCTCCATCACCACCATCTGGACCTCCTTTTTCAATAAATTTCTCGCGGTGTAAATGGGTTGATCCTTTTCCTCCTTTTCCGGAAGAAACATATATTTTTACGTAGTCTACAAAATTTCCTTCTGTCATTATTTTCTTAAAGTTTAAATAGTTTAAGTTTGTTTAAGATTGTTTAAGTCTTAAAAATTGCACTTTAACTATTTCGATTCTTTTAAATTCTTGATTAGAATTTTATCAATCTTCACGCCATCCATATCGATTACTTCAAATTCTAATTTATTCCAAATTAATTTCTGTCCTTGTTTTGGAATAGTTCCGAGCTCGGTAATAATAAATCCGCTAACAGTTGTTACATCATAATCGTTAATATGGTCGTCCATATCAAAATATGTCAAGAAATCGTGTAGCGAATAATGTCCGTCAACCAGCCAAGTGCCGTCTTCGCGAGCAACTAATTGAAATTCCTCATCATAAAAATCGGAAGCATCTCCAACCAAAGCTTCCAAAATATCATTCAATGTGATAATTCCCTGAAAAACACCATGCTCATCCACAATCAATGCATAATGAACTTTTGATTTTTTGAAATTTTCTAAAGCTTTGTAAGCAGAGGTTTGTTCGATGAAATAAACAGGTTCTTTTGTAATAGTTTTTAAGTCAAAAGTGCCCTTTTCGAAACTTGCAAACAAATCCTTCAAAAGAACGATTCCTTCAATATCATCCATGTTTTCGCCACAAACAGGGTAAAAAGAATGTAGTTCATCCAACACTTTTGCTTTCAACTCTTGCAGTGTGTCTTCTAAGGAAAGATAAATAACCGACGAACGATGTGTCATCAATGAATTAACTTTTCGGTCGCCAATATGAAACACACGTTCTACAATATCTTGCTCAATTTCTTGAACCTCACCTACTTCTGTGCCTTCTTTTATAATTGCTTTAATTTCTTCTTCGGTTACTTTTCCGTCGGCTGTGGGTTTGATCTTAAAAATATCTAAAAGGAATTCTGTTGAAATCGTCAGTAACCAAATAAAAGGTGCAGTAATTTTTGATACAATTTTCATTGGCACAGCAACTGCTTTTGCAATCGTTTCCGGATAATTTAGACCGATTCTTTTAGGAACTAATTCCCCTAAAACCAATGAGAAAAAAGTTAAAATAACTACCACAATTCCAACGGCAATTGAATTAGCAAAAGGTTTCAAAACCTCAAAACCTGCAACAAATTCCTGCACATCGGTTGTGATTTTTTCTCCGGAATAAATACCCGTCAAAATTCCAATGAGTGTTATTCCAATTTGAACCGTAGACAAAAATTTATTAGGTGAATTAGCTAAATCTAAAGCGACTTTTGCACTTGGATTTCCTTTTTTAGCTGCGTTTTCTAGTCTACTTTTTCGAGCAGAAATCAAAGCGATTTCCGACATCGAGAACACTCCGTTCAATAAAATCAAAAATAATATTATAAGAATTTCCATAAAGTTTTTTTAGCAAAAAAGAGCCACACGACCGACTTTTCGGATGAAGCTCCTTTTGTTTTTGCAAATATCTAAAAAAAATAGCACTAATTCCCCAATTTTGAGATAATTAACCGACTATTTTAACTGATCAAATACTAAACTTAGACGTTCAGTAATTTCGGCAATGGTTCCAATACCGTTTACGGCGTGAAATTTCCCTTGATTTTTGTAGTAATCCATCAAAGGAGCCGTTTTTTCATTGTATTCTTGGTATCTATTTCTAATTTTTTCTTCGTCTTGATCGTCAGGTCGTCCGGAAGTTTTTCCTCGTTCCAATAAACGTTGAACAAGAATGTTATCATCTGCTTCTAACGCTACAGTGGCGGTAATTTCTTGATTTTTAAAAGTCAAAAACGCATCTAAAGCTTCAGCTTGAGCAATTGTTCTAGGGAAACCATCAAATAAAAAACCGGCAGAATCAGGGTTTTTATCCACTTCGCTTTGCAACATTTGAATGGTCACCTCATCTGGAACCAAATCTCCTTTGTCCATATACGTTTTGGCTAACTTCCCTAAATCCGTATCATTTTTGATGTTGAATCGAAAAATATCGCCGGTTGACAAATGAGTTAGATTATATTTCTCTTTTAAAAATTCAGCTTGTGTGCCTTTACCTGCTCCGGGTTTACCGAATAGAACGATGTTAATCATTATATTTTATTTAAATTCCAATAGTTAAATTCCAAATTCCAATAGTATAACTTAATTAGTCCGCAAGTTGATAAACGTCGATTAAGTTTCTACCCAAACCGTTATAGTCAAGTCCGAAACCAACAATAAATTTGTTTGGAATTCGTATTCCAACATAATCTATTTTTATATCTTTTGCATAAACATCAGGCTTCAAAAACAACGTAGCAATTTTTAAATGCTTAATGGAGTAACCTTTTAAAATGGTTTTTAGTTTTTCAACAGTATTTCCGGTATCTACTATATCTTCTACAATAACCACTGTGCGTCCTTCTAAACTTTGGTTCAACCCAATTAATTCAATTACATCATTGGTTGTTTGAGTGCCTTCATACGATGCCATTTTAACGAAACTTACTTCGCACATTCCTCTGTAATGCTTCATCAAGTTGGACAAAACCATAAAAGAACCGTTTAATACTCCAATAAAAACAGGTACGTCATCAAAGAAATCATCATCCATTTGTTTTGCAATATTTGCAATCGCGAAATCAATTTCTTCCGCCGAAATAAAAGGTTCAAACGTTTTATCGTGAAGGTGTATCATGCTATGTGTTTTTTAAAATGCAAATTTAGTGAAGTCGAAGGTATTACATCCTACGTATTCATAGTTTTTTGCAAAATTGGTATATTTACACCATGAATTCCAACATGTATCAAAAAATAGAAGGAAGCACCGCTCATGTGAAAAGTCGAGTGATGGTGAGCAATTTTGCCATGAAAAGTGAAGAAAATTTGAAAGAATTGATTGCGATTGCTTTTGATATTTCGCATGAATTACATGTAAAAGCGTTTTGGAGTTTGGATTTGGTGGGTGAAAAAAAGCTGAAATTATTGGCACACTTTATTGATGAATTTTGTGCAGTGTTGCCTACCATCAAAAATGATTCATCCTTGCGACCTGCTACACGAATTGCGATGTTTTTAACCAAAAGCAATCATCGCAAAAACGGAATTAAACTAACCCAAGAGCAAGAACATCTGCTAATTGAAGCGTTGATTGATCGATTAATTCAAGACGAAAAAGTAGCTTCTAAAGCCTACGCAATGAAAGCTTTATTTGTTTTAGGAAAAAAATACGATTGGATTTATGAAGAATTAAAACCGATTTTAAGTCAGGATTATTCCAGTCATTCTGAGGGATATAAGGCGGCAGCTAGGAATATTTTGAAAAAAATAGACCGCAAAAATTATTAGTCATCCACTGCCAATTGTCAATAAGGTACCTATTCTTCTACTCTACTACAATTTTTCATACATATTATTTATTAAAAACAAGTAGTGAAACTAATCTAACTACTTTTAGATCCCATTAAAATGAGCAAAGCTTTATTAAAAATAATCCAAAACTAATTTTTTTTTTAAGAAATGACCTATTGACTTTTAAGGTCTAAGATTATTAGATGGAAATTTTCGCTAAACTCATCAAAAAACCAAATAAGCTGATTAAAATCAACAAGTTGCAATTATTTTTCTATATTTGGCTAATTGTTTATTAGTGTTTTATTTTAATCCCTGATGATATGAAATAAAATTTTTCCCAAATTTACTTTTAACCCAAATTTTAATTAAATGGCCTCCCTAAATCAAAATACCAATATACTTGGAGTAGTTAATGCTAAACATCTGCTTAAAAGAGCCACTTTTGCTTATTCAAAAACATTAGTTAATCAGTACGCACAACTAACTCCAAATCAAGCTTTAAGTCTTTTATTGCAAGATAATCCATTAATTCTTTCTATTCCTTTTGACCCTTTACCAACTACCAGTCCGGATGGTTTCTGGACAGAGTCTACGGCACTTCCCACTAGTTTTACCGGACAAGCAAGAAAAGCTAAATTTGTTGGCGGTTGGTGGTGGTATAATGCGATTAACACACCAACATTAAAATTTAAATTATCCCATTTCCTATCAACAAGATTTACTGTTGCAAAATCAAATGGTGCGGGAAGTGCCACTGAATTCTATGACCACGTTCGTTTGTTATTGTATTACGCTTATGGAAATTATAAAACATTTGCAAAAAAAATGACATTAGACAATTCAATGTTAGATTATCTGAACAATACGGCAAATAATAAAAATTCTCCCGATGAAAATTATGCAAGAGAATTTTTTGAGCTTTTTACCATTGGAAAAGGCCCTCAAATTGCTGCTGGAAATTACACTACTTATACTGAGTCAGATATTGTTCAGGCAGCAAAAGTGTTAACCGGTTTTAAAAGAAAAAGTGATAGAACGGTAATTGATTCCACAACCGGAATACCTAAAGGTTATAATGTTTTTTCTCAACATGATGTAACCCAAAAAGTTTTTAGTAGTGCTTTTAATAACACAACTATTAGTCCTGCAACCAGCGATGTAACAATGGATGTAGAATTAGATAGTTTTGTAACTATGGTTTTTACTCAAATGGCAACGGCTAAAAATATCTGTAGGAAACTATACATCTATTTTGTTAAAGGAACCATTACTCCCGAAGTTGAAACGGATATCATAACACCCCTAGCTCAATTACTTTTTGATAATAATTATGAACTAGTACCAACAGTTAGAAAGTTATTAGAAAGCACGCATTTTTATGACCTTGACGACACTAACCCAAACGATGAAACAATTGGAGCAATAATTAAATCCCCATTGCAACAAGTTTCTGAAATTTGTAGCTATTTACAAGCTACTATCCCCAGTCCTGCAACTGACGCCTTTAACTATTATAATCAATTTTGGCTTCGGTTTATTCATGATACATTTTTAACTAATTCAAATATGATTTTATTTGACCCTGAAAATGTAGCAGGTCACCTCGCCTATTATCAAGCTCCAAATTTTGATAAAAATTGGATATCCTCTTCAACTCTAATTGCTCGATATCGACTAGGCGAATCTCTACTTGACGGCATTAACAGAATAAGTGGCAATAGCAACATTGTAGGCAAAATTAACATTTCAAGTGTTATCCTAAATGGTGGATTAATTTCAGACGCGGCCAATCCGGTGGTGTTAACTTCTGAATTATGCAATGCTTTGTTTGCCCAATTTCCTGATCCAGCAAGAGTAGCTTATTTTATGAACTCCTTTTTGTTGCAAGGTCTAGAAAATTTTTATTGGACTGATGCTTGGATTGATTATACAAACAATTCAAATAATACAGTAGTAGAACCAAGGTTAAAATTATTGGTTTCAAAATTATTAAGTGCTCCCGAATCTCAAATTTTCTAATCACAAAAAAATGAAAAGAAGAAACTTTATTAAACTTACAGCTACCGCAAGTGCATTGACGCTTCTACCTACAGAAGTATTTGCACTATTTAAATCGGCAGGAATGACCACGTGTCCAAATATCAATAATAAAAAAATTGTATTAATTCAATTGGCAGGAGCCAATGATGGTATTAACACTGTTGTACCGTTAAATCAATATGATATTTATGCCAATCTACGACCAACGATAAAGCTAAATAATACCGGTTTAAATAGTGTAATTAATTTAGACACTACAGTACCGTTACAAAATCAGGTTGGATTGCATCCTTCATTGGTAGGGTTTAAAAGTCTTTACGATAGTGGATTAATGCGATTAATTCAAGGTGTGGGCTATCCAATTCAAGATAAATCACATTTTAAATCAACCGATTTATGGTTGACTGGTGGAGATGGAACAGCAGCAAATAATAGTTTAGATAGTGGTTGGGTAGGGCGTTTTTTAGAAAATTATTATGCAAATTTTCTAACAGCAAACTTTCCATTAGGTATTCAGTTAGGTAGTAGTGAAAATTCCTTGGGTTTTCATGGCGAAGAAGAACATGGAATGTCGCTAAATATAAATGGTCAAGATCCTTCTGGTTTTTATTCAGTAGTTAACGGATTAGGAGGACCAGCTCCAACAACAATTCCAAATTCTGAATATGGTGATCTGATACAATATATTTTAAATAATGATACTTCAACTAATGTCTATGCTCAAACCATATCAACAGCATTTAGTGCGGGGACAAATACAGTTACCTATCCAAATACCGCATTATCAAACCAATTGAAGTCAGTTGCTAAATTTATATCAGGTGGTTTACAAACCAAAGTCTATCTTGTAAAAATTGGCGGATTTGATACTCATAATTTACAAGTTGCTTCAAGTACCACTTCACATTTGGGTACTCACGCCAATTTAATGACTCAAATATCCGCAGCAGTGTCTAGTTTTATAACCGATTTAAATAATCAAACTATAGGCAATGATGTACTAGCAGTAACTTTTTCAGAGTTTGGACGAAAAGCCAAAGAAAACGGAGGTTTAGGCACAGATCACGGCGAAATAGCACCAATGTTTGTTTTTGGAAATTCTGTTACTCCCGGAATATCGGGAACAAATATAAACTTAAGCGAAGCTGTTTTGTCTAATAATTATCAGGTACAAACTGTTCAACACGATTATCGAAGAGTTTATAGTACTATTTTACAAGATTGGTTTGGTGCAAGCAATAATGTGTTGGATTTAACTTTCTATGACAACACAAATGCAACTGGTTTCTCAGGGAATAAAGTTAATCAACTAATAAATACTCAAAGTACCGTTCCACTATCTTGCTACTCGGATACTCTATTGAGTTCCGAAAATCAGGTGATTAACCCTAATGAAGTAATTGTATATATTACTCCAAATTCAGAAATGCTTACAGCATTTTCTCCGGAGAATGTAAATTCGATAACAGTCTTTACAATCGATGGAAAACTACTTGGAAAATTTAATAACCCACAAATAACAAATGAATTTAGCATTCCTATTCATCAGTTTGCGGTAGGTATTTATCTTCTAATTATAAACACTAACCAAGGTAATTATTCTAAAAAAACAATTATTAGACGATAAAATAAAAATATCAATTGTTCATTACATTTTGAGTAAGTATATTTGTGAAATAAACTGTCAATAGACTGACAATTTCCCGACATGAATTACTTCTCTTCCGATTTCAAATTAGGCATTTTAGGTGGTGGTCAACTTGGCAAAATGCTTTTGGCTGATACGCGAAAATTCGACATACAAACCTATATTTTAGACCCAAGTAAAGACGCACCATGTCAATTTGGAGCTCATTATTTTGAAATTGGAAACCTTTTGGATTTTGATACCGTTTATAATTTCGGGAAGAAAGTGGATGTTTTAACCATTGAAATTGAAAATGTCAATTTAGATGCGTTAGACCAATTGGAAGCGGAAGGTAAAAAAGTATTTCCCTCGCCAAAAACTTTGCGAAACATCCAAAGCAAAATCACACAAAAAAATCTTTATTTGGGTAATCAAATCCCAACGGCCAACGCCAAAACTTTTGAAAATAAAAGTGAATTAGTGGCCGAAGTTTTAAAGGGAACGCTAACGTATCCGTGCGTTTGGAAACAAGATCGATTTGGGTATGATGGATATGGCGTAAAAATTCTAAAATCGGAAAAAGACATCACTGACTTACCAGAAACGCCCTGTTTAATTGAAGATATGATTCCGTTTAAAAACGAGTTGGCTGTAATTGTTGTACGCTCCGCGTCAGGTGAAGTCAAAACCTATCCGGTGGTAGAAATGGAATTCCATCCCGAAGCCAATCAAGTGGAATATGTAATTTGCCCGGCTCGAATTGACGAAAAAGTAGCTCAAAAAGCTCAAGAAATTGCATTGAAAGTCTCTGAGTCATTCCATCATATTGGTTTATTGGCGGTAGAAATGTTTCAAACCGAAAACGATGAAATTTTGGTGAATGAAGTGGCTCCACGACCGCATAATTCAGGACATTACAGCATTGAAGCCAGTTATACTTCGCAATTTGAAAATCATCTACGAGCCATTTTAGACTTACCTTTAGGAAATACCGCTAGCAAAGTTGCCGGAATTATGGTAAATTTGGTGGGTGAAGAAGGTTTTTCCGGTCAAGTAGTTTATGAGAATATCGAAAAAATCATGGCTATTGATGGTGTAACACCTCACATTTACGGTAAAAGACAAACACGACCTTTTCGAAAAATGGGACACGTGACGATTGTGAATGAAGATATGGTGGAAGCGAGAAGAATTGCAGAAGTAGTGAAGAATAGTATAAGAGTGATTTCAATTTAAAAATTTGAAGTTTTGAAAATAATTAAAGAGTTTTTTAAAATTAGTTACAATGCATTTGTCTTTTTAAGTGTAGTTAGTTTTGTTTTTCTTTTGCTTTGTATTTCTGCATACGAGGAAGTCAAAGAACTCGACGAAATTTACATTGGCATTCCTTATACTTTCTATCATTTTTACCCAGCAGTGTAGACCTTGACGGAATTGACTATAAATATACAAGGTATTTAAATTGGAAGTTTTTACTACAT
Source organism: Flavobacterium sp. (assembly GCF_044371705.1). Taxonomy (GTDB): domain Bacteria; phylum Bacteroidota; class Bacteroidia; order Flavobacteriales; family Flavobacteriaceae; genus Flavobacterium. The sequence continues at coordinate 5,980 of NZ_JBILTE010000007.1, read as the reverse complement.
AATTATTTAATTTTCTGGATCATTACATTTGCCTATTTTCAATTAAAAAAAATATATTACAACTATTTTAGTGCAAAACTTAAACAAAAAAAGCAAATCAATTAAACAGATGTCTTGTCTCAAAAAGATTACAATTACTTTTACAATTTTAAAATGAAACAACTTCAAATTTTACTCTTTCTTTTCATTTCCCATTTGGTGTTTGGTCAGTCCAAAAAATTAACAGTTGAACAAATAAATAATAGTGGGGCATCAAAAATATATTTTATTGATAATTGTGATGAAGCAGTAAAATTAGCAGAAACAGATATAAAAAATGAGACTATTTTTTTATTTCTTCAAAGTGGAGAAGCTCCAATAATATATACTGGGGATAAAACTTTTGAAGAAAAATATAGAATTGAATTTTATGAGCAAGGATGCATTGGTTCAAATTGTACAAAAGAATACAATGAAATAATTTTCAATTACCTAACCAACAAATACGGTAAAAAGTGGATAAAACAAATTAGAAAAGATGTAATAGGATTTAAAAGTTGGAAGAAACAACTTTAAACCTTAAACTTTAAACAAACTTAACAAATGAGCAAAGTAGCCATTATCATGGGTTCCATCTCCGAGATGCCGGTCATGCAAGAAGCCATGGACATTTTAAAACTTTTGCGGCTGTAAAAATTCATCAAAATATATAAAGTATATACTTTTTATATATACTTTTGTAAAAAATAAATTTATGAAAACAATATCTTTAAAAATTGATGATGCTATTTTCGATGACACCGAAAACATTCTAGAAAATATTAAAAAACCCCGTAATCGCTATATTAACGAGGCGATTGAATATTACAATAAAGTTCAAAATAGGATTTTATTACAAAAAAAAATGCACTTTGAATCTAAATTAGTTTCAGAAAGCTCAATGGAAGTTTTAAGTGAATTTGAACAAATAGACAACATAAATGAATCAATTTGAAATTTGGCTTGCAGATTTAAACCCTCAAATAGGAACTGAAGCAGGAAAAGTTCGCCCTGTAATTATTGTTCAGACAAATTTTCTAAACGAAATTCGTCATCCATCAACAATTGTTTGTCCAATTACTACAAAATTAAATAACGAATCATCCATTTTAAGAATAAGAATCAATAACGGAAATTGCGGTTTGACTGCCAATTCAGATATAATGATTGACCAAATTAGAAGCATTGATAATTCGAGATTTGTTAAAAAAATTGGAATTGCAACAAATCAAATAAAAAATAAAATTAAGGAAAACATACTTAATGTTTTGGATTTTTAAAACATAAAAAAATGAGCAAAGTAGCCATCATCATGGGTTCCATTTCCGACATGCCGGTCATGCAAGAAGCCATCGACATCTTAAAAGGATTTGACATAGAAACCGAAGTCGATATTGTTTCGGCACATCGTACACCGGAAAAATTGTTTGATTTCAGTAAAAATGCACACACGCGTGGTATTTCGGTGATTATTGCCGGTGCAGGTGGTGCCGCACATTTACCGGGAATGGTTGCTTCGATGTCGCCGTTGCCAGTCATTGGCGTTCCGGTGAAATCGAGTAATTCAATTGACGGCTGGGATTCGGTTTTGTCGATTCTACAAATGCCGGGAGGTGTTCCGGTAGCAACAGTCGCGTTGAACGGGGCAAAAAATGCCGGAATTTTAGCTGCACAAATCATCGGAAGTCACGATAAATGTGTGTTGGATAAAATAGTTTTTTATAAAGAAGGTTTGAAAGAGGCTGTGAATAGAGCGGCATCTGAATTGAAAAAATAAATACAACATTAAGAAATTAAGGGTTTTCCATTAAGAGTAGTAAGCCTTAATGAAAACCCTTAAATTTTCTTAATCCCTTAATGTTAAAAAAAGAAATGAAAACACTTACTCAAAATTTCGAATCCAAACACAACACCGCACCTTTTTCGCAAATACAATTAGCCGATTACAAACCGGCTTTTGAAGCTACGATTGCTCAGGCAAAAGCTGAAATTGACGAAATCGTAAACAATTCTGAAGTTCCTACTTTTGAAAATACGATTGAAGCACTCGATTTTTCAGGTGAAGCTTTAGATCGATTATCATCCATTTTCTTCAATTTGAATTCTGCTGAAACATGTGACGAAATGCAAAAAATTGCTCAAGAAGTTTCGCCTTTGTTGACTGAATTTAGCAATGATATTTCGTTGAACGAAGACTTATTCAAACGTGTAAAAGCCATTTATGATCAAAAAGACAAATTGACTTTAACGACCGAACAAGCGACTTTATTAGATAAAAAATTCAAAGGTTTTTCACGAAATGGAGCTTTACTTGCGGAAGCAGACAAACTGAAATTACGTGAAATTGACACCGAATTAGCCAAATTAAAATTAACCTATGGCGAAAATGTACTAGCCGAAACCAACAATTACCAATTGCACATTACAAACGAAGCCGATTTAAAAGGCTTGCCTGATGGAACGAAAGAAATGGCGGCAAGTTTAGCCAAATCGAAAGGATTGGACGGTTGGGTTTTTACGTTGGATTTTCCAAGTTATTTGCCGTTTGTAACGTATGTTGACAACCGTGAATTGAGAAAAGAAATAGCCATTGCTGCCGGAAAAAAAGCATTCCAAAATAATGAATTTGATAATAAAGAAAATGTCAAACGCATTGTAGAATTGCGTCATAAAAGAGCAAATTTATTGGGTTATGAATCGCATTCGCATTTTGTTTTGGAAGAACGAATGGCTCAAAATCCGGAAAAAGTGAAAGCTTTTTTGAATGATTTATTGGAAAAAGCCAAACCGGCTGCTCACAAAGAGTTTGCCGAATTGACTGCTTTTGCGAAAGATTTAGACGGAATTGAATATTTGGAAAAATGGGACGGCCCTTATTATTCAGAAAAATTGAAGCAAAAATTATTTAGTTTGGATGATGAATTGTTGAAACCGTATTTCAAATTAGAAAATGTGTTAAACGGAGCGTTTACGATTGCCGAAAAATTATTCGGAATTAGGTTTAAAGAAGTTTTTGATATTGATACATACCATAATGATGTGCAAACTTTTGAAGTTTTAGATTTTCAAAACGAATTAGTAGCTGTTTTCTACGCTGATTTTTTTCCGAGAAAAGGTAAACGTAACGGTGCTTGGATGACCTCTTTTAAACCACAATATATCAAAAATGGTGTGAACGAAAGACCACACGTTTCGATCGTATGTAATTTTACACCACCAACGGAGACAAAACCTTCCCTCCTAACCTTTAACGAAGTGACGACTTTGTTTCACGAATTCGGTCATGCCTTGCATGGTATGCTGGCGAACACGACCTATCCGAGTTTGTCCGGTACATCCGTATATTGGGATTTTGTGGAATTGCCGAGTCAAATCATGGAAAACTGGTGTTATGAACCGGAAGCTTTGGCATTGTTTGCGAAACATTATTTAACTGGGGAAGTGATTCCGCAACAGTATGTGGAAAAAATCAAGGAAAGTGCAAGTTTCTTGGAAGGAATGGCAACGATGCGTCAATTGAGTTTTGGACTGTTGGACATTGCTTATCATGCCAAAGTGCAAACGATTGACGATGTTAAAGCTTTTGAAAAAGATGCTTTTGAAGGTACTTTATTATATCCGGATGTGGAAGAAAATTGTATGAGCACGTCGTTTTCACATATTTTTCAAGGAGGTTATTCATCGGGTTATTACAGTTATAAATGGGCGGAGGTTTTGGATGCCGATGCGTTTGCCTATTTTCAGGAAAAAGGAATTTTTAATCATGAAGTGGCGGCAAAATTCAAAGACAACGTTTTATCAAAAGGCGGAACAGAATTGCCGATGGAATTGTATAAAAAATTCAGAGGTCAAGAACCGAAAGTGGAGGCTTTGTTGAAGAGAGCGGGGTTGGTTTAGATTAACGATTTTTGATTGACGATTTTTGATTTTAGCACTTCCCCGCGTTAAGGATTGAAGTGCAAAGCCCGCAGCAAAAAAATGCCAATTTTCTTGAGCCAAAAAAGCGACCAAAGGAAGCTCTTTTTGGATTTTAGAAAATGGCATTTTTTGCGATCCCGATAGCTATCGGGATGCAACGAAAAGCCTGACCCGCAGCTTGCGGATGGGAACGCCCAAAACTTATTTCAAAAAATCCCTGAAATTCTCTTGATTCACCACCCTAAAACTCGGGTTGTACGCTTCTATAAACGATTTTGGTAATTTCGCTTTTTTGGTACTTGACCATTTGAATTCAAACGCACTAACGGCATCGGCATTGGTTTCGATATAATCGACTTCTTGCTGGGTAGTGGTTCGCCAAAAAAAAGGTTTGGCAAGGCTTTGTGCATACGACAAATGTTTCATTCGTTCTGCAATCATAAAATTTTCCCACAATGCACCTTTGTCTTGACGGAGAGCCAATGCATTGAAATTTCCGATGACCATATTTCGCACACCCGTGTCGTAAAAATAGATTTTCTTGTTGGCTTTTATCTCGTTCCGAATGTTTTTGGAGAAACTGTTCAAACGAAAAACAACAAAACTTTTTTCCAACAAATCAATATAAGTGTTGACTGTGTTTTTATCTACTCCAACGAGTTGTGCAATTTCATTATAACTCACTTCGCTACCAATTTGCAAAGCCAAAGCTTGAAGAATTTTATCCAAAATATCAGATTTTCGAATGCCGGCCAAAGCTAAGATGTCTTTATACAAATAACTTGAAACCAAGTTTTTCAAAATTTCATATTCGTTGCCAAAATTATTGATAACATCGGGATACATGCCATATAACATGCGTAATTCCAGTTGCTGATGTGCTTTTACGTAACCTACATTTTGCTCGAATTCGTTCCAAGAAACGGGAAAAAGTTGGTATTCAAACTTTCTGCCTGTTAAGGGTTCTTGCGTTATGTTATTGATATCAAACGCTGACGAACCCGATACAATCACTTGAACATCTTTGATTTGGTCTACTATAATTTTCAGTTTCAGCCCAACATTGGGTATGCGTTGAGCTTCGTCAATAAAAATGTATTTATAATTTCCGACGATACTCCTCAATTGTTCTGTGTTTGCATTTGAAAGCAATTCACTCACAGAATGATCGTCACCATCTAAAAAAAGATAGGTTTTATCGGCTAATAACGCATTGATTAAAGTTGTTTTACCAACTTGTCTAGGCCCAATTAGCACAATTGCTTTACCTTTATGCAATTTGTTGATTACAATATTGGTTAAATCCCTATTTATCATGACTTTAAAATTTAATTCAAAAGTACAAAAATAATTCTATTCACCAAATTTATATATTATTTGGTGAATGTACTCACCAAATTTATATATTTTTTTGCGAATGTACTCACCAATATTATACTTTTTAAAAAACACTCAACAAACTTTCATTTTTTTTTGAAAGTTTAAAAACTTTTACATATCTTTGTCGTATGGAATTCAAAGAAGCAAAAAATAAATTCGTTCAAACTTGGGGAGCTTTAGGTTCGCAATGGGGAATTAACAAAACCATGGCACAGATTCATGCGTTGTTGATGGTTTCGCACGAACCGATTTCGATGGAAGACATTATGGAGGAATTGCAAATTTCTCGCGGCAATGCTTCCATGAATTTGAGAGCATTGATGGATTGGGGAATTGTATATAAAGAATACAAAGCCGGCGAACGCAAAGAGTTTTTTACTGCCGAAAAAGATTTGGACGAACTAGCCGTAAAAATTTCGAGAGAACGAAGCAAACGTGAAATTAAACCCGCCTTAAAAATTTTAAAAGAAGTTTCAGCATTAAAATCAGACGGAACAGCAGCCGAAAAACATTTTGTAGATCAAACCTCTAAATTATATGATTTTGTGTTGAAAGCCGATAATGTATTAGACAAAATCACTGAATACAAAGACAATTGGTTGGCAAAATTGGTGGTGAAAATAATGAAATAATTTTTTTTTAATAACAACTTTCATTTTTTTCT
>NZ_JBILTE010000111.1:0-8446 GCF_044371705.1 Flavobacterium sp. | reverse complement strand
ATTTAGAGGCAAAAATACTGAGGGGAATTGGAGGACTCCTTTTGATCCTTTGACTGCCACTTCTCCCATGAATAATCCGGGCGACTATACAGAAGCAAATGCGTGGCAGTATTTTTGGACACCGGCTCAATATGACATTGAAGGACTCAAATCTTTATTGGGCGGAACATCTGAATTTACCAAAAAACTAAATGCTTTTTTTACTGTTGAAAGTCTGCATCCGAATAAGTTTTTGGGACAAGAAGCCATGATTGGTCAATATGCACATGGAAATGAACCTAGCCATCATATTGCATATTTATATGCCTTTTCGGAAACGCCGAAAGTGGGACAAAAATACATTCATAGGATTATCAATGAATTCCATAACAACGCACCCGACGGTATGATTGGTAATGACGATTGCGGACAAATGTCGGCTTGGTATGTTCTATCCACCTTGGGATTTTATCCCGTAAATCCGGCTTCCGGAGAATTTGTATTGGGAGCACCACAAGTTAAAAAAGCAACGTTACAGGTAAACAACAACAAAACTTTTACTATTGAAGCTTCTAATTTTTCAGCAGAAAATAGCTTTCAAGAAAACCCCAAACTCAACAATACGTTACTGTCGAGACCATTTATAACCTATTTTGAAATAATGGCCGGTGGAACACTCTATTTTCAAATGACAAATAAACAATAGCCACTATGAGAAAAATATATTTAATGGTCGTTATTCTGGCCTCTTACACGATGAATTCTCAAGAAGAAAATTCAAGTAAAGTGGAGGAAAAATACCAGGTGCTACCTTTTGGAAGCATAAAACCTTCGGGTTGGATTAAAACACAAATGCAAAAAGATATGGATGGTTTTGTAGGTAATCTGGATCAGTTAGTACCTGACTTAATCAATGACCCAATTTACAGTACGGGAAGATTACACAAAAACAGTGCAGTCAAAGATTTAGGAAACAATAAAGAAGGTGATGCCGAAGGCAGTGAACAATACAAATGGTGGAACAGTGAAACCCAATCGAATTGGTGGGACGGTTACATTAGAAACGTACTACTTTTAAACGACAAAGCCGGAATTAAAAAAGTTGAGCAGTATATTCAAGGAGTTTTACAATCACAAGATGCAGACGGGTATATTGGTATCTACGACAAAGATTTGCGGTATCAATTCAATTCTGAAAATGGCGAACTATGGGCAAAAGCCACCATGTTTAGAGGTTTATTGGCCTATTATGACTATTCAAATGACAAAAAACTTTGGCAAGCCCTCGTGAAAGCTGTCGATAACGTCATGATTAATTATCCCATTGGTACATCCAGTCCGTTTTACTCAGGTACAGCGTTTAATGGAGGCGTTTCGCACGGACTAACATTTACAGATGTTTTAGACAAAATGTATCAAATTACAGGTGATACAAAATATACGGACTACGCTTTATTTCTCTATCAAGATTTTTGTAACACCTATCAGTCAGAAAAAGATGTACAATTATCTAACATCTTGAATCCCAATTATAAACTACAATCGCATGGTGTGCATACCTATGAGCATTTGCGACCATTAATTGTTGCTACTTATGCATCCAACAATAGCGAATTACAGAAAGCACTTCCAATTTATATCCAACGAATTAAAAATACTACCACACCAACCGGTGGTGCTATTGGCGATGAATGGATTGCCGGAAGAACAGCAGATGCAACACACACCGGTTATGAATATTGCTCCTTGCACGAATTAGTAGACAGCTACTCGGTACTATTGCAAAAAGAAGGAAATGCCGGCACTGCCGAATTAATGGAAACGATTTTTTATAATGCAGCTCAAGGCTCAAGAAATCCAGATCACTCCTGCATAGCTTACCTAAAAACCGATAATTCATTTGAAATGGAAGGCACAAAAAATGGAGAGGTAGAACCCGATCGAAAACAAACACGCTACAAATACTCACCGGCTCATCAAGATGTTGCGGTATGTTGCAATCCCAATGCAGGTAGAATAACCCCATATTTTCTAGAAAAGGCATGGCTAAAAGAAAATGAAAACGTTTTGGTAAATGTGCTTTTAGTGCCCAATATAGTAGAAACCACGATTAACAATCAATCCATTAAAATTGAGACAGTAACCGATTATCCGTATAAAAACAAATTCGCTTTCAAAATTTCAAATCCCAAACAAGGATCATTTACAATAAAAATTAGAAAACCATCATGGGCCGGAGCGGTTTTAACAGCTGAAAAATATACTTTGGAAAATGGCTTTATGGTTTTCAACAGAGCGTTTGAAAAACACGACAGTATTACCTTCGAATTCCAGACCGAAGTTACCATTGAAGAAGACCTAAACAACGAAAAATATTTCAGGTATGGTGCATTGTTTTATGCCAAACCTATCGAAGCAATCGAACGCAAAGGAAAGACCTATTTCACAAATTTTAATGATAGAATGTATAAGCCAATCAATAACGATCGCTTTGAATTTATTCAAAACAATGCCGCAACATTTAGGAATGGAAAAATTAGTTTAAAAGCACGAAACACAACTACTAATAATATAGAAACTATCACACTTATACCGTTTGGTAAAACAATTCTAAGACAAGTAACTTTTTAAAAACCATCACGAAAAAACACACCTTTTACTGCGGCTTCTGCAATTACCCAGCAACCTCATTTGGATATAAAACGACAATATCGGTGAACTAATCTATAGCGTTTATCAATTCAGCTTTTATGTAAGTAACGGTGATGGCGGGTTGGGGAAACAAAATCAGTAGGTGCCTATTTTAGCGTAAATAGATACTTTTCAATGTTAAGTTTTTGCCTCATCTAAAAACTTAACATTGCCAATTAATTTAAACAACTTACATTTGCCTAACAATTTGTTAGCAATAAATTTACAATTAATTCATATTAGACGCATGGAAAATACTACAATACCTGAAGTGACTTCAACCGAAGTTCAAAAATCAACCGCTGAAAACAGTCAGCCGGTAATAAAAAAAGCAGCAACTCCTGTTAAAAGAGTAGCAAAACCAACTGTAGCAAAAGTTGCTACTGCTACCGTTACAGTTCCAAAAGTTGCTGCCACAAGAACTTCTGTTGCTAAAGCTCCAGTAGCAAAAGTAACCACTCCAAAGTCCACAGTTGCAAAAGCAACTCCAGCAAAACCAGCTGCAATTAAAACAACTGTTAAAGCTACTGTGCCAGCGAAAACTCCTGCACAACCCACAGCAAAAGTTGTTGCTGATGCAGAAGTCCAGGAAGAATTAGAAACTCCAAAACAAATTAAAGATCAACTAAAAAAATATAAAAAGTTGATGGATCAAATGAAAGCAGCATTGAAAAAAGCCAAAGCAAAAAAAGAAAAAGCCGAAAAAAAAGAAGCGAAAGCAAAAAAAGCTGAAAAAAAGGCTCAAGCGAAAAAAAATAAGAAGTCTCAGTCGTAATAAATACAATTATTGAAACTCACTTTTTTACTATTGATTGGTAAATAAGTGAGTTTTTTTATTATAAATAGCTATTGCTGCGAGGATTAGGTGGTGAATTTTTTTTGATTGATTAAATTATTAGTTCTCTGTTTTCCTTTGTTTTTTTCTTTCCCCCGGCCCGCCGCGGCGGGTGGAAAAAAACGGTGCTTCGAAACATGATGGCACTAATATTCAAATGAAAATTGGTTACTCTAAACGTCCTGATTTTGCACCCGCCGCGGCGGGCAGGGGCAAACAAAATCAGGCATGTAAACTTTTTTTAGGACGATACAATTTGTACCTCCCCCCCTAATTCGGTAACTTCTCCTTAATTTCATGCAAGTCTTTTTGCATCGTTCGGATAATAGTTTCCATGGTTTCGGCATCGAAAGTTTCGGGTTTAAATTGTTCGCGTTCCAAACTTCCTGCATATTCCCAAATCTCGGCGATGTCGGAAAATTTGATGTCGTAGGGTTCGTAGAAGCTATTGTCAGATTGCATCACGAAGGCGTTTTTGCCGTTTTTATTTAGTCGTTTGTAGACCATCTCTTGGTTTTTGGTGATGACAATATAGGTTTTGCCATCCATCACCTCGCCTATCTTTTCAATGTATCGACCAACGATGAACGATTTGTCATTGTGTGGCGGCATGGAATCGCCTTCTACCGGAAACGTTCGGTACTTTTGATTTTTATCGAGCCAGGGTAAATAAACATGATCCAATTCAGAAATAAACGTGGAATCTGAATAACCTCCTGCGGCATAACCCGCTTTGGCTTTGTGGGTGACAATCTCAATGTAATTGTTCTGATTGCGGTCTACCGTAATCGGTAGCACGATTCTATTGTCTTCCAACTGCAATAAATTGTCAATGGAGATTTTTCGCAAATCAACCGTTAGCAATAAATCAATACTGATGTGGAAGTAGCGGGAAATAATCAGCAAGGTTTCCGCAGGTGGTGTGTTTTTCCCGTATTCGTATTTTTTGTAGCGATCAACAGGCAACTTCATACCGTCTGCTGCTTCCTGTTGGGATTGGTTTCGTTTGCTTCTGAGCCATTTCAGATTGTCTGCAATATACAACATATGTTAAAGTGATTTTAAGTCACTACAAATATAAACATAAAGGGATTTATCATCCTAATTTTGTGAAATAAAATTTCACAAAACGTATGTCACGTGCTATTGTTCACATGGATTTAGATACTTTTTTCGTCTCTTGCGTGCGATTGGAACACCCGCAATTCAACGGGATTCCGCTAATTGTAGGCGGTGGCGAACGAGGTGTGGTGGCTTCTTGTTCGTATGAAGCCCGCTATTTTGGTGTGCGTTCGGCGATGCCTATCCGAATGGCGATGCAATTGTGTCCGCAAGCCAAAATTGTGAAAGGCGACATGGAATTGTTTTCTAAAAAATCGCATGAAGTCACCCAAATTATCGAAGAGCATTCACCCGTGGTGGAAAAAGCAAGCATCGATGAATTCTATCTGGATATTACCGGCATGGATAAATTTTACGGTTGTTACAAATGGACCGACGAATTGATTCAAACCATTACCAAAGAAACCGGATTACCCATCAGCTTTGCGTTGTCGGTAAACAAAACCGTTTCAAAAATTGCCACAGGCGAAGGAAAACCCAAAGGAAGACTGGAAGTTCCCGAAGGTCAGGTCCGCCCCTTTCTCAATCCGCTTTCCATTCAAAAGATTCCGATGGTGGGGAATGTTACTTTTCAATTATTGTCCAGAATCGGCATTCGAACCATACAAACCCTTTCGGAAATGCCGGTGGATGTTTTGCAAAAAATGATAGGCAAAAATGGTGTGGAATTATGGAAAAAAGCCAACGGCATTGATAACACTCCCGTAGAACCGTATAGCGAACGCAAATCTTTGTCGGCAGAGCACACTTTTGAAATGGACACAACGGATATAAACTTAATCAAATCGCTCTTCGCTGCCATGGTGGAACGATTGAGCTATCAATTGCGAACGGAAGGCTATCTGACCAGTACCATCGTAGTGAAAATCCGCTACAACAATTTTGATACGGAAACCAAGCAGATGAAAATTCCGTACACTTCTTTCGATCATGTGATTGCCAAAACAGCACTGGAGCTTTTTACCAAATTGTACACCCGACGCATGCGTTTGCGATTGATTGGTATTCGGTTTACCGGTTTGGTGCGGGGTACCTATCAAATCAACATGTTTGAAGACACCACCGAAATGATTGCCCTTTACCAAGCCATTGACAGAATAAAAAACCGTTTTGGTCCCGAAGCTGTCACGCGATGTTCGGCAAAATTGTTAACGAAAAAAGACTAACATGTACCTCAACTGTCATTCCTACCATAGTTTGCGTTACGGCACCATTCCGCTGGAAGATTTGGTGGAGCAAGCTCAAACACTGCAGTTGCAATCATTGGCGTTAACCGACATCAATACGGTGACGGGCATTTATGATTTTACCAAACTGTGTTTAGAAAAAGGAATTAAACCATTAGTAGGTGTCGAATTCCGACAAAACAACCAATTGCTTTACATCGGTTTGGCGAAAAACCAAGAAGGCATTGGCGAAATGTGTCGGTTGCTGACCAAACACAATTTAGAAAAAAGTGCGTTACCCACTAGTGCACCCGTTTTTAAAAATGTGTTGGTCATTTATCCGTTGCCGTATGCGTCCAATGAATTAAAAGAAAACGAGTTCATCGGCATTCAACCGCACGAGCTCCTCCAACTTTTTAAATTGAATTACAACGATTTTGCCGCCAAAGCTGTGGTGCTGCAACCCGTGACTTTCCGAACTAAAAAAGAGTTCAACTTACACCGAGTGCTTTGTGCCATTGAACGCAACACACTTCTGTCTAAATTAGCGGCTACTGATTATTGCCATCCGTCGGAAATAATGCGGGATGAAACTGAACTGCGTTCGCACTACCAAGACTACGCTGAAATCCTCACAAACACCCAGTCACTCATTGAGCAATGCAACTTTACCTTTGAATTCAATAAACCTCGGAACAAAAAGTTTTATACCAAAAGCAAAGAAGGCGACCGTTTGTTGTTGGAAAATTTAGCCCAGAGCGGACTCATCAAACGGTACGGGAAACACAACCAAGAGGCGAAGGAACGGGTGCTCAAGGAATTAAAAGTGATTGACCAATTGCATTTCAGCGGGTATTTCCTCATTACTTGGGACATTATTCAATACAGTAAAAGCAGAGGATTTATGCATGTAGGTCGCGGCAGCGGAGCCAACAGCATTGTGAGTTACTGTTTGGGTATCACAGACATTTGTCCCATTGAATTAGATTTGTATTTTGAACGTTTTCTGAATGAGAATCGGAAGTCGCCACCCGATTTTGACATCGATTGGTCGTGGCGGGAACGCGATTACATTTTAGACTACATTTTCAAACGTTTTGACCCGAACCATGTTGCTTTTTGTGGCACCAACGTGGAATTCAAATACCGATCGATTATACGAGAAGTGGGCAAAGTCTTTGGTTTATCTAAAGAAGAATTAGACGAATTATCCCAAACCAAAGGAAGAATAGCCGATAAAAATTCGGTCGTGAAATATGTAGAAGCCTACGGAATGCTGTTGCTCAAATATCCCAATCAACGCAGCATGCATTCCTGTGGCATCATCATTTCTGAGGAACCCATTACCAATTTCACCGCTTTAGAAATGCCTCCCAAAGGATTTCCCATTGTGCAATTCGACATGCACATTGCCGAGGACATTGGTTTTGAAAAGTTTGATATTTTGAGTCAACGCGGTTTGGGAACCATAGACGAAACTGTAAAAATAATCGAAAAGAATCGTGGAATTAAAGTGGACATCACAAACCTTTCGCTTTCTAAAAACGAAGCCAAATGCAATGAATTTTTAAGCGTCGGCAAAACATTGGGGTGCTTTTATATTGAAAGTCCGGCGATGCGTGGCTTATTGCGACGGTTAAAATGCGACAATTATAAAACATTGGTCGCGGCATCCAGCATCATTCGTCCCGGTGTTGCCCAAAGCGGTATGATGCGGGAATACATTTTCAGGCACAACCATCCCGATAAATTTGAATACTTTCATGAAGTGTTCAAAGAGCAATTGGGCGAAACCTACGGCGTGATGGTGTATCAAGAAGATGTGATTAAAATTGCCCTGCATTTTGCGGGATTGGAGGCGTCTTACGGCGATATTCTTCGGCGAGCCATCAGCGGAAAAGGACGCTCGCTGAAAGAACTGCAAACAGTGAAGGAACAGTTTTTTATTTCGTGTGCACAAAAGGGACATCCGTTGCCACTCAGTGAAGAAGTGTACCGCCAAATTGAATCCTTTGCGGGTTATTCCTTTTGCAAAGCACACTCGGCTTCGTATGCGGTGGAGAGTTACCAAAGTTTGTACCTCAAAGCCTATTTTGGTATTGAATTTATGGTGGCAGCCATCAATAACGGTGGCGGTTTTTACCGAACCGAAATTTACATACACGAAGCCAAAATGAGTGGTGCCACTATTCACAATCCCTGCATCAATAGAAGTCAATTTGAGACAATTGTGGAAGGAACCGATGTGTATTTAGGGTTTATGCACTTAAAGAATTTAAACAGTGACTACATACAAAACATCATCCAAGAACGTGCATTGAACGGCCCTTTTCATTCGGTTGCAGATTTCATTAACCGCGTGCCAACCGGTTTGGAAAGTATTCAAACTCTTATTTTTATTGGAGCGTTTAGAGGCACGAATAAAACAAAAAGTCATTTAATTGTGGAAGCTCGAATGCTGTTGACGAATCACAAACCCGAGCATCATGGTCCGCTACTGCTGCAAGAACCCACCAAAGAATTTAAGTTTCCGGTGATGGAACGCTCTGCTTTGGAAGATGCCTTTGACGAACTGGAACTTTTGGGTTTTCCGGTTTCGAGTTCGCCGTTTGAGTTGTTGCAAACCACTTTCAAAAGTCACGTGGTAGCCCGT
>NZ_JBILTE010000110.1:0-8462 GCF_044371705.1 Flavobacterium sp. | reverse complement strand
ACCGGCTGTTGATGCAATGTCAAATGTGTTTTTTTATAAGCCTCTAGCTGCATACGGATTTGAAATGCCTTTGGTTGTAATGTGGTTGGTTGTTGGAGCGACCTTTTTTACTCTTTACATGGGTTTCATTAACGTGAAAGGAATCAGGCATTCAATTCAACTAATACGCGGCGATTATGACAATCCCGGAGATAAAGGAGAAGTTTCGCATTTTCAAGCTTTAGTTACCGCTTTGTCAGGAACTGTTGGTTTAGGTAATATTGCAGGAGTTGCGGTAGCTATTTCTTTAGGAGGTGCCGGAGCTACATTTTGGATAATTTTGGCTGGGTTTTTAGGGATGTCTTCCAAATTTGTAGAATGTACTTTAGGGGTCAAATATCGAAAACTTAACGATTTAGGTGAGGTTTCAGGCGGGCCTATGTATTATTTGTCCGAAGGCCTACGAAGAAAAGGTCATGCACGATTAGGGAAAGTTCTGGCAGTTCTTTTTGCAATGCTAGCCATAGGCGGTTCTTTTGGTGGTGGTAATATGTTTCAAGCCAATCAGTCCTTTGCTCAATTAGCCAATGTGTTTCCGGTATTTGAAGGACAAGGATTCTATTATGGACTTGTTATAGCTTTCTTTGTTGGAATTGTTATTATTGGAGGCATTAAAAAAATTGCAAGTGTGACGGATAAATTAGTTCCAATCATGGTTGGGATGTATGTTATTACTTCATTAATTATTATTACTGTAAATATCACAAGTATTGGCGATGCGTTTATCGATATATTTCATGGAGCATTTACCGCTGATGGAATTAAAGGTGGAGTTATTGGTGTTTTGGTTGTAGGTTTTCAACGAGCAGCTTTTTCTAATGAAGCGGGGGTTGGTTCCGCTGCAATTGCTCACTCTACAGCAAAAACTGATGAACCAATTAGTGAGGGAATCGTTTCGCTATTAGAGCCATTTGTTGACACTATAGTGGTTTGCACGATGACTGCATTAGTTTTGATTTTTACCGGATATGCCGCAGATACGCAAGGAATGACAGGTTCGGCTTTGACTTCTGCAGCATTCAGTAGTGTTTTGCCTTGGTTTAAATATGTATTATTATTAGTCATTGTTTTGTTTGCCTTTTCTACCATGATTTCGTGGTCGTATTATGGAATGAAATCTTGGACGTATCTTTTTGGAAACACAAAAAAAATGGAAAATATTTATAAAGTTATGTTTCTTGTGTTTGCGGTAGTCGGTTCTTCTGCAAGTTTAGGAGCCGTAATTGACTTTTCAGATATGATGATTTTAGCTATGGCTTTCCCTAATATATTAGGACTCTACTTTTTGTCGGGTGAAGTAAAAGCAGATTTAAAAGATTACTTCAGAAGACTTAAATCAGGAGAAATAAAAAAATATGAATAAAACTGTTTTATAATTTAACTATAAAAACATGAAAATTAAATCCTACTTCCAGTTTTCCAAAGACCAGCGAAGTGGGATTTTTTTATTGTTACTATTGATTGGTTTAACCCAAGGTATTTATTTTTATTGGTCTGCTCAAAAAAGTCACGAAAATATTCCTTCATCGCAGCAGGAGTGGCTTGCTTTACAGTTAGTTGTTGATAGTTTGAAAAGCACTCAAAAGGAGAGCAAGAGACAAATTTATCCTTTCAATCCAAATTTTATCACCGATTATAAAGGTGCCCAATTAGGGATGTCGGTAGCAGAAATCGATCGATTATTTGCTTTTCGAAAATTGAACAAATATGTTAATTCAGCCAAGGAATTTCAGCAAGTGACACAGGTTTCCGATAGTTTATTAAATAGTATCTCACCTTACTTTAAGTTTCCGGATTGGGTGAATCAGCCTCGAAAAAGTTATTACACCGACTATTCCAAAAATGATGGTGCCAAGAAGAAGGCAATTATAGTGAAAGATATCAACAAGGCAACCGCAGATGATTTAATGCAACTCTATGGTATTGGACCTGCCCTTTCTGAGCGTATTTTAAAAAGACGATCGACCTTAGGAGCTTTTGTATCGATGGAACAAATGAGTGAAGTTTGGGGATTATCGCCCGAAGTTATTGAGCTGTTACAGCTGCATTTTACTATATCCGACCCACCTGCCATTGAAAAAATCGCTATTAATGATTTGTCATCGAAAGAATTAGCCAAATTTCCTTATTTCAATTACTCGCTAGCAAAAGAAATAGTGATTTATCGAAGCATGCATAACGGAATTCGTTCTGTTGAGGATTTAACAAAAATTAAGGGAATGCCTAATGAAAAAATCAAAATAATCGCCTTATATTTGGAATTTTAAAAAAATATAGTAAAAAATCATCTTTTATTTATCTATGAATTCTATTTATTTCACCGAAGAGCATCAATTATTTAGGGCAACTTTACGCGATTTTTTACATAAAGAAGTAGTGCCGCATATTGAAAAATGGGAAAAAACGGGTACTATTGAGCGTTTTATTTGGAAAAAATTCGGTGAGATGGGCTTTTTTGGTATCAACTACCCGGAAGTCTATGGTGGAATGAACTTGGATTTGTTTTACACTGTAATATTTTTAGAAGAACTGCAAAAAATTAAATCGTCCGGTTTTGCAGCAGCTATGTGGGCTCATGCCTATTTAGCAATGACGCATTTAAATGAAGAGGGAAGTGAGCAAATCAAACAAGACTATTTGGCACCTAGTATTTCCGGCGAAAAAATAGGAGCTTTATGCATTACCGAACCTTTTGGAGGTAGCGATGTAGCGGGTATGCGAACTACAGCTATAAAAAGTGGCGATAAATACATTATCAACGGTTCCAAAACATTTATTACAAACGGGGTGTACGCTGATTATTATGTTGTAGCCGCCAAAACAAGTCCGCAGCTTGGAAATAAAGGAATCAGTATTTTTTTAGTAGATACTTCTGCCAAAGGAATTTCAGCTACAAAGTTGGATAAATTAGGATGGAGAGCGTCTGATACTGCCGAAATTGCCTTTGATAATGTCGAAGTTTCTTCAGCAAATTTAATGGGTGAAGAAGGAAAAGGATTTCCGTACATCATGCAACATTTTGCTTTAGAGCGATTAATTATGGCTATCAATGCTCATGCGAGAGCTGAATATGCGATTGATTATACTATTGAGTACATGTCGCAACGTGAAGCTTTCGGCAAAACCATTGATAAGTTTCAGGCATTGCGACACACCATTGTGGAACATGCCACGGATGTGGAGCATTGCAAAATATTCAATTATGCAGCAGTTGACCGTTTAGACAGAGGTGAATATGTGGTAAAAGAAGCTACCATGGCTAAGTTAAAATCTACCAAGGTTGCCGACGAAACCATATACAGTTGTTTGCAAATGTTAGGCGGTTATGGGTACATGGAAGAATATCCATTGGCTCGTTTGTTAAGAGACAGTCGATTGGGTCCAATAGGTGGCGGAACTTCCGAAATTCTAAAAGAAATTTTATCTAAAATGATCATTGATAAGCAAAATTATCAGCCCGCAGTAAAATAATTCAATATTCGTCTTTCGCAAGTCAAAATAATTGTTACTTTTGCACCCACTAAATGAGAGGAGGTGTCTAGATTATGTTAATTATACCAATTAAAGACGGAGAAAATATCGACAGAGCGTTAAAACGCTACAAGAGAAAATTTGATAAAACAGGAACTGTTCGTCAGTTAAGAGCACGTCAAGCGTTTATTAAACCTTCTGTTGTTAGAAGAGCACAAGTTCAGAAAGCTCAGTACATTCAAACATTGCGAGACAGTGTAGAGATGTAATAGCATTTTTATAAAAAGTAAACCGTTAGTTTGAGAAGTTTTGTAACTTTGAGGCTAACGGTTTTTTTATGCAATCAAATGTAGAAGCTTTCATAGATTATTTGCAATTGCAAAAGAATTACTCCTTGCATACCGTGAAAGCCTATTTAGCAGACGTGCACGAATTTGAATTGTTTACTAAGGAACACTTTGACCAAGAAGTTATCGATTCAGTAGTATATGCACAAATTCGAAGTTGGATTGTCTCGTTAGTGGATGCAGGTTTGTCTTCCTCCTCAGTGAATAGGAAAATCTCTTCCTTAAAAAGTTACTTTAAATTTTTATTGCGAATCAAGCAAATAGAAAAGAGTCCGCTACTAAAACATAAGGCTTTGAAATCGCCCAAAAAAATTCAGATTCCTTTTTCCGAAAGGGAAATTGACTTGGTTCTGAATCAAATTTCCTATCCTGAAGGATTTGAAGGAATTAGAGATAAGTTGATTATTGATTTATTTTATACTACCGGTATTCGTAAAGCAGAGTTGATAAGTTTGAAACTTTCAAGTATCGATTATGGTTCAACCACTTTAAAAGTAGTAGGAAAACGAAATAAAGATCGAATTGTTCCTTTGCTACCAATAGTGTTGGAACAATTTAATCGCTATTTTAGTGAACGAAATTTACTTCCGCAAATCAAGGATTCCAATTATTTGTTTTTAACCAAAAAAGGTGTTAAATTGAATGATACATTTGTGTATCGATTAATTAATTTGTATTTTAGTGCTATCTCCGAGAAGGTAAAAAAAAGTCCTCACATATTGCGTCACACTTTTGCGACTCATATGCTAAACAACGGAGCTGATTTAAATTCAGTAAAAGAATTATTAGGACATTCAAGTTTAGCATCCACTCAAGTGTATACCCACAGCAGTTTGTCGGAACTAAAGAAAGTATATCAAGATGCTCATCCCAGAAACAACTAGTAGTTTGATTGTATAACCAAAAAAAGTATAATTATGAAGGTAAACGTTATGGCTGTTAACTTTAATGTTGATGGAAAATTAGTAGATTTTATTCAGGAGCGAATGGACAAATTAGAAAAATACTATGATAAGGTTGTCGTTGCAGACGTTTTTTTGAAAGTAGAATCAACCAGTGAAAAAGAAAATAAAATAGTGGAGATTAAAATTCATGTTCCGGGGGATGATTTTATGGTTAAAAAACAATGTAAAACTTTTGAAGAAGCAGTTGATTCTTCTGGAGAAGCCCTTGAACGTTTATTGTTAAAAAGGAAAGAAAAAATCAGAACGCATATATAGTTTAATATTTTTTTAAAAAATGTTTTGATTGACAAATAAAATCTATACATTTGCAGTCCGTTAGAAATAGCGGACTTTTTTTATTGAGTAATGCCGGTGTAGCTCAGCTGGCTAGAGCAGCTGATTTGTAATCAGCAGGTCGTGGGTTCGAGTCCCTCTATCGGCTCAATTGAATTGTAAAAGCTAAAATATTTTGTAAGAATTAGATTCTGAAATGTTTACGTTCTTTACTATGTAGTTAAAATAAGGGGGGAGATACTCAAGCGGCCAACGAGGGCGGACTGTAAATCCGCTGATTACATCTTCGCAGGTTCGAATCCTGCTCTCCCCACAAAAAAAGTTTGAAGGTTTCAAGTTTCAAGTGGTTTTAAAACATGAAACTTTAAACATGAAACAAAAAAACTTTACCGCCGGTGTAGCTCAGGGGTAGAGTGCTTCCTTGGTAAGGAAGAGGTCACGGGTTCAATTCCCGTCATTGGCTCAAAATTGTATGAATTAAACACTATTATATAACTAAGATTTAAATTAATTAAAATGGCAAAAGAAAATTTTAATCGTAACAAGCCACACCTTAATATTGGAACTATTGGGCACGTGGATCACGGAAAAACTACTTTAACTGCAGCAATCACGAAAGTATTGTCTGAAAAAGGTTATTGTCAAGCAAAATCGTTTGATCAAATTGACAACGCTCCAGAGGAGAAAGAAAGAGGGATTACCATTAATACATCACACGTAGAGTATGAAACTGCTAACCGTCATTACGCTCACGTAGACTGTCCAGGTCACGCGGATTACGTTAAGAACATGGTTACCGGTGCTGCTCAAATGGACGGTGCTATCTTAGTAGTTGCTGCTACAGATGGTCCGATGCCACAAACACGTGAGCACATCCTTTTAGGACGTCAGGTAGGTATTCCAAGAATCGTTGTATTCATGAATAAAGTGGATATGGTTGATGATGCTGAGCTTTTAGAGCTAGTTGAAATGGAAATCAGAGATTTATTATCTTTCTATGATTATGATGGAGATAATGGACCGGTTATCCAAGGATCTGCTTTAGGTGGATTGAATGGAGATGCTGCTTGGGTTGATAAAATTCTTGAATTGATGGATGCTGTTGATGCTTGGATCGAAGAGCCAGTGCGTGACAATGCAAAACCATTCTTGATGCCGGTTGAAGACGTATTTACAATTACAGGTCGTGGAACTGTTGCTACAGGTCGTATCGAAACAGGTGTTGCAAATACTGGAGATCCAGTTGAAATCATTGGTATGGGTGCAGACAAATTGACTTCTACAGTAACTGGAGTTGAGATGTTCCGTAAAATCCTTGACAGAGGTGAAGCTGGAGATAACGTAGGTCTATTATTGAGAGGTATTGACAAAGCTGATATCCGTAGAGGTATGGTTATTTGTAAGCCAGGTTCAGTAAAACCACACGCTAGATTCAAAGCTGAGGTTTATATCTTGAAAAAAGAAGAAGGTGGTCGTCACACACCATTCCACAACAACTACCGTCCACAGTTCTATGTAAGAACAACTGATGTAACTGGTACTATTTCTTTACCAGCTGGAGTTGAAATGGTAATGCCAGGTGATAACTTAACTATCGACGTAACTTTATTGAGCCCAATCGCTCTTAACCTAGGTTTACGTTTTGCTATCCGTGAAGGTGGTAGAACAGTAGGTGCAGGTCAGGTTACTGAAATTGTTGACTAATTCAACTATTATAAAAAGCCAGTTCCTATTCTTTTGAGTAGGACTGGCTTTTAAACAAACGGGTGTAGTTCAAGGGTAGAATAGCGGTCTCCAAAACCGTTGATGGGAGTTCGAATCTCTCCACCCGTGCAAAAATAAATTATAATGACAAAAGTTGTTAATTACATAACAGAGTCTTTCGAAGAGTTGAAGACAAACGTAACTTGGTTGCCTTGGGCAGAAGTACAACGTCTTACAATTATCGTAGCAGTATTTACTATTGTATTTTCATTGGCCGTATGGGGTGTAGATGAATTCTTTACAACTGTAATAGCCGGCTTTTTTAATTTTATTAAAGGATAAACCTAGTTATGACCGATACTAATTTAAAAAAGTGGTACGTCGTTCGAGCGGTAAGTGGACAAGAGAATAAAGTCAAAACTTATATTGAGAACGAAATCAACCGACTTCATTTGGGAGATTTTATCGAACAGGTATTGGTGCCTACTGAAAAAGTAGTGCAGGTGCGTGACGGTAAAAAAATCTCAAAGGAACGTGTATACTTTCCTGGGTATGTGATGATTGAAGCCAATTTGACCGGTGAAATTCCACATATCATTAAATCGATTACAGGAGTTATTGGTTTTCTAGGCGAAGTAAAAGGTGGAGACCCTGTGCCTTTGCGTTTATCGGAAGTGAACCGCATGTTAGGAAAAGTAGATGAATTGGCCGTAAATGCCGATACGCAAAACATACCATTTATCATTGGTGAAACAATCAAAGTTGTAGATGGCCCTTTCAACGGTTTCAATGGAACTGTTGAGAAAATTAATGAAGACAAGCGTAAACTTGAAGTAATGGTGAAAATTTTCGGAAGAAGAACGCCATTAGAATTGAGTTTTATGCAAGTTGAAAAAGTATAATTGTTACATATTATAATCCACATCTTGCTTCCAACTGAGATGTGCTAAATTTTTTAAACAAATGGCTAAAGAAATTAGTAAAGTAGTTAAACTACAAGTTAAGGGAGGTGCCGCGAATCCTTCGCCACCGGTCGGACCTGCTTTGGGAGCTGCTGGGGTTAACATCATGGAGTTCTGTAAGCAATTTAATGCGAGAACACAAGATAAACCCGGCAAAGTATTACCGGTACAAATTACGGTATACAAAGACAAATCGTTTGATTTCGTCGTTAAAACTCCACCGGCTGCTATCCAATTATTGGAAGCAACTAAGCTTAAGTCAGGTTCAGGTCAACCTAATCGTAAAAAAGTAGCAAGTGTTACTTGGGATCAAATTAGAACTATTGCGGAAGAGAAAATGGTAGACTTAAATGCGTTTACAATTGAAGCTGCAATGAGTATGATTGCAGGAACTGCAAGATCTATGGGTATAACAGTATCAGGAGCTGCTCCTTTTTAATTAAAAGAAAGACATGGCAAAATTGACAAAAAAGCAGAAAGTGGCTGCATCAAAAATTCAGAACAACAAATTATATTCTTTAAAAGACGCTTCGGCATTGCTTAAAGATGTTGCTACTGCTAAATTTGATGAGTCAGTTGACATTGCAGTTCGTTTAGGAGTAGATCCAAGAAAAGCAAATCAAATGGTTAGAGGAGTGGTAACATTGCCTCACGGGACAGGAAAAGATATGAGAGTGTTAGCTCTTGTAACTCCAGATAAA
>NZ_JBILTE010000217.1:0-4022 GCF_044371705.1 Flavobacterium sp. | reverse complement strand
GATAAAAACGAATGGCAAGCCAACGAGGAACTGGATCAAAACCTCTTTGACATTTCTCCTTCCATAAAAGGAAAAGTGGTGGCACTGTCCAGCAATACCTTGACTTTTATTCCTGAAGAAAAATTAGAACAAGATACCGAGTATCGCATTACTTTGAAACTTTCTAAAATTATCAAAACTCCTAAAAATCTTTCGGAGTTTAAGTTTTCCATTAAAACCTATAAGCAAGATTTTACGGTTAATACGCTTGACTTGCAATCGTACAGTAAAGATTGGCAGTTTTTAAATGGAGTAATCCAAACCAGCGATTATCTGGACTTTGAAACAGCCAAAAAATTAGTAGAAGTAAATCAAAACGGCAAGAAATTAAACATCCGATTTGATAAAAGCATGAGTTCGCCCACGGAATTTAAGTTTGTGATTGACAGTATCAAACGACAAGTAGACGACAGTACCATTAAAATTTCATGGGACGGAACGCCTTTTACTATTGAACAAAAAGGCAGTGTCGACTTTGAAATACCGGGTAAAAATAATTTTAAAATCATAGGTGTTGAGGTAGCCGATGAAAACAATCAAACGCTTCACATCAACTTTTCAGATCCTATAAAAAAAGGACAAGATTTACAAGGATTAGTGGCCGTCGAATCAGCCGGTAATCCGAAATTTGCTATTCAAGGAAACGTGCTGAAAGTATTCTTTACCGAATCGTTGAAAGGGGATTTGCTATTGGAAGTTTTCCAAGGTATTCAAAGCGAAGACGGTTATAAAATGAAAGCCGATTATGCAGAAAAGGTTTCTTTCAACCAACTGAAACCCGGCATACGCTTTATCAAGAACGGAACCATTTTACCAAGTTCCAACAATCTGAAAATAAATTTTGAAGCCGCCAACCTGAAAGCGGTGGATGTGAAAGTATATAAAATTTATAAAAACAACATCCTGCAATTTTTACAGGATAATAATCTAAACGGCAAACGCGATTTACGTAAAGTAGCAACGCCCGTAGCAACACAAACCATCAATCTTCAAAACAAAAGTATTTCGAATTTCAGTAAATGGAATGCTTTTGCGTTGGATTTAGCAAAAATTGTTACACCGGAACCCGGGGCTATTTATCGAGTGGAACTGTCGTTTAAGAAATCGTACTCATTATACAAATGTGATCAGCCGTTAACTCCCGATGAAGAATCGGAGGAAGAAGAAAGCGAGGAAGTACGCTCCGTTGACGAAGATTATTACGATTATTATTGGTATGATAATTACGATTGGCAAGACCGTCAGGATGCTTGTTCGGATTCTTACTTCAGAAGAGGGCCTATCGGAATGAACGTTTTGGCTTCCGATTTGGGAGTTATTGCTAAACGTGGCGAAAATGGTTCTTACTTTTTTGCTGTCAACAATATTATTTCAACCGCACCTGTTTCAGGAGCGAACATTGATTTGTATGATTACCAACAGCAAAAATTAAAATCAGTTCGAACAGGCACCGATGGAACAGTAACCTGTGATTTGGAGAAGTACGCCTATTTTGCAATCGTTACCAAAGACAATCAAACAACCTATGTCAAACTGGACGAAGGCTATTCCTTATCCGTCAGCAATTTTGATGTTTCGGGAGAAAAACTTCAAAAAGGACTAAAAGGATATATATATGGTGAACGAGGAGTTTGGCGTCCGGGCGATACGTTGTTTATCGGATTTATGTTGAATGATGTAGCCAGTAAATTGGAAAAATCGCATCCCATTAAATTCAAATTGAATGATCCGGAAGGAAAACTGATGTTTCAATCGGTGCAAAAATACAACGATGCCAATCATTACAAATTTGTAGTGGCTACTCGCGATAATCATCCCACAGGAAATTGGGAAGCCGTTATTAGCGTGGGAGGTGCTCAGTTTTACAAAAGCATCAAAATTGAAACGATTAAACCCAACCGATTAAAAATCAAAAACACTTTTGATTCTGAATTGCTTTCAGCATCCAAATCCAACACCGGTCAGGTGGAAGTTACTTGGCTTCACGGTGCAGTTGCAAAAGATTTAAAAACGGAAATTCAAGCAAAATTCACCCAACAGAAAACCTCTTTTAAAGGCTATTCACAGTATACGTTTGATGATCCGGTGCGAACATTTGAAACGGAAGAAACGACGGTTTTTGCTGGTAAAGTGGATGGCAATGGTCGTGCAAAAATCAATTTACAACCCAAAATTACTGGTCAGGCACCGGGAATGTTAAAAGCATCGTTCATGACAAAAGTCTATGAAAACGGAGGTGATTTCAGTACCGATGTGATGGCTGTTAGTTATTCTCCTTTTGCAACCTATGTGGGTTTAAAAACGCCTGAACCCAATAAATATGGACTTTTGGAAACCGGCAGAACCAATAGATATGATGTGGTTACCGTAGATGAAAAAGGGTATCCAAAAGCGGTCAAAAATCTTGAAGTAAAAGTCTATAAAGTAGAATGGCGTTGGTGGTGGGATGCAAGTCATGATGATTTGTCAAGCTACACATCTTCCAACTCAACCATTCCTTTTAAGAGCTTTATTGTAAGCACGAATGCAGCGGGTAAAGGAAGTTTTCAATTTAAAAATGAGGAGTCGGAATGGGGTCGTTACTTGGTTCGAATCTCCGACCCAGCCGGAGGTCATGCCACGGGTCAAACAGTCATGATTGATTGGCCGTATTGGTCGGGTAAAACAAGAAATACCGATGCTTCAAACGCAACCATGTTGGTGTTTTCTGCAAATAAAAAGAACTATGCTGTAGGCGAAAAAGCAACCATTTCTTTCCCGTCAAGTGCCGGAAGTCGGGCGTTGATTTCCATTGAAAACGGAACCAAAGTGGTGCAAACTTTATGGGCAACAACCCAAAAAGGGGAAACAAAAGTGGAAATTCCGATTACATCTGCCATGGCTCCCAATGTGTATATTCATGTGACATTATTACAGCCACATGCTTCTACCTTAAACGATTCGCCAATTCGATTGTACGGAATTATTCCGATTGAAGTTTTGGATAAAAACACTCTTTTAGAACCACAACTCTCCATGCCTGAAGTGTTGAGGCCGGAACAAAAAGTAAACATTCGTGTGAGTGAAAAATCAGGCAAAGCCATGACGTATACCCTCGCGATTGTTGATGATGGATTATTGGATTTAACCCGTTTCAAAACACCTAATGCGTGGAATAGTTTTTACACCCGAGAAGCTCTGGGCGTTCGAACTTGGGACGTGTACGACGATGTCATTGGAGCGTACGGTGGTAAAATCAATCAAATTTTTAGCATTGGAGGTGACGAAGATTTGGGTGGTGCAAAAGCAAAAAAAGCAAACCGTTTCAAACCTGTGGTTATTTATTTAGGTCCTTTCAAATTGGAGAAAGGACAAACCAAAATTCATCATGTGAAAATTCCCAATTATGTGGGGTCGGTTCGAACCATGGTTGTGGCGGGCGATTTGAATACGAGTGCCTATGGTAATGCCGAAAAAACAACGCCTGTTCGCAAACCATTAATGGTGCTTGCTTCGTTGCCAAGAAAAGTCTCTCCTTCCGAAAAAGTGACTTTACCGGTAACCATTTTTGCCATGGAAAACAAAGTGAAAAATGTAACCGTGCAAGTGCGAACCAACAACGGAATGAAAGTCGTTGGTACTAGTTCACAAAGCTTAAGTTTTGCTCAACCCGATGAAAAAATGGCCTATTTCGATTTGGAAGTCGGCAATCTAACCGGTTTGGCCAAAGTACAAGTAATTGCCACTTCCGGAACTGAAAAAGCTACGTATGAAGTGGAATTAGACATTACCAACCCAAATCCGGTGACACATGAATATACCGACGTGGTTTTAGAGCCCAACAGCACAAAAACACTTTCGTTTGATACGTTTGGTGTGCCGGGAAGTAATCAGGCACGTTTAGAAGTTTCTTCGTTCCCTTCCATCGATTTTAACCGAAGACTGGATTATTTGATTCAGTATCCGCATGGATGTTTGGAGCAAACGACTTCGAGCGTGTTTCC
>NZ_JBILTE010000109.1:0-8869 GCF_044371705.1 Flavobacterium sp. | reverse complement strand
TTGAATGGATTCAGAACCGATTGAATATCAATGATAATTTACCCAATTTTTCAGCAGACCAAAAGAAACATATTTTAGATAAATTAAACGAAGCGGTTTCTTTCGAGAACTTTTTGCACACCAAATATGTAGGTCAAAAACGATTTTCATTAGAAGGTGGTGAAAGTATCATTCCTGCTTTAGACGCATTAATTGAAACTGCTGCGGAACGAGGCGTAGAACAATTTGTGATGGGAATGGCACACCGTGGGCGTTTGAATATATTGGCCAATATTTTTGGGAAAGAAACCCAAGACATTTTCTCAGAATTTGACGGGAAAGATTACGACAAAGAATATTTTGACGGAGACGTTAAATACCATTTAGGTTTAACGGCTGACAGAAAAACAAAATCAGGAAAAAATATCAACATCAATTTAGCACCGAATCCTTCGCATTTGGAGACAGTAGGAGCCGTAATTGAAGGAATAGCCCGTGCGAAACAAGATAAATATTTTCCAAATGATTTTTCAAAAGTATTACCTATTGCCGTGCATGGTGATGCCGCTGTTGCCGGTCAGGGAATAGTCTATGAAATCGTTCAGATGTCGCAACTTGATGGCTACAAGACAGGCGGAACCATTCATATTGTTATCAATAACCAAGTAGGTTTTACCACCAATTATTTAGATGCTCGTTCGTCAGTTTATTGTACCGATGTTGCAAAAGTGACGCTTTCACCTGTATTACACATAAATGCTGATGATACCGAAGCAGTAGTTCATGCAATGTTATTTGCATTAGATTTCCGAATGACTTTTGGTAGAGATGTGTTTATTGATTTATTAGGTTACAGAAAATACGGTCACAACGAAGGCGATGAACCTCGATTTACGCAACCGGTTTTATATAAAATAATCGCTCGACATAAAAATCCGCGAGATATTTATGCAGAAAAGTTAATTATTGATGGGATTGTTGACCAAGCCTACATCAATAAAATTGAAAGCGATTACAAAGCTAAATTAGATCAAAATTTAGAAGCTTCCAGAAAAAAAGCGTTGACTATCATCACTCCATTTATGCTGAATGAATGGAAAGGATTTGTTCAAGTTAGTGATGATGAAATGTTGAAAAAAGTAACAACTACTTTCGATAAAAAGAAATTAGAAGTCATTGCTGATACTATTTCTACTTTGCCGGCTGATAAAAAATTCATAAGTAAAATCAGCAAAATTGTAACAGATAGGAAAACAATGTATGACAACGATGTTATAGATTGGGGTACTGCTGAGTCATTGGCTTACGGAACTCTATTGATGGAAGGATATGATGTTCGTATTTCCGGACAAGATGTTGAACGGGGCACTTTTTCACACCGTCATGCAGTGGTGAAAGTGGAAGACAGTGAGGAAGAAGTAATCTTATTAAACGGATTAAAAGATAAAAAAGGGAAGTTCAATGTGTTTAACTCGTTCCTTTCCGAATATGGTGTTTTAGGATTTGATTACGGTTATGCCTTAGCCAATCCGAATGCTTTGACGATTTGGGAAGCACAATTTGGAGATTTCTCCAATGGGGCACAAATTATGATTGACCAATACATTTCTTGCGGGGAAGACAAATGGAACAACCAAAACGGTATTGTTTTATTGTTACCGCATGGTTATGAAGGTCAAGGTGCCGAACATTCATCTGCCAGAATGGAGCGTTATTTACAATTATGTGCCCGTCACAATATGTATGTAGCTGATTGTACTACTCCTGCGAACTTCTTCCATTTGTTACGTAGACAAATGAAAACGAAGTTCAGAAAACCATTGGTGGTATTTTCACCTAAGAGTTTATTACGTCATCCTTCTTGCATTTCAACCAAAGAAGAGTTGTACAACGGAAGTTTCCAAGAAACTATTGATGATAACTCTGTAGATAAGAGAAAAGTAAAAACATTGGTGTTCTGTACCGGTAAATTTTACTACGACATTCTTGCCGAAAGAGAAAACTTAGGAAGAAATGAAGTAGCTTTGGTACGAATCGAGCAGTTGTTTCCTTTGCCGGTTGAACAATTAAAAACGATCATTGCCGGTTACCCAAATGCAGACGATTATGTTTGGGCCCAAGAAGAGCCTAAAAACATGGGAGCTTACAGCTATATGTTGATGAATTTTGACTTGGTAAAATGGCGATTAGCATCATTAAAAGCGTATGCAGCACCAGCTGCCGGCAGCCATACCCGAGACAGAAGACGTCATGCAGATGCCATCAGAATGGTATTTGATAAAAATTTATTTAGATAAAATTCGTTTCAAGTTTCAAGTTTCAAGTGGCTCATAACCTGAAACCTGAAACAATTTAAACTTTAAACAAAATAATAGACATGATTTTAGAAATGAAAGTCCCATCACCGGGCGAATCAATTAAAGAAGTTGAAATTGCTACATGGTTAGTAAAAGATGGCGATTATGTTGAAAAAGATCAAGCTATTGCTGAGGTAGACTCAGACAAAGCAACTTTGGAATTACCGGCAGAAGCCAGCGGAATAATTACTCTAAAAGCTTCAGAAGGTGACGCGGTTGCTGTTGGAGCTGTTGTTTGTTTAATCGATACTGCTGCTGCAAAACCAAGCGATGATACATCAAAAGTTGAGACGAAACCAGTAGCCGAAGCACCAAAAGTTGAAGAGAAAAAAGCGGAGACACCTAAAGCTGCTCCTGTTGCTGAGAAAACCTATGCAACACAAGCACCTTCGCCAGCTGCCCGTAAAATATTAGACGAAAAAAACATTCAACCATCCGATATCGTTGGAACCGGCAAAGGTGGAAGAGTTACAAAAGA
Organism: Flavobacterium sp.; assembly: GCF_044371705.1. GTDB lineage: Bacteria > Bacteroidota > Bacteroidia > Flavobacteriales > Flavobacteriaceae > Flavobacterium. The sequence goes on along the minus strand of NZ_JBILTE010000109.1, from coordinate 6,055 downwards.
TGATGCAGTAAATGCCGTTCCGTCAATGGGAACTCCAACCGGAGGAAACAGAGGTTCAGAGCGAACCAAGTTATCAATGCTTCGTCGTAAAGTTGCTGAGAGACTTGTTTCAGCAAAAAATGAAACAGCAATGTTAACTACGTTTAACGAAGTTGATATGACTGCAATTTATGCTCTGCGTGCAGAATATAAAGATTCATTTAAAGACAAACACGGTTTAGGTTTAGGTTTTATGTCGTTTTTTACAAAAGCCGTAACGCGTGCTCTAAAATTATATCCGGATGTTAATTCCATGATTGACGGTCAGGAAAAAATTGCGTACGATTTTTGTGATATTTCAGTGGCAGTTTCCGGTCCAAAAGGATTGATGGTTCCGGTCATGCGAAATGCAGAAACACTTTCTTTTAGAGGTGTTGAAGCTGAAATTAAACGATTGGCAATTAGAGCTCGTGACGGACAAATTACGGTTGACGAAATGACCGGAGGAACATTTACCATCTCAAACGGTGGCGTATTTGGCAGTATGTTGTCAACTCCAATTATCAATCCACCGCAATCGGGAATTCTTGGAATGCACAATGTAGTAGATCGTGCGATTGTGAAAAACGGACAAATTGTGATTGCTCCCGTAATGTACGTTGCTTTGTCATACGACCATAGAATCATTGACGGACGTGAGTCGGTTGGGTTTTTAGTAGCGGTAAAAGAGGCATTGGAAAATCCTGTGGAAATTTTGATGGATAACAATCCTAAAAAAGCCTTAGAACTGTAGTTTTTAAGCAATATAGTAGAAGACCCGATACAGTTGTTATCGGGTTTTTTTATGAATCAAATATAAATAATGGTTGTAATAGTCGATAATTGCTTTTCCCGATAATAATATATCAGCACCAATAATTCCATGAACCGGTTTGGCTTTATATTGTCGCAAAGCTTCATTTACATGACTCATATCAAAGATGACCAAAGTAAAATCGGAGGTTTCCCAACGGCTTAATTTCAAAGTATTACTTTCAGAAAGATGTGTTTCCATACCTACGGCACCTGCACCGGAAGCGGTTGTTTTAGAAGCTTTTGAAGAGACGTTAAAGTAGGCTACATTTTCAAATCCGATGCAGCTATTGGAAGCCCCCGTATCTAATATAAAATTGCCTTTAATGCCGTTAATCGTTGCTTTGATCAATAAATGCTGCGTTTTTGAAACTTTAAATGGTATTTTTTTATAGCCTTTGCCTTTCAAAACGTCATGTAAATTTTTCATCGTAACTTTTTAGAAAGTCAAAAATAAGCTATTCATGCATTCTTTCGGCAAACCCACTACAACTTTGTATCTTTGCTACTTTACAACTACTTATGCAATTGACCGATACACACACCCATTTATATTCTGAAGAATTCAATCAAGACAGAGAAGAAATGATTCAACGAGCTATTGACGCCGGTGTTTCTCGCTTTTTTATTCCTGCAATTGATTCCACTTGTACCGCTTCCATGTATGATTTAGAAAAAAAACACCCCGACCATGTTTTTTTAATGATGGGATTGCATCCATGTTATGTCAAAGAAAATTATGAAGAAGAATTACAACATGTGGAAAATGAATTGGCACAACGAAAATTTGTTGCCATCGGTGAAATTGGAATCGATTTGTTTTGGGATAAAACGACTTTGGATATTCAAAAAATAGCTTTCAAACGACAGATTCAGTTAGCAAAGAAATACAAATTACCCATTGTCATTCATTGCAGAGAATCCTTTGATGAAATATTTGAGGTTTTAGAATCTGAAAAGAGCGATGATTTATTTGGAATTTTTCACTGTTTTACGGGAGATTATGCACAGGCCCAACGAGCCATTTCGTGCCAAATGAAGTTAGGAATTGGGGGAGTAATCACCTTTAAAAATGGTAAAATCGATACGTTTTTAAACCAAATCGATTTGAAACATATTGTTTTAGAAACCGATTCGCCTTATTTGGCTCCGGTTCCGTATCGTGGTAAACGAAATGAAAGTAGTTATGTTCGTTTAGTTGCCGAGAAAATTGCTGAATTATATCAAATTCCAGTTGAAGAGGTTGCACGAATTACCACTGCCAATTCCAAAGCAATTTTTGGTATTTAAAAGAATCGTAACACATAATTCACAAAAAATTTGTTCATTTGTGAATTCAAAACAGCTTAATGATGTCAAAATTTGACTCGATTCGACCTTTTTATGACAGTGAAGTAAACCAAGGAATTTGCTCGGTGATTCAACATCCGATGATGAAGGCTTTAATGAATTTTACCTTTCCTGAAACAGAAGAATATGATTGGATGAATCAATTAAAGAAAACACATTCGATACGTGATTTTCAAGTTAATTTTATTTACCAGTCAGTTCAAAAGGTATTGGAGCGAAGTTCCGAAGGTTTGACGACTTCCGGTTATGAAAAATTAGAAAAAAACACATCCTATTTATTTATCTCTAATCACAGGGATATTATTTTAGATACGTCTTTATTAAATGTTTCTCTTTATGATCATGGTTTGGTCATGACTGCTTCGGCAATTGGAGATAATTTGGTTAAAAAGGATTTTTTATTAAAATTATCAAAGCTCAATCGAAATTTTTTAGTGCAACGTGGTTTGTCTCCACGTGAACTGCTTCAAAGCTCCAAATTGATGGCGGAATATATTGCCCAGTTATTATTACGCGAGAATCGTTCTGTTTGGATTGCACAACGTGAAGGAAGAACGAAAGACGGTAACGATGCTACCCATCAAGGCGTTTTGAAAATGCTGGCGATGGGATCGGATGAAGATCGCGTGATGCAGTATTTCAAAAAAATTAAAATCGTCCCTGTTTCCATTTCCTATGAATATGACCCGACCGATGCTTTGAAAATGCCTCAATTAATGGCCGAAGCAAACAACGAGAAATATATTAAGGAGAAGAATGAAGATTTTATAACCTTGCTTAGTGGGATTATGGGTCAGAAAAAACGGATTCATATTCATGTGGGTGCCGTCTTGGATAAAGAGCTGGATTGGATTGAGTCGGAATTTGACAATAACAACAAACAAATCCAAGCATTGGCTCAAACAATCGACGATTCAATTTTGTCGACCTACAAACTTTGGCCAACCAACTTTATAGCCTATGATTTGTTGCATAAGTTCGATAAATTCTCTGCTCATTATACCGAAAATGAGAAATCTCTATTTGAACGAAGATTGGAAATGAAAATTGACGCCAACAATCAAGCGATGGTTGAGAGCTTCTTAGCTATGTATGCCAATCCGGTGGTTAATAAAATGAAGTATGAACCAGCACTCTAAGGCAAAAATATTACTCATCTATACCGGAGGAACTATTGGTATGATGAAAGATTTCGAGACAGGAGCTTTGAAAGCCTTCAATTTTAAAAAATTACTAACGCGTATTCCTGAATTAAAACTTTTGGAATGTGAGATAGAGACGATTTCTTTTGAACACCCAATCGATTCATCCAATATGAATCCGCACAGGTGGGTTGAAATAGCAGAAATTATTGAAAGCAATTATGATTCTTTTGACGGTTTTGTTGTGTTACATGGGTCCGACACGATGTCTTACAGTGCATCTGCTTTGAGTTTCATGCTTGAAAATTTGTCAAAACCGGTGGTATTTACAGGATCTCAGCTTCCTATTGGTGATTTACGAACAGATGCAAAGGAGAACATGATCACAGCGATACAAATTGCTGCTTTGCAAAAAAACGGCGTTCCCGTTATTAGAGAAGTATGTTTGTATTTTGAATATAAACTGTATCGCGGCAATCGAACTACAAAAATAAATGCAGAGCATTTCAATGCTTTTTCATCACCCAATTTCCCGCCATTAGTAGTTTCAGGTGTGCATTTAAAAATCAACCACGAACTTTTAACAAAGAGTTCTATTTCCAAAAGCTTGGTGGTTCACAAATATATGGACACCAATGTGGTCATCATAAAATTATTCCCCGGGATTAATGAATCGGTGCTGCATGCACTCTTTTCAATGCCCGAATTGAAAGGTGTAGTGCTTGAAACTTACGGAGCAGGTAATGCTCCTACGGATGAATGGTTTGTTTTACTATTAAAAAAGGCAATAAAAAATGGAATTTACGTTATAAACGTGACACAATGTTCGGGGGGCAGTGTGTCAATGGGGCATTACGAAACGAGTACATTACTAAAAAAAATCGGTGTAATTTCAGGCAAAGACATTACAACTGAGGCAGCTATAACAAAATTAATGTATTTGATTGGGCAAAATGTTTCAGCTAAAGTGTTCAAAACCATTTTCGAAACCTCTTTACGTGGAGAATTGTCATAAAAATAACGGATTAAATTTTTCCAAGTGAGATTTTTTTTGTTATTTGGCACTCTTAAAATACGTGCTTTAAAAAATGCAAGGAGAGGTGTCCGAGTGGTCGAAGGAGCACGCCTGGAAAGTGTGTATACTCCAAAAGGGTATCAAGGGTTCGAATCCCTTTCTCTCCGCATAATTTTAAAATTGTATTATAATTAAAAATTAATTTATACCTTTAACCTGTTAACTAATTAAAATTAAGAACAAAGAAATGAAAAGACTATTTTCTATTTTAGCTATCTCTGGTTTATTAATGTTTGGTACGGCCCAAGCTCAATCAGATACAACTCAAACTTCTGAACCAACTGCTCAAGCAGCAGCAGTTGAAACAACTCCAGCAGACGCAACTGCTACTGAAGCTTTGGCTGAAGACACTGTAGAGTCAACAGAAAGATCATTTACGCAAGAAGTAAAAGTGCGTTTTATTGAAGGAGGTCCCGGTTTTATGGCCCCTATTTTATTATGTTTAATTCTTGGTTTAGCAATTTCTATTGAAAGAATTATTTATTTAAATTTTTCAACAACCAATTCCAAAAAATTAATCAAACAAGTAGAAGATGCCTTAGCTTCTGGTGGTGTGAATGCTGCTAAAGAAGTATGTAGAAATACAGCAGGTCCTGTTGCTTCTATTTTTTATCAAGGGTTAGACCGTATAGATCATAGTATTGAGTCTGCAGAGAAAGCGGTTGTGGCATACGGTGGAGTACAAATGGGTCAGTTAGAGAAAAATATATCATGGATTTCTTTGTTTATTGCCTTGGCTCCAATGTTAGGATTCTTAGGAACAGTAATCGGGATGATTATTGCATTCGATAAAATCCAATCAGCTGGTAATATGGACGCTTCTTTAGTAGCGGGAGGTATTAAAGTAGCGTTAATAACAACTGTATTTGGTCTAATTGTTGCGATGATACTTCAAGTTTTCTATAATTATATTATTGCAAAAGTTGATTCTATTGTAAATGATATGGAAGATTCATCTATTAGTTTAGTAGATATTCTCGTGGACTATAAAAACAAAAAATAATTTCTAATAACTTTTGTTATGAATTTAAATAAATTAACTAGGATATTAGTACTTGTTGTAAGTTTTTTATCGATAATATTTTGGGTCACTATAACAGTGGCAGAAGAGATGGATGGAGGCCTTATTTCACCAATGATTAATCTTTCTTATGTAGTGTTTGTAATAGCTATTTTATTAGTACTATTTTACTCTATTAGAAATCTAATTTCTCAAAAAGGTAGCGAGCTGAAAAAGACATTTATTAGTGTTGGAGCCTTTTTAATACTAATTGTTGTATCGTATATTTTTGCTGATTCAACACCAATGACGATTGGAGGTGATGATTTTTCTGCTACTACTTCCAAAATGGTGAGTACAGGTTTGAATGCTTTTTACATTATTGCAGTAGTTGCAATTTTGGTAATGTTTTTAACCGGATATAACCGTATTAAAAAATAAGTATGGCAAAGAGAAAAGCACCGGAAGTTAATGCCGGGTCAATGGCGGACATCGCTTTCTTACTTTTAATCTTTTTCTTAGTTACAACAACTATTGAAACCGATTCAGGGATAAACAGAAAGTTACCTCAAATTGAGGAAAAAAATCCAAATCCACCGGAGATAAAGATGAAAAATATTTTCACTGTTTTGGTTAATAAAAATGACCAATTGCTCG
>NZ_JBILTE010000227.1:0-3821 GCF_044371705.1 Flavobacterium sp. | reverse complement strand
CTCCGGAAGTTGTTCCGGAAACTGTTATGGTTAAAGTACCATTTCCCAAACATGTTTCGTTAGTAGCCGCTACTTGTAATGTGAAATTTGAAATTTGAGCAAAACTTAAACTTGAAATGAATAATAAGAAAATTAGAGCGAATTTATAAATTTTCATTGCTTGATTTTAGTCGGGTCATTTCAAAAATAACAAAATATCAGATATTTCATTATTTTTTCTTGAACAACTTTCCAATTAATTTTCTCACATCATCTAAGCGTTCTATATTTTCGGTAAATGTTTCTAAAGCAGCAGGACTTTTTAAATCAAGTCTGCTACCTGATAGTGTCGTTTGTAAAGGGTAAATTAACAGCACATTATTCTTTTCAAAATATTTATTGGTGTAACTCGGAATACTAGCCATTACAGAATTGTAGGATAGGTTTAATTTTCTGCTCATGACCACAACTAACGCGTCGTCTTTAGTGATGTTTCTAGACAAAATCAAAAAATCGTCCCAATCTGAAAAAAGATTGAATTCTGCCTGCACAGGATGTTTGGCGTGAACATCCTTTATTAAATTGATCGTAGATTCTGCACCATAAAATATAATTTTTGAACTGGTATTCTTCCCTAAATTCCAAACTTTCAGCAACCAAAAAGGGAAGCCTATTTCTCGTTCTGCACGCTCCGGAATTACAACAATAAATCGTTTGATTGTTGCAATTGGCTGCTCTGATTTATAAATAAATGTGGTAGTATTACATTTATACAAAATACCATCTGTAATTGGCCCGTATAAAGAATCCCCCGATCCTAACGACTCTGCTTGACCCAAAATAATGTCTGAAATTTTGTGCTCTTTCACCACACTTGAAACACCATTGATGATATTTAAATCATACCGCATTAGCATGCTTAGTCTATTATCGGTTGAAGCAGCAGCTATAGCAGCTCTATCTATAATTTTTTTGGCCTTGCTCTCTAAGACAGTCGTTGAGCCATTATTGCTAATCACGTTTAATGCAAACAATCCAGCTTTATTTTTTTTAGATTTTAGCGTAACAGAAAGATTAACCAATTCATCAACTGTTTCCAATGATTTCATCGGGATTAATATCTTTTCATCACTTTCAACCGGAATGTCATCAGGATTGTCTTCTTCATCTTCATCCTCTGCTAATGCAATATTATAGGCTCCTTTTTGTGCTACAAACGAAGCGATTGTGCAGGTAATCAAAATCATTAAAATAGTTCCGTTTAACACATTTTCGTTTAACAATCGGTTGGGCATTCTAATTTCTGCCAATTTTCCTTCGTTAAATTTTAACTCAGACTTATCGGTTAGTTTAAACGTCCCTTTTGCAAGAACTCTGTTAACATAAGCACTACTTCCAATCTGTGGAAATTCGCCGCTTTTCAATTCATTAAATAAAAGTACTTGGTTATTTTCCGTTGTTAGCTTATTGTTTTTCAGATGTACTTCTGAATATGAATTGACACTTTTATAATCCACAATAATATTAAAACCAACCAAAACTGCAGCTAAAGTTGCGGCTGCTTGTGCATTACTTAATCCGAAGAGTAATCTTCTTTCGTCTCGACTATATCCAAATAACTTCTGAGTAATATAGGCGGGCAAGTACTTTCCAACTATGGCCACGATTGTCATAATTCCTGCTACTTGAATGGTATCCCAATCTTTTACAAAAGCTTTGTAATCAATTAACATTCCTACCCCAATCAGAAAAAAGGGTATAAAAAGTGCGTTTCCAACAAATTCTATGCGATTCATTAACGGAGATGTATGCGGAATCAATCTGTTGAGAGCTAAACCGGCTAAGAAAGCTCCGATAATAGCTTCAATTCCTGCCAACTCTGCCAATGTACAACCTAAAAATACCATCGCTAAGACAAAAATATATTGTGATATATTATCATCATATCTTTTAAAAAACCATCGTCCAATTATGGGAAAAATGAGCATCACGACCAATCCAAAAATAATCACAGAAAAACCTAGTCGAATCCAAAACTCTTGGTTTATTTCTCCGGTTTGCATACCTGCAATAATAGCAAGAACCAAAAGGGCCAGTGTATCCGTTATCATCGTTCCTCCCACCGCAACCGTTACTGCTCTGTTTTTGGCAATACCTAACTTACTTACTAATGGATAAGCAATTAAAGTGTGCGAGGCAAACATACTGGCAAGTAAAACAGATGTTGCTGTCGAAAAATGCAACACATAAAGACCTACAACAGTACCTAGTATCATTGGAATTGAGAACGTAAGCATTCCAAAAACTAAACTCTTGGAGCTATTTTTCTTGAACTCAGCTAAATCAATTTCCAAACCGGCTAAGAACATAATGTACTGAAGTCCAACAGTTCCAAATAAAATAATACTCATATCGCGAGCAATTAAATTTAAACCATTCGGTCCAATAATTGCTCCTGCGATAATTAAACCTATAAGATGCGGAATTCGAAGTTTATTCAGTAAAATAGGTGCAAAAAGTATAATAAATAAGATCAAAGAAAACAGCAAAACCGGATTCTTTAAAGGTAAAGTGAAATCAATGCCTATTAAAAATATCATACTTTTCAGTTGTATAATTAATTTATCCTGTCGCTTTTTTCATAATTGACTTAATGTCTTGCTCTTTATCTTTAGGGTAAATTAGCAAAACATTCCCCTCATCAACAACTATAAAATTATCTAAACCATCAATAACAATTAGCTTTTTGTCATGAGCTCTAATGATATTATTGGTTGCGTTTTCCAAAATTACTTTTGAATTAACGACCGCATTATTTTGTTCGTCTTTATCCAGTTTATCGTATAAGGAACCCCAAGTTCCTAAATCATTCCAGTCGAAAGTAGCGGGTAACACAAAAACATTAGTTGCATTTTCTAAAATAGCGTAATCTATGGAAACATTTTCGGCATTTGCATAATTTGAGTTAATAAAAATTTGTTCTCCCGAAGTATTCAACTGTGGATAGCCATTCATGAATAATTGATGCATTTGCGGTTGAAATGCTGAAAACGCTTCAATAATCGATTGAACAGACCAAATAAATATTCCGCCATTCCATAAAAAATTACCACTTTTCAAAAACGATTTTGCTGTTTCATAATCAGGCTTTTCTCTAAATTGGTTGACTTTTTTTATCGCGTTGGTGTCGGCTTTATTAAATTCAATGTAACCAAAACCGGTATTTGGAAAAGTGGGTTGAATGCCAAGTGTTACCAATGCATTTTCCATTTCACAATAGTCAAAACATTGTTGCAAATTGTTGGCAAATGCTGTTTCATCTTCAATCCAATGATCGCTTGGAGCGACGACCATCAAAGCTTGGGGATTCATTTTCTGAATTTTCAACGAGGCATACAAAATACAAGGTGCAGTATTTCGCATGGCTGGTTCCAATAAAACTTGCTCTTGTTTGACCATTGGCAATTGCTGCAAAACCAACTCATTGTATTGCTCATTAGTTAAAATATAAATGTTTTTGTTGGGAATAATTTTCGATAATCGACTGAAGGTTTTTTGAATTAGTGTCTCCCCCGATCCCAACATATCGTGAAACTGCTTGGGAAACTCGGTTGTGCTTACCGGCCAAAAACGTGAACCTACTCCTCCGGCCATTAGTATTGCGTAATAATTTTTGTTCATTTTTGAATTGCAAAAAGCTGATATACTATGTTAAATTGACACAAATATAGTAAAGTTGCCGCGTTACTGAGAACTTAAGTTGCTTAGTTTTTTAATAATTGATGTTATTAAATTAATTACGAAAATGAATTGAAGAAAAACAAAATTTAATAAAGTAATAA
>NZ_JBILTE010000010.1:0-26533 GCF_044371705.1 Flavobacterium sp. | reverse complement strand
TAGTGAAATATTCATCCTAAAGCTATAATCAATTTAATTAAAAATCGACGATGAATTTGCATTATTTAAATAGTAAAAAAATAGTCCAATAAATACTAATGACCCATAAATATAAATCATTGATAAGAAAGAAAATAATTGAATCTTAAAAAAATTAGATGCTAAATATAATACTCCTGATGTTAAAAATGTAAGAAACAATAAAATGAAACAATGTTGAAATTCAACAACATAATAAGTATCATGAATATTTACAACAAATCTTTCATTTACGTTGGTGTTTAAAAGCAATACCAAAAACAACAATGAGGTTATAAGCAATAAAAAATAAGATTTTCTTTTGAGTAATTCTAAATTCATAAATCGATAATTATCCCGGTATAATCTCCACCTCAGCATTGGCATTAAACAAATATAACTTTCCGGTTTGTACTTCTAAACATTCATAGCGTTTGACCCGAAGTCCCTTTTTTTGGAAAATTTTTCCGTTTTTAATTCTGAACAGACTTCCTGAAGGCACTTCATGTATAAAATGAATGTCCGGTTTTCGTTCGTCAAATTGTTTTAAAGCAAAAGCCAATAGGGCATCGGTGTCGCTACTAGCCGTTGGATTCCGGAAGTGATTGGCAACCAAAGGTAAAACCGAATGCGGAAAAATTTCCGGACGAATAAACGGCACCATCAAACGCTGAAAGGTAATTTTCCATTCGTTTCCATGCGGTTTAATATATCGACCATATTTTTCAAAAGCAGCTAAATGTGCAATTTCATGAACAAGCGTAATCAAAAAGCGGTATTTATTCAAATTGGCATTGACTGTAATTTGATGTTTCCCGGTAGGGTGTTTTCTATAATCACCGTGACGCGTTTGCCGTTCATTCACGATTTTTAAATGTACTGAATTGGTTTTGATTAATTCAAAAACAGGTTCAACTGCGTGTTCGGGAAGATATTTTAAAAGAACTTCGCTCATTTATTTTTTATCGATTTCTTTATTTTGACTTGCCAACGATTTTGCGTTTAAATTGGTTACTACTTTTTTTCCTGTTTTTGCTTCCAGTTCTTTTCGGGCAACATTGGCAACATTTCCGCCTTGTTTGGCAACTTCTTTATTTTCTTCAAACGTTTCAGGATTTACTGCTTTGGAAATATCTTTTGTAGACGCTTCAGATAACATATTCAAAATCAATTCTGTATTGGTCATATTATCCCGAAGATTTTCCTTTTTTAATCCTTTCAATAATTTGTATTCTTTAGTGGTTATGCCTGACCAAGATTTTGAAATAATATCGGTTAAAGTTGCAAATTGCTGACCTTCTTTAATTCCTCTGCTTTTCCATTCATCGGTCAGTTCTTTCCTGATTTCAATACTTTTCAATCGTTGGTTAATCCAATTTTCAGAATATCCTAACTGCAAATATTGTTCTAAAGCTCTATCAATAGTTAATTCCGGATCTTGCAATTCATCCAATCGTTCCGATGCAATTTGTGCTAACCACAACTTAAACGGCTCTGCTTTTGGTGAGGGAATTGATTGAATTAATCTAAAAAGTTGTTCTGAATCAGCTACATCAGTTAGTCGCATTTTTCCATCAGGGGCCATCATTTTCAACTGTCCGATAAAATCGGACAGTTCACTTCCCTCTTTTTGTAACTTCGTTTTTAGATCACTCCAATATTTCCTGGGTCGATCGCTTTCTGTCAAAGCCTCTATTACATCAATAATTGAAAAGAACCACTTTTCGTTTTCATCGTCCCAAATGGTTCGGACTTTTCTTTCTTCAAATAGCTGGATGGCGTTTAATTTTGTCATAGTTTATATAGTTTAAATGAAGATACAATTTACAAAAATAAATTAACTTTTAAGGTGTTGAAGAAGATACCTCAATCACCCTTCCGTTAAAATATTTACTTCCGTTCAACGAAAAATCATAAACATACTCGGCCATTTCTTTGGCGGAAAGTGGAGCTTCATAACCCGGAAAAGCTTCTTGTAACATTTCTGTTTGAACGGCTCCCAATGCTAAAACATTAAACGAAATACCTTGTTCTCGATATTCTTCTGCTAATAATTCTGAAAGTGTTATCACCGCCCCTTTACTTGAAGAATAAGCTGCTAATCCAGCGAACTTCATGCTTCCTTGAATACCTCCCATGGAACTAATGGTCACAACATGACTTCCTTTTTGTAAAAAGGGCAAACAAACACGTGTCAAATTTGCTACTCCAAACACATTTACTTTGTAAACATTTTCAAAATCTTCTTGAGTGGTTTGTGAAAATGGTTTTAACAACAAACTTCCTGCGTTGTGAATAATTACATCCACATTTTTCCAAGTTTGAGATAAAAAATCGGAGACTCTGTACAATTCCTTTTCACTTGATAAATCAATGGAAAGACAAGTGATGTTAGAATGTTCGATTAATTCCTTTGGTGTTTTTCTTGAAATGGCCAATACTTGATGACCGGTGTTGGCAAATTGCAATGCTATTTCAAAGCCAATGCCCCGCGAGGTTCCAGTGATGATGATATTTTTCACTTGTTTTCTAATTTTCGTAAAGATAAGAAAAGAAAGGATTTGAAGATTAATGGAAGTACTTCTTATAAAATTTAAAAGCTTGAAAAATTCCAAGTCCAAAAAACACTAATGGGATAATAAACTTCATCAAATATTGTGACAAAAAAGCAACATTCGAAGCAAAATAATGAAGTGATAAAATCAACACTAACATGCCGCAAAACGTTCCCAAAATAGTTCCGAAAACATAAAAGTATTTTCTTGATTTTGAAATTTCTATATGATTACCATTTAACAGATATAAATTCCAACCCGTCCAAAAGGGAATTTGAATGAAATTCAAACTGCTAAAAAGTAATCCTGCAAAGAAAAAATTTTCTGACACATTAGAAAAAATAGTTCTATTAGTAGTTTCTGAATTGGCACTAAAATAAAAAAAAGCTGCCAAAACTAACATAAACAAGACCGAAAAACCTTCGATATATTTCGTTAGTTTTTTATTCTCGGATAATTTTTTTGCAAAAATCAAAGTGAAATAAATCACAAAAAATTCAATTGTAACAACACCTAATAAATAAGATATGGTTGCCGTTAGTCCTTCTTGAGAATATATATCAAAACCAACCACATTCAAATATCCCAGTGGAATAGAACCAATGAAACTTACTAAAAAACCAACGCCTATATTCTTCACTTTTTGCATTAAAAATGGTAGATTTTTTTTTGCTGCTGCATTTGTAAGCGGTACTGCTCCACTCCTTCTTTAAAGGTTAAGTACCGAACACCCTTATGATGATTTTGAACGCTAATCTGATACATATAAGTGATGTGTCTTGCTAATTCATACCACGCAAAAAACAACGAATGTTTGGGATCGTAAATATGAGTAGGTTCACTTCCGGCACCATTTAATTCGACGATGGCAAAGTTTTGACCATTTTCTAAATCTTCCCAAGTGTTGTACATCACATCCAATCTTCCAAAGTAAAACTCCGGAATTTGTTGGCACATTTCATCAATTGATCTTGTCAATTTTTCAGTAATTAAATGACTCACATCTATAAACTTCGCTCCTCTGGCGTGGTTTCCGTACGGAACCAAGTTACGTTTTTGATTCTTTTTCAAAACTTGATTTAATTGAGTGCCGTATTCTTTTTGCAATGTTTTTAATTGCATTTCATACCTCGGATTCATTTGTAATAAATCAACAATTTTTGAAATGCCATCGCCGGTAACTTCCAAAAATTCTTTAGCCACAATTCCTGTAATCTTTCCCTTTTGTTGACTAGGAAATCGCACGTAAAAAATGCCAACTTCATTGGCATATGGAATCAAATTTTGAATCAAATAATCAAAATTAGCTTTTGTATGATACTCCTCTAATTCTGAAATTGCATGAATTTTTTTAACGGCCGAACCTCGCAAACCTATGTCCGGTTTTGCTATAAACGGGTACTTAATTTTTGACTCTTCTAAAAGTACAATCACTTTATCAAAAGGGATTTTTTCATGAATTAACTCTGTTTTTGGATAAGATTGTTGCGGAATACTGTCATAAATTTCCTTTTTACTTTCGGCCATAAATCCGCCATTTTTTATTCTTGGATTACACGCATTGAAAAAGAAAAATGTTCTAGATTTAATCGCATAAAAAATCCACAAAAAATAGATAGGAATATAAACCACTTGAAACGGCCAATATTCCCAATGAAACAATTTATGGAAAAATAATTTCAAGTTATTGTATCGAATATGAATTGACAAAATGCTTTTGATGCTGCAAATCTAAGTGAGAAAACTCAATTTCATTTTTTCTGATAACAGCTTGTGTAATACTCAATGTTTTTAAACTATTATTTCGATTGATTATCAGTCCGAAGTCCTTATTCTCACTTGCTGTGTTTTGATGAAAATCAAACAAGTTTAACGGATTTAATTCCTGCTGTTCGTTTATGAATTTTTCAAACCAATGAACTCGTAGCAAACGGACTTCACTAGAATATAAAGTTGGCGAAGACCAAATGTGATGCATTGATTGATCCAATTGTACTATTTCTTTTTCTATTTCATTCCACTGTAATTGATACAACTCTTTACTGAAATAAAGCACCACTGTAAATGGTTCAATGTTCATTAAATCAATATTTTTCCATTCTTCCAATGGAGCGTTTGAACTAATAATATCGAGGAGAATTAATCCTCTACTTCTTCGGTAGGAATCTTTAACCTGATGTTTTTCTTTGGCTCCGTTCAACAACACTGCAACCGTTCCGTTTTCAGTAGTTGCAAACCATGTGCCTCCGGCTTTTGGGTCTTTTGGAAAAATGATGTTTTTATTGTTTACAATGTGCTTTTCAGGTTTTAAAGCACTTGGTCTAACAACACTTTCATCGCGGTTGGAAGTAATAATAATCTGTTCGTTTGCAACAACAAAACTTACTGTGCACATTGCTTTCTGTATTCTAATGTAGAGGGTGCTACTCCGAAGCCTTCATTAATTACAATGGAATTATTTTGTAAAAGGGCCACTTTAATTAACGCCTGGTGGTGAATGCAATGTTCCAAATTATAAAGTAATTCTCTGTTATAATTACTTTCAGTAGTAATTTCATGGCCTTCTATCATTTGAACTAAATGAACTATTTTATTAGGTTTCTGCAATTCTTGCATACAAGTTTTAATGGCGGCTTTTGCAGTAGTCAAATCAGTTTCAATCAAACGATTCCTTTTGCGGGAATCATAATTAATAACCCCTTCATAATACTGCACATTTAAACATTGAAACATCTCTACAATATGACGTGTATGCTCTCCAATGGAGGCATTACTTAAATAAGGACACGGATGAACATACTCCTCATATGTTAGTTGATTCAGCAAATCGTTCAATTCATTCAAAGCCTTTCGAATTGGAAATAACAGCATATGCACCATTTTTTTTCAAAAATAATAAAAAAACCCTTTGAGAAATTTCTCAAAGGGTTTAATTTACAGAATTAAAACGGATTACGAAACCAACCCTCTCGAAATCACAATTCGTTGAATTTCAGAAGTGCCTTCATAAATTTGAGTTATTTTTGAATCACGCATCATACGTTCCACATGATATTCGGCAACATAACCGTTACCCCCGTGAATTTGAACGGCTTCATTGGCAACTTCTAAGGCAATTTCAGAAGCATATAATTTTGCCATCGCTCCCGAATGTGCAATATCTTTGCCTTCATCTTTTTCACATGCTGCTTTCATAATCAATAAATTAGCAGCGGTAATTTTTACATACATATCAGCTAATTTGAAAGCAATGGCTTGGTGTTTAAATATTTCTTTACCAAAAGCCTTTCTTTCCTGCGAGTATTTTAATGCCAATTCATATGCTCCGGTTGCAATTCCTAATGCTTGCGATGCAATTCCGATTCTTCCTCCATTTAGCACATTCATCGCAAATGAAAAACCAAAACCATCGGAACCGATTCTATTTTCTTTTGGGACTTTCACATCGGTAAACATTAACGAATGTGTATCGCTTCCGCGAATGCCCATTTTCTTTTCTTTTGGTCCAATTTCGAAGCCGGGATAACTTCTTTCAACAATAAAAGCATTGATTCCTTTGTGCCCCTTTTCAACATCTGTTTGAGCAATTACTAAATATGTAGAAGCAGTTCCGCCATTGGTTATCCAGTTTTTTGTACCATTCAAAAGGTAATAATCCCCTTTATCAATAGCCGTTGTTTTTTGAGAGGTAGCGTCACTGCCTGCCTCGGGTTCCGATAAACAAAAAGCACCAATCACTTCTCCTTTTGCCAATGGTACTAAATATTTCATTTTTTGTTCTTCGTTGCAGTACTTTTCCATACCGGCACAAACCAGAGAATTATTTACCGACATGATTACGGCAGCTGATGCGTCAATTTTTGCAATTTCAGTCATTGCCAAAACATAAGAAATACTGTCTAAACCGGCACCTCCGTATTTTGGATCTACCATCATTCCCATAAAGCCTAAATCAGCCATCTTTTTCACTTGCTCGGTCGGAAATTTTGAATACTCATCTCTTTCAATTACTCCCGGTAATAATTCTTGTTGAGCAAAATCGCGGGCAGCTTGCTGAATCATTAAATGCTCTTCGGTAAGATTAAAATCCATAACTATAAATATTGTTTGTTTGTTTCTTAAATTTGGTCGCAAAAATAGGACATTAAAGTCATAATTTCAAACGTTTTCGTAATTTTAAAGTATGTTTAAGGAAACCTATCAAGTCATTGGAGTCATGAGTGGTACATCACTAGATGGCATCGATTTAGCTCATGTTTATTTTACTCTGAAAAATAATCGTTGGAACTACAAAATTCTAGAAATCGCAACTATTCCCTATCCTCTACAGTGGTTAAATAAACTAAAAACTGCTATTGATTTCAATAAAACCGAATTGATTCAACTCAATGAAGAGTATACCGATTATTTAGGTACAACAATTAGACAATTCATAGACGACTTCGACCTGAATGCAGTTGACGCGGTTTGCAGCCATGGACATACTATTTTACACCAACCGCAAAAAGGATACACCCTTCAAATAGGAAATTTGCCGAAAATTGCTAAAATCGTTAATAAAACTATTGTGTGCGATTTCAGAGTCCAAGATGTAAAATTGGGTGGCCAAGGTGCTCCCTTAGTACCCATTGGCGATAGATTATTGTTTTCTGAATATGATTATTGCTTGAATCTAGGTGGATTTTCAAATATTTCGTTTGAAGAAAATGACAAACGAATGGCCTTTGATATTTCACCCGTAAATACTGTCTTGAATTTTTATGCCAATCAATTAGGTCATGATTATGATGATAAAGGAACTATCGCCAAATTTGGAAAATTAGATTCGGACTTGCTGATTGCGTTGAATAAACTGGACTATTATCAAAAACCCTATCCGAAATCACTTGGATTTGAATTTGTAAAAGAAACTGTTTTACCCTTGATGGAAAAACACACCATTGCTATTGCTGATAAAATGAACACATATATAGAACACATTGCTATGCAAACCAATTATTCGCTAACAAAAAAGGAGGGAAAACTATTGATTACCGGCGGTGGTGCCTACAACGACTATTTAATTGAGCGATTGCAAATTCACTTACCTAAAATGGGAATAATTATTCCAAATGCTAAAACACTTGAATACAAAGAAGCCCTAATCTTTGGATTATTGGGTGTTTTAAAATTAAGAAACGAAATCAATGTTTTAAGCAGTGTTACCGGTGCAAAATTTGACCACAGTTCGGGAATAATTTTTAAAAATTAATTAAAATGCAACTATTTAACCCAATATTAATAAGATAATAAATTACAAATCTTTTTTTAAAGTTTATATTTGCAAAACCAAATAAACAGTCACATTATAATGAAAGAATTACTCAAAAAATTTGAGAATAAAGAGCCTGAAATAATATTTAATTGGAAAGATGCAGAAACGGAAGCAGAAGGATGGACCGTAATTAATTCTTTAAGAGGAGGGGCCGCAGGTGGTGGCACCCGAATGAGAAAAGGTTTGGACATGAATGAAGTACTCTCGCTTGCAAAAACAATGGAAGTGAAGTTCTCCGTTTCAGGCCCCTCTATTGGCGGAGCCAAATCCGGAATCAATTTTGACCCAAATGATCCTAGAAAAAAAGGAGTTTTACAGCGTTGGTACAAGGCAGTTTCACCTTTATTAAAAAGTTATTACGGAACGGGTGGTGATTTAAATGTCGATGAAATACATGAAGTTATTCCCATCACCGAAGAATGTGGTGTTTGGCATCCGCAAGAAGGTGTTTTCAACGGTCATTTTAAACCAACTGAAGCCGACAAAATCAATAGAATTGGTCAGTTACGTCAAGGCGTAATCAAAGTAATTGAAAATCCTAAATTTTCTCCTGATGTGAACCGGAAATATACCGTTGCCGACATGATTACAGGCTTTGGTGTGGCAGAAGCGGTCCGACATTATTACGATATATATGGCGGAACTGTAGTTGGAAAAAAAGCCGTGATTCAAGGTTTTGGAAATGTAGGTTCTGCAGCTGCTTTTTATTTAGCCGACATGGGTGCAAAAGTGGTAGGTATTATTGACCGAGAAGGCGGAATAATTAACAAAGACGGATTTACTTTTGAAGAAATCAGACGCTTATTTTTAAATAAAGACGGCAATAAATTAGTGGCTCCAAATATGATTTCGTTTGCCGAAATTAATCAAAAAATTTGGACAATTGGTGCTGAAATATTTGCTCCATGTGCCGCTTCACGATTGGTTCAACAAAGCCAGGTGAATCAAATGATTGATTCCGGTTTAGAAGTAATTTCTAGCGGTGCCAATGTCCCATTTGCTGATAAAGAAATTTTCTTTGGCCCAATTATGGAAGATACCGATGCAAAAGTTAGTTTAATTCCGGATTTTATTGCCAACTGCGGCATGGCCCGTGTTTTTGCATACTTCATGGAAAAAAAAGTACAAATGACCGATGAAGCCATTTTCTTAGATACTTCAGAAACCATCAAAAAGGCTATTGAAAAAATACATTCACTTAATAGTTCAAAAATAAATATCAGTTCAACATCTTTTGAAATTGCTCTTAAACAATTAACTTAAATTTCTGAAAATGATAATACTAATCATCCTTTTGTTCATTATTGGCTACTTGTCTATTACGCTCGAGCATCCATTAAAATTAGATAAAACAGTACCTTCTCTACTGATGGCCGCTGTTATGTGGGCTCTTTTATCCATTGGTTTCAATAATGGATGGTTTTCAATTATTGATGTGCACGGACATGTTTTTAATATGGCCAGTGGAACTGCGGAGGCAAATCATGAAGGTTTTATAGAAAATTTGATGCATCATTTTGGCAAAACTTCCGAAATATTGATTTTTCTTATTGGTGCAATGACTATTGTTGAAATAATTGATTTACATAGAGGATTTGATGTTATCAAAAGCCGAATTAATACGAGTAATAAAGTTCGCTTATTGTGGGTTTTAGGTATAATTGCTTTTATACTTTCTTCGATTATAGATAATCTAACAACAACAATTGTTTTAATCACGTTACTACGAAAATTAGTTCCACAGAGGGAAGACCGAATTTGGTATGCCTCTTTAATTATTATTGCGGCGAACGCAGGAGGTGCCTGGTCTCCAATAGGCGACGTGACTACCACCATGCTTTGGATTGCCAACAAAGTTAGTGCGGCGGGATTATCAGAATACGTAATCGTTCCAGCCGTTTTATGCTTTGTAGTGCCGTTTTTTATTGCTTCTAAACTCAAAACCTTTCAAGGAACAATCGAAAGAAAAAATTTTGGAATCAATGAACAAACTGAAAAATTACTTAGCAGTAAAAAAATGCTATTTATAGGTTTAGGGGCAATTGTATTTGTGCCTATTTTCAAAGTGCTCACAGGCCTTCCGCCTTATATAGGTATGATGTTCAGTTTAGGGTTTGTATGGCTTATTTCGGAATATGTAATTCCTCATGAAAATTTCAATAAAAATGAAAAATACCTGTATTCCGGACACAAAGCACTATCTAAAATTGAATTCTCAAGCATCCTATTTTTCTTAGGAATATTGATGGCCGTTGCAGCTTTAGAAACCTTAGTTTTCGGTCAAATTAATGGTGTTGACACCGGTACTCTTCGTTATGCAGCAGAATCACTTTCTAATGCAGTTCCAAACATGGATGTTGTCATAATATTATTAGGGATTTTATCCTCAGTAATTGATAATGTGCCTTTAGTTGCTGCTGCAATGGGAATGTATTCTTATGAAATAGATCATCCGGCTTGGCATTTCATTGCCTATTCTGCCGGAACTGGCGGAAGCATGTTGATTATTGGTTCGGCCGCAGGCGTAGCTGCCATGGGTATGGAAAGAATTGATTTCATTTGGTACCTTAAAAAAATAACGTGGCTTGCCTTTGCCGGATTTATTGCAGGTGCATTATCCTTTATATTTATCGAACATTTTATTCGTTAAACAATTAATAGTAGTATTTTAGCGTTAAGAGATTAACCAAATTAAAAAACAATTAAATATGCAAGCAACTGATAGTTTAGCGGTAGCTCAAGAAGCTTTAGTAGATCCGCAACCTGTTGAAAAAACAATATCTATTTGGGAACTGGTATCCAGTGGGGGAATTGGTGGTCAACTGATCATGATTACCTTAGGTTTATTGTTCTTTTTTGCACTTTACCTCTACTTTGAAAGATTATTAGCCATCAATGCTGCTTCTAAAATTGACGTCAATTTCATGAATAATATCAAAATGAATATTATGAATGGTAAAATTGATGCTGCTAAAATGCTTTGTGCTCAAACCAATTCACCGGTAGCGAGATTAACCGAAAAAGGTATTTCACGTATTGGAAAACCTTTAGAAGACATCAATACTGCCATTGAAAATGCCGGTAAACTTGAAATATACAAATTAGAAAAAAATGTAAGTATGCTGGCAACCATCTCAGGAGCCGGCCCAATGATTGGTTTCTTGGGTACCGTAATTGGAATGATTCTTGCCTTTCATAAAATGGCAAGCGGTGGCGGACAGATTGAAGTAGGTGCATTAGCCGAAGGTATTTATACCGCAATGACCACAACGGTTGCAGGACTTGTGGTAGGGATTATTGCATTTATGGGCTACAATCATTTGGTTGTTAAAACCGATAAAGTGGTGCACCAAATGGAAGCAAATGCAACCGATTTCTTAGACCTTTTAAACGAACCATCCTAATGAATATAAGAGGTAGAAATAAAGTATCTGCAGAATTCAATATGTCATCCATGACAGATATTGTTTTCTTACTGCTTATTTTCTTTATGCTTACGTCAACAATGGTTACAACCAATGCTTTAGATTTGGTATTGCCAAAAGCAAAAGGAAAAACTGACAGCAATAAAAATATTTCGGTTAGCATTAACAAAGATCTCCAGTTTTTTATAGATAAAGATCAAGTAGAAGAAGCTGATTTAGAGGCTAAAATATTGGCTTTGTTTGCCAATAAAGAAGATAAGGCCCTAATTTTAAGAGCCGAAGAAGGTGTGCCTATTGAAAAAGCAGTCAATGTTTTGGATATTGCCAATAGAAATCAAATCAAAGTAGTTTTAGCCGTTCGACCTAAATAATTAGAAGCTAATCCTGCCGTTCGTTCTTAGTTTTTTTGAATAAACCCTTTTTTTGTAAGCAGTTTCAAGAGCTTCCACCGGTCGCTTTGAAACAGCAACAAAAAATAGTGTTTCTTTCAAAAAAAGCTATCCACTTCCGTCAGGGCTAAAAAAAGGGAACTATGAAATATTTAGAAACCGAGTACGAAAGAAAATCATTTGCAATAAGTGCAACAATAATCGCTATTTTATTGCTTCTTTTCTTTAAATATGGTTTGTCTTACATGGATCCACCACCGGAAAACGGAATTGCCATTAACTTTGGAAACACCGATTTCGGTTCGGGTGAAACAAATACTACTGAAACTGTAAAAACGGCTCCGCAGCCTTCCGAAAATACGCCAGAGCCAACTCCAACAGCGGAGGAAGTAATCACGCAAGAATCAGTTGATGCAGCGGTAATCAAAGCAACCAAAAAACCGGAGCCAACAAAAGAAGTGAAAAAAGAAGTACAACCAAAAAAGGTGGAACCTCAAAAACCTTCCCAAAAAACGACCGATGCCTTATCAAGCTTGTTGAATGGTCCAAAAAATGACGGCAAAGCAACCGATGGCGATGGCGACAGTAATCAACCCGGTAATCAAGGAAAAATTGATGGAAGTATCTATGCCAATAGTTATTATGGCGATGGCAGCGGCACTAGTGGCAGCGGAAAAGGCAGTTGGGGTTTAAAAGGAAGAAAACTAACGAAGCCTGGTGCCGTTGCAACAAATTGTAACGATGAAGGAACAATAGTAGTGGAAGTAAAAGTGAACAAAAACGGAACTGTAACCAATGCAAAATTTAGCCCGAACGGTTCCAATACAACTAGTAAATGTTTACAAGATGCGGCAATTGCTTCAGCAAAGAAATACCTTTGGAATGACGACAATAATGCCCCTGACAATCAAGTTGGGTTCATTGTATTCAACTTCAGAAACAATTAATAGAATTAAAAAATTACTATATTTATTCCCCACTTTTGTGGGGTTTATTTTTTAACAATGAATTATCAAGAAACAGTCCATTGGCTTTTCAATCAGCTGCCCATGTACCAACAAGTGGGTGCGATTGCCTATAAAAAGGATTTAACCAACACTATTCTATTAGCAAACCATCTTGGAAATCCGGAATTAGAATTAAAAACCATTCATGTGGCAGGAACCAACGGAAAAGGATCCACTTCTTCACTCCTGGCCTCCGTTCTGCAAGAAGCAGGTTATAAAGTTGGCCTCTATACATCGCCACATTTAAAAGATTTCAGAGAACGCATTAAAATCAACGGGAAAGAAATTACTGAAGAATTTGTGGTTGACTTCGTTCATAAGCATCAATCATTCTTTGAAACAAATGAACTGAGTTTTTTTGAAATGACCGTTGGATTGGCTTTTGACTATTTTGTCAAAGAAAAGGTTAATTTTGCCGTGATTGAAGTGGGTTTGGGCGGCAGATTAGATTCCACCAACATCATTACACCTTTAGTTTCCGTGATTACAAATATTGGACTCGATCATACGCAATTATTAGGTACAACTTTAGAAGCTATAGCATTTGAAAAAGCCGGAATCATCAAAGAAAAAATACCGGTAGTGATTGGAGAGTATATGGCAGAAACACAACAAGTATTTATTGAAAAAGCAAAGAGAGAGCATGCAGCAATATATTTTGCTTCCGATTTAATAACCGAAGTGTATCCAACTGCTCTTCAAGGCGATTATCAACTGCAAAATCGAAAAACGGTTATCCAAACGATAAAAATTTTACAAAAAAATAAATTATTGCAGTTATCAGAAGAAGACATAAAAAACGGATTATTAAATGTTGTAAAAAACACCGGATTGCAAGGTAGATGGCAAATATTGAATGCATCTCCAAAAGTAATTTGCGATACAGCCCATAACAAGCAAGGCTTGGCTCTTGTGATCAATCAACTTCTAAAGGAAAATTTTGACACCTTACATATTGTTCTTGGATTTGTTGCCGATAAAAATATTGATGATATCTTGCCATTATTTCCAAAAAACGCACACTACTATTATTCGAAGCCACAAAACTTGCGGGGTCTTGATGCGAATGTACTCATGGAAAAAGGACTAAATAATGGATTAAACGGAAAAGCATACATTTCAACATCAGAAGCTTATAAAGTCGCACTTCATCAAGCTACAAAAAATGACTTAATTTACATTGGCGGAAGCACCTTTGTTGTTGCAGAAATAATATAATTTTTTTACGTTTTTATTTGCAGTTACCAAAAACTGTGCTATATTTGCACTCGCAATCAAGCACTAATCGGGCGATTAGCTCAGCTGGTTCAGAGCACCTCGTTTACACCGAGGGGGTCGGGGGTTCGAACCCCTCATCGCCCACAAAACTCCTTAAGTAATTAGGGAGTTTTTTTATTCAAAAAGGGTCATTAACTCAGTTGGTTCAGAGTGTCACGTCGACAACGTGGAAGTCACTGGTTCGAATCCAGTATGACCCACTAAAAATCCTTAATTTAAGGATTTTTCCTTTTTACAAAAAGTCTAATGTTCGCTCCAAAGCCATTCCACGTGAACCCTTTATTAAAATCATCGACTCCTTTATAGATTTTTGCTTAATTACGTTTGAAAAATCATCAAAAGTTTCGTAAAAATGCAAATGAGAACTATCTATTTTTGATTTGAAAAAATCTTTTCCAATCAAGTAGCATTCCATCGCTGCAACATCCTTCAACAGGTCAACTATCTTTTGATGCTCGGATATGCTTTCATTTCCTAGTTCAAACATATCGCCTAAAATAATAACCTTGTTCAATTTATCTAATTGAATAAAATTAGTCAAAGCCGCATCCATACTACTTGGATTTGCATTATAAGCGTCTAAAATAATTTCATTTGAATGTTTAAATACTATTTGCGATCGGTTATTATCCGGGAAATAAGCGGCAATCGCGGCCTTACAATCTTGAATAGGAACGCCAAAATATTTGCCTACGGCAATTGCTGCAATGATATTTGTTGCGTTATAAAGACCTATTAAATTGGATTGTATAACCAAATCATCCAAAACAATCGAAACAAAAGGATTTGCAGAAATCCCTTTGATATATAAAAACGCATCTGTTTGGTTTTGACTAAAAGAAATGCGTTCTATGTTTTTAGTTTTAGCCTCTTGAATAGGATCATCTAAGTTAACAAACGCTGCCTTTTTACTTATTTTTAAAAAGTCATACATTTCACTTTTGCCTGCAATAACACCTTCTACGCCGCCAAATCCTTCCAAATGTGCTTTTCCAAAATTAGTAATATAGCCATAATCCGGTTGAGCTATGGAACATAATAATTCAATTTCCTTTTGATGATTTGCACCCATTTCCACAATACCAATTTCTGTTTCTTCGGTAAACGACAATAGAGTCAATGGGACACCGATATGATTGTTTAAATTTCCGACCGTAGCTTTGGAATTAAATTTCTTTGATAAAATGGCTTGAAATAATTCTTTCGTTGTTGTTTTACCATTACTGCCTGTTAAACCAATAATCCGAATATTTAAATACTTTCGATGAAATGTAGCCAACTCCTGCAGACTGACTAACGTATCTGAAACAACAATTGTTCGCTCATCCACATAATAAGCGGGATTGTCAATAACAACATAAGATGCTCCGAATTTTAACGCCTCTGCTGCAAAAGTATTTCCATCAAAAGTTGCCCCTTTCAGAGCAAAAAACAGGACATTTTTTTCGATTTTACGTGTATCTGTTGCAACGGATGCACAACTTAGAAATTTAGAATGCAACGCATTAGTTTCCATAATTCTGAAAAAATTTATAAAAACAAAAAGCCCTATAAAAGGGCTTTTTGAAAGTAATTATTCTATTTTATCTTGTTCGTGGAACTCCTCTAGAAGATTTTTGACTTGATTTTGGACCTACTTTAGACATTGCACATCTAAATCCAATATCGCTGGTTGCCATATCTTGCGGGAAGTGTCTTCTTTGTGCAGGATCTAACCAATAAGCTCTATCTCTCCATGAACCTCCTTTGTAAACTCTTGACTCATCATTAACAAGAGACGTACGTTTTGAAGATTTGTCATACTTTTTAAGCATGGTTCCCATACTGTCTACTTCTACTTGATGCATTGGAGAATCATACATTCTTTTTGCATCGATACTTTTTTGATCTTCATCTTCAGAACCAAACTCAAAAAATCTAGATGATTGTCTGTCACCATCTCTGTAGTTTCTGTTGTCGCTGGTGCTAAAATTTTGTCTCAAATAAGTTTCGTTTTCATCAACCGGCACAGTAGCCAATTCTCCAGGTAAGTTTCTGGCAATAATTTTACCGCTTGAAGTAGTGTCATACACAATATTGTCAGTAGAGATGATTTCAAGTTTACCATCTTCACCTATTTTATTTTTCATGTATACGTTACCTCTATAGTAATTGAAATCGTTTGCTTCATCGTCAACAATAGGTCTGTAAACATCAGCAACCCATTCGCTAACATTTCCTGCCATATCATACAACCCAAAGTCATTTGGTGGATATGATTTTACAACTTGTGTAATATCAGCACCATCATCAGACCAACCTGCAATTCCACCGTAATCCCCTTTTCCTTGTTTGTAGTTAGCCAATTGGTCACCACGAACTTGTCTTTTTCCTGAACGAGTGTAACTACCGGACCATGGATACTTTTTTCTTCCTTGATACAAGTTGTACTCTCTGTTTCCTGCATTTGCAACCGCAGCATACTCCCACTCAGCTTCTGTAGGAAGCCTGTACTCAGGATAAATTAACCCTGAAGAACGCTGAGCATACACGTTTTTTGGCTCTGCTGTAGACCCATCTGCATTCGGTTTTTGCTTTGGTGTTTTACCCCCTTTACCTTTCATTACAATTTCTTCATCGCCACCATATACTGACGAAGGAGAATTAATGTAAGTTTCAGTACTGAATGTTTTATCTGCTGATGCTTCAGTAAGCTTTGCATCTTTTTTAAGAAATCTTTCTCTTTCAAGAACATCTTCATTAACACGGTCTGTTCTCCATTTGCAGAATTCAACCGCCTGAATCCAATTTACACCTACTACTGGATAGTAAGAATAAGCAGGATGTCTCAAATAATTATTGGTCATTGTTTCGTTGTAACCAAGTCTATCTCTCCAAACAAGTGTGTCGGGAAGTGCACCATTGTATATATTGGTGTAATTTTCTTCTTCCGGATTGAATACTCTTTTCAAATAATCTAAGTATTCCATGTACATAATGTTTGTAACTTCTGTTTCATCCATATAGAATGATTGCACGTGCTGCTGATTTGGAGTATTATTCCAATCATGCATAACATCATCTTGAACTCGTCCTTTTGTAAAGGTTCCGCCTTCAATAGCAATTAAGCCGGGGCCAGCTTCTTGTTTCTTGTAGCCTAAACCATGTTGAAAACCACCTTTGGGATCATTAATCTTCCATCCGGTTGCAGAGGACGTGTTGCTTGAGCCTGATTTTTTGCTACAACTAGCAAAACCAAACATCACTACTAGAGTTAGCAGTAGCTTAATTGTCATTAATTTGTTTACTTTCATACGTTAAGTAGGTAATAAATTTAGTGCCGCAATATAGCAATTAACCGTTAAACTACAACAAGTTTTTACTTTTTTTGACATAATTGTAAAATTTTGTTAAATCCAACGGCATTTAAAACGGTATTTAATGCGTTTTATTGTGTGCATTTGATCGAATAATTTAATTTTACGCAGTAATATTTACAAAGTATTTGCGTTATCAAACTCGTATGAAAAAGATTTTACTGTTTGTTCTGCTAATTATCTCCTTGGATGTCATCGCTCAGGAGCGACATTCCATTGTTTTAAATTGGACAAAAGACAACACATACCGTATAGAAAACTACTCGCTGAAAATTCCATCATTTCAATCGAGTAATTTTTATTATGACGACTCAAATAAAAGCATCTTCTTTAAAGAAACTAAAAAAACACAAGGTGTTTTTAACGAAAATTCGCTGCAGATTAGTGCAATTGACTATGAAACTATAAGCATAAACGACTTGGGTGATTTAAATTCGTCTAAAATACCTAAAAGCATAAACGCTACGCTGGAAAATAGTTTTGGAAGAGATTTAAATTACAGCGTTTTTAGCTTCTCTCCTATTATTATTGATAATGGCGTTTACAAAAGAGTTAAGTCACTCTCCTATTCGTTCTCCTACGACAATGCAAAAACCAATCAAATTCTTTCTTCGCAAGATTTTGTTGGCATTCGTAATTCGGTTTTGAGTACCGGTGATTGGTTTCGTTTTTACGTAGAAAAGACCGGTGTTTATAGAATCTCGAAAAGTTTCTTAAATCAATTAGGATTAAACACAAACGTGGATCCTCGTAAAATAAAAATTTACGGTAACGGTGGACGAATGCTCCCACTATTAAATCAAACCGAGTACCCCATAGATTTAAAAGAAAATAGCATCCTATTTATAGGTGAAGATGACGGAGTTTTTAACAATGAAGATTATATTTTATTTTATGCAGAAGGTGTTGACACTTGGAATGCAGAAAGTGAAACCAATTTAAATCTATACGACAATAAATCCTACTATTATGTAACAGCCGATGGAAGTGATGGTGCCAGAATTCAAAACATGCAGCAACCTAGTGGAAATGCAACTGTAACCATAACCAAATTTAATGACTTTCAATTTTATGAAAAAGACCTTGTCAATATTGGTCGCCTAGGCAGGGTTTGGTTTGGAGAAGATTTTTCTTTAGAAAACGAACAAACTTTTGATTTTAAATTCCCAAACATCGACACAACCGTTCCACTGCAAGTTACCATAAATGTAGCCTCACAAGCTTTCACGCAAACCTCGATGACTGTCAATGTAAATGGTCAAAATTCACAGACTATAAACTTTTCGCCCTTAAATGCTGCATCAAGTGTTTTGTATGATAACGAAAATTTAAATTTTACTGCAACTTCTTCCGAAAATATAGCCGTTCAAGTGGCCTACAACAACAATGGTGTTCCAAACTCGAGAGGTTATTTAAATTATATTAACATCAGTGCCACAAGAAATTTAATTGGTTTTAACAAACAATTCAAGTTTCAAAATAATTCGGTTGCAAATCAAATAGGAATTGGCGAATATCTAATCAGTAATGCATCTACAATTCTTCAGGTTTGGGATGTAACTGATCGATTTTCAATTACTAAAATTGAAAATAACGGACAATCAAACTTTTCGTTTAAAGCAAATTTAGGAGAGTTAAGAAAGTATATTGCCATTGACCCTGCTGACTATTTTTTACCTGTACGTGAAAGCCAATCAAAGATTACCAATCAAAATCTATTAGGCACAATTTTTAATTCAAATACCGGTCAATTTCAAGATGTTGATTATTTGATTATTACCCCTAATTCGTTATACTCGGAAGCTGAACGTTTGGCAAATTTCCATAGAAACAATTCGCAATTAAAAGTAAAAACCGTCACTTTAGAGTCCATTTATCCTGAATTTTCCTCAGGCAAACAGGACATTGCTGCAATTAGAAATCTTGTTCGGTATGTGTATTACAACGCTTCTGACATTTCAAAAAGAGTAAAATATGTAAATCTTTTCGGCGATACCTCTTTCGATTACAAAAATAGAATACCAGACAACACGAATATAGTCCCAATATTTCATGCCCTCATTAGTAATAATCTTCTAAGTTCAACCATGTCGGATGACTTTTATGCAATGATGGATGACAATGAAGGACTTTTGTTATCCTCTGCTAATAAAATGGATGTGGCAGTAGGTAGAATGTTGGTAACCGATTTGAAACAAGCACGTGAAATGGTAGATAAAGTGATTGATTATCACGACATCAAATCCTATGGAAGATGGCGGAATAATTTCACTTTAATTTCTGATGACGTCGACGAATCGTGGGAAGGTGTAATTCAACAAGAATTAGACAACTTAGGAAATTCAATTGCTACTGAAAAGCCTCCAGTAAATGTCAATAAAATTCATATTGATGCTTACGTCCAAGAAGCTTCTGCGGGAGGACAAAGGTATCCGAAAGCAAAGAGCGATATTTTAGAGGCTTTTGATTATGGCTCCTTAGTGTTTAATTATTTCGGCCATGGGAATGAAGACGTATTGGCCGACGAGAGAATTTTTGAAAAAAACGACGCTCAAAATCTTGCCAATAGGTACAAATATCCATTATTTGTAACTGTTACTTGCGAATTCACGCGGTTTGACAATCCTTATCGCCCAACAGCAGGAGAATTTACCTACTGGAATCCGCAAGGTGGTGCCATTTCATTGGTAACCACAACTAGAAGAATTGGTGTAACAACCGGTCAAGATATAAATAAATTTCTGGCGTCTTACCTTTATGGATTTGATTCCGATGAAGAGATTACTATTGCTGAAGCGTTGCGACTTTCAAAAAACGAATACGGCCCGCAAACATTAATGGTTTTTTATGTGGGTGACCCGGCATTAAAGCTAGCCATTCCAAAACCAACTGTTGTACTAACAAAAATAAACGATGAAACTGTAGCCGATTCAAATTTTATATTCAGTGCACTTAGTTCTGTTAAACTTTCAGGCGAAATAAGAGACTTTTCAGGAAACATACTTCTTTCCAATTACAATGGCGATGTAGCCATTCAGATTTTTGACAAAAACATCAACCAAACAACTTTGGCAAATGACAATACAATTGCAAATAATCAATTGATAAAAATGAACTTTACCACTTTAGGTGAAACCATCTTTAGAGGAAATGCGTCAGTGACTAATGGTAAATTTGAGTTCAGTTTTGTGGTTCCACGTGACATTTCAATTCCGGTAGGGAACGGAAGAATTAGTTTTTACGCAAAAACGCAGCAACCCATGCTGATGAATCAGGCGGGTTATAACGCCGATATTCAAATTGGCGGAATTAATGAAAATGCTCCCATCGATAATGTGGGCCCAACGGTTCGACTTTACATGAATGATGAAACATTTATTTCGGGTGGAATCACCAATGAGAGTCCGATATTTTTAGCTTTTCTTGAAGATGAAAACGGAATCAATACTGCCAGCGGAATTGGTCATGATATTGTTGCCATTCTTGATGGCGACGAAAGCAATCCGTATATTCTAAACGATTATTACGAAACCGAGTTAGACGATTTTACCAGAGGAAAAGTTCGATTTCCATTCCGAAATTTAGCAAAAGGTCTGCATACCATTACATTCAGAGCTTGGGATGTATACAACAATCCGGTTACGGCGGAAATCCAGTTTATAGTGACAGGTGATGAGACTGTAACGCTTACAAATGTTTTAAATTATCCCAATCCGTTGGTCAATTATACACAGTTTTGGTTTACCCACAATCGCCCGTTTGAGCCATTAGATGTTCAGGTTCAAATCATGACTGTAACAGGAAAAATTATAAAAACAATCAATCAAGTAGTTTCAACTGAAGGTTTTTTATCCAGAGACATTTCTTGGGATGGAAAAGATGATTTTGGAGATAAAATTGGAAAAGGTGTTTACATTTACAAATTGACCGTCAAGTCAAATTTGACCAACAAAAAGACCGAAAAGATTGAAAAACTTGTAATCCTTTAATAAAATACTATATTTGTTCAATTAATATTTTTACCCACAAATGAAAAAAATAATTCTATTTATAAGCACCTTACTTTTTGCCCAAACTGCTTTCTCACAAGAGGATTCACGGGTCATTACAACCGCTGTTCCTTTTTTACTGGTTGCTGCTGATGCTCGTTCGGCAGGAATGGCTGACAACGGTGTTGCAACAGCTGCCGATGCTTTTTCGCAACAATGGAATCCGGCTAAATATGCCTTTTCTTTGGAACAACAAGGTTTTACAATGAGTTATACGCCTTATTTAACTGCTTTGGCAAATGATATCTCGTTGGGTCAGGTAACTTATTTTAATAGATTTGAAGAACGTATGGCTTTCGCAGCTAGCATCCGCTATTTTGGATTAGGTGAAATTCAATACACTAATCAATTTGGAGAACTCGGACAAACCGTTAGTCCAAATGAATTTGCAGTAGACCTTTCGTACTCATTAAAACTGAGTGAACGGTTTTCCATGGCCGTTGGTGGACGTTTTATATCTTCACAATTGCAATTGCCTGATGCTGTTGGTGATGCATCAGCTGCAAATACTTTTGCTGTAGATCTTGCCGGTTTTTATCAGTCCGAAGAAATAGCATTCAATGATTTTAATGGTCGTTGGAGAGCAGGGATTAATTTCCAAAATATGGGCCCAAAAATTAATTATGACAATGATAATAGTGATTTAAATTCAAATTTCATTCCCGCAAATATGCGTGTAGGTGGAGGTTTTGATTTTATATTGGATGAATATAATAAAGTTGGGGTTAATTTGGAATTTACCAAGCTCATGGTTCCTACTCCTCAAAGACTGGAAGATGTTAATGGGGATGGTGAAATTAATTCGGAAGATCAAGCAATATTAAATGCAGAATACAACAGCATCGGCTGGGTACAAGGAATGTTTCAATCATTTTCTGACGCTCCTGATGGTTTCAGTGAAGAATTAAAAGAGTTTACTTATTCTTTAGGAACCGAATATGTCTACCAAGAAGTATTCTCTTTAAGAGCTGGATATTTTCATGAAAGCCCGGAAAAGGGAGCTAGAGAATATTTCTCACTTGGAGCCGGATTTAAATACAATGTAATTAAAATAGATGTTTCTTATTTATTTTCAACTTCAAATGTTGTCAATCCATTGGAGAATACTTTGCGTTTTTCACTCACATTTAATTTTGGCGACACCTACGATGAATATTAATTCACATAATAATAGCTAATTAAAACTCCAAAATCAACTTGTTTTTGGAGTTTTTTTATCTTTACCACCTATGAAAAAAATTGAACTACTTTCAACTTTTACAGTATTTCCTGAAATACATCAATTACCAAATGATGTATTGGATTTGATGCTTAAAGCAATCGAAATCAGAAAAAAAGCCTATGCTCCTTATTCTAAATTCAAGGTGGGAACTGCCATTTTATTAGATAATAATGAAGTGATTGTAGGTTCAAATCAAGAAAACGCAGCTTATCCATCCGGACTTTGTGCAGAACGTGTAGCGATATTTCAGGCGGGAACAATTTTCCCGACAAATACAATACTAAAAATAGCTATTTCGGCTACTTCCGACTTAAAGCCCGTAAAAAAGCCTATTCCCCCATGCGGAGCATGCCGACAATCTATTGCTGAATATGAAATCAAACAGCAAACAGCTATTGAAATCTATTTTATGGGAGAATCTGGTGAAATCTACAAATCAGACTCATTATCAAATCTTTTACCCTTAGGATTTGATAAAAAATACTTATAACTAACTTTGCTACTAAAACGTTATCGTAAATAAGTTTCCATAAAGTTTTTCATTTTAAGACGATTAAATTTTTACATCTACTTAGTATGTCTTATTTTTGCTACTCGCAATTTTGTATGGTACCCTATTGCGTCAATGATAATTCAAACAATAAAGAATAAGACATAAACAAATGAAACAAATCACCAAAGAAGTTTATCTGCAATGGTATGAAGACATGCAGTTTTGGAGAAAATTTGAAGACAAATTAGCTGCAGTTTATATCCAACAAAAAGTTAGAGGATTTTTACATTTATACAATGGTCAAGAAGCTGTTTTAGCTGGAGCAATTCATGCAATGGACTTGTCTAAAGATAAAATGATTACTGCCTACCGAAACCATGTGCAACCAATTGCGATGGGTGTTGATCCAAAAAGGGTCATGGCAGAACTTTACGGAAAAGTAACCGGAACTTCCAAAGGAATGGGCGGCTCCATGCATATATTCTCTAAAGAACATGGTTTTTTTGGCGGACATGGAATTGTTGGAGCACAAATACCTGTAGGAGCAGGAATGGCATTTGCAGATAAATATTTTAATACAGGTGGTGTTACTTTAACCTATTTTGGTGACGGTGCTGCTCGTCAAGGGTCACTTCATGAAGCATTCAACATGGCCATGTTGTGGAAACTACCCGTAGTATTTATATGTGAAAACAATGGATATGCCATGGGAACATCTGTTGAAAGAACTGCCAATCATACGGATATATGGAAACTTGGTTTAGGTTATGAAATGCCTTGTGGACCTGTAGACGGAATGAATCCGGTAAAAGTCGCAGAAGCCATGCACGAGGCCATTGAACGAGCTCGTAGAGGAGATGGACCTACTTTTCTAGAGATGAAAACATACAGGTATAGAGGTCATTCGATGTCTGATGCTCAACTTTACAGAAGTAAAGATGAAGTGGAAGAATATAAAAAAATTGACCCAATCACACAGATTTTAGATATTGTCAAAGAAAACAATTATGCTACTGACGCAGAAATTCAAGCCATTGATGAACGCGTCAAAGACTTGGTAGAAGCATGTGAAAAATTCGCCGATGAGTCACCCTATCCTGAAATACAACAAATGTATGATGTGGTATATGACCAAGAAAATTATCCATTTATTTCTCATAAACTATAAGCACTATGGCAAAAATTATTACAATGCCACGTTTGAGTGATACAATGACCGAAGGAGTTGTAGCAACATGGTTAAAAAAAGTTGGGGATACCGTAAAAGAAGGGGATATTTTAGCAGAAATTGAAACCGATAAAGCAACGATGGAATTTGAGGCTTTTGATGCTGGAACTTTACTGCATATTGGTATTCAAGAAGGTGAATCTGCACCTGTTGATTCACTTTTGGCTATTATTGGTAAAGAAGGTGAAGATATCTCAGGTTTACTAGCTGGAGGAGGTGCACCAAAAGTTGAAGAAGCAAAACCAGAAGCACCAAAGGCTGAAGAAACAAAACCACAAGTTAAAGCGGACATTCCAGCAGGTGTGATTGTAGTTACGATGCCCCGATTAAGTGATACAATGACTGAAGGAACAGTAGCTACATGGTTAAAAAAAATTGGAGACACTATAAAAGAAGGTGATATTCTTGCTGAAATTGAAACGGACAAAGCCACTATGGAATTTGAATCTTTCAATGCCGGTACTTTATTGTATGTAGGCATACAAGAGGGTCAATCTGCTCCGGTTGATAGTGTTCTAGCTATCATTGGTCCGGCAGGAACAGATGTTTCCGGCATTGCAGAAAACTATACCAAAGCTGGTGAAGCTCCAACAACTGCAAAATCTGAAACAAAATCTGAAGAAGTAAAATCAACTACTGAAAATAAAGAAGAAGCAACGACAACGTCCGAATCAAACGGAAGAATCTTTGCCTCACCATTAGCTAGACAAATAGCAAAAGATAAAGGAATCAGCCTATCGCAAATAAAAGGTTCTGGCGAAAATGGAAGAATCGTAAAAAGTGATGTTGAAAACTTTACAACGGCTGCTGCTGCAAAAGTTTTACCACTAGAAAATGTTTCTCAACCAGCTGAAACAGTGCAACCATTTGTTCCTGCTGGAGAAATGTATTCACAAGAAGTCAAAAACTCGCAAATGCGTAAAACTATTGCCCGCCGCTTGGCTGAATCAAAATTTACCGCACCGCACTACTATTTAACTATAGAAGTAGCGATGGATGAAGCAATGAAATCCAGAGCAATAATTAATAACATCCCTGATACTAAAGTATCGTTTAACGACATGGTTGTGAAAGCCTGTGCGATGGCTTTAAAAAAACATCCTCGAGTAAACACACAGTGGAAAGATGATGTTACAGTTATTAATCACCATGTAAATATTGGTGTTGCTGTAGCTGTTGAAGAGGGTTTGGTTGTGCCCGTATTGAATTTTACTGATCAAATGAACTTAACGCAAATTGGTTCTGCTGTAAAAGATCTTGCTGGAAGAGCTAAAATCAAAAAATTACAACCTGCAGAAATGGAAGGAAGCACATTTACGGTTTCAAATTTAGGAATGTTTGGTATTACTGAATTCACTTCAATTATCAACCAACCGAACTCTGCTATTCTTTCAGTGGGTGCAATCATTGAAAAACCGGTAGTACGAAATGGGCAGATTGTTGTAGGTAATACTATGAAAGTAACATTAGCCTGTGACCACAGAACAGTTGATGGTGCAACAGGTGCAGCATTTTTACAAACATTACGTACCTATTTAGAAAATCCGGTAACTATGCTCGCATAAATTATCATAACATAAATCAATTACAAATCCTTAAGCAATTAAGGATTTTTTCGTTAACCGCTAATCGTAGCACCTAAAGTAAAGACAACTTGGGTCTGATTAAAACTCATTCCAAACTACCTAGCATTAAACACAAAGATGCTATTTACAAATGTTTAGAAATAAATAGTCATTTTTTTTAGTCGTGCCACTCCGACGAGCTCCGGGTCGGGCTATCCGCTGCAAGTCCTCGCACCAACTCCGCAAGCTCTATTGCTGCTGTGGGCTTTTCGCTACTATCCCTCACGTAAATTCTGTGCTACCCATATTTCTTATTGGAGTTAATTCAATACACGTTAGTACCGTATTTGCATAAACTACAAGTATATTACCCATTATTTTTATTCCAAATTTTAAAAAGAGTTTAGATTAAACAAAAAAAATCCTCATCAAATACATGACGAGGATTTTAAAAGAATCTGAATCGAGTTCAGATTAAAGAAGGCGGCGACATACTCTCCCACAAACTGCAGTACCATCTGCGCAGGCGGGCTTAACTTCTCTGTTCGGAATGGGAAGAGGTGAGCCCCGCCGCAATAACCACCTTAAGTCGTTTTGCATGGGTGAATGACTACTTGTCAATCAACAATACATA
>NZ_JBILTE010000008.1:0-27714 GCF_044371705.1 Flavobacterium sp. | reverse complement strand
CCAAATGAGTATACATACAATACGCAATTGGGCTATTTATCCTTACAACAGCGTTTGGCTAATGATGAAGTTTTAGCTGTTGCTTTCGAATTTACCATAGGTGATGCCGTATATCAAGTGGGTGAATTTGGAAATGACGGTTTAGAATCTACAGTGGTTGATGGTCAAGGAGTACCAACAACTCAAGCCATCATTTTAAAAATGCTAAAAAGCAATTTAACGAATGTAAGTCAGCCTGTTTGGAATTTGATGATGAAAAATATTTATCAAATTCAGGGTGGTTATCAGCTAAGTCAGGAAGATTTTCGATTTAACATTCTTTACACTGACCCTTCCCCTTTAAATTATATTACACCGGCACCCGGACAAACACTTCCGGCTGACGTAGCAGAAACACCACTTTTAAATGTATTTAATGTGGATCGATTGAATTATAATAATGATCCACAGCAAGGCGGTGATGGATTCTTCGATTTTGTTCCGGGATTAACAGTTGATACCCAAAACGGGCGATTAATTTTTACCACGGTTGAGCCTTTTGGAGAGCACTTGTTTTCAAAACTTGGCACGGGTACTGAAGATTATGATGTGCCTGCCACTTATAATGATAATCAAAGTAAGTATGTTTTTAGAACCATGTACGCCAGCACTCAAGCCGGAGCTTTGCAGGATGCTGAAAAAAACAAGTTTCAATTAAGAGGACGATACAAAGGAACCGGTGGCGATGGAATTCCCATTGGTGGATTTAATATACCCCAAGGATCTGTTGTTGTGACCGCGGGAGGAAGAGTATTAATTGAAGGGATCGATTATGTGGTCAATTACCAGTTTGGTAGAGTTCGAATTTTAGATCCATCAATTGAAGCATCGGGTGTTCCGATAGAAATTTCAGTAGAGAATAACGCAATTTTTGGTCAGCAAACCCGTCGTTTCTTCGGTTTTAATTTAGAGCACCGATTCTCGGAAAAATTTGAAGTAGGAGGAACGGTTCTTCGATTGACTGAAAGACCTTTTACACAGAAATCATCCTTTGGGCAGGAATCTGTGAACAATACCATTTTTGGAATGTACACTAATTATTCAACTGAGGTACCTGCTTTGACCCGTTGGGCAAATAAGATTCCAACAATGAATACCGATGTTCCTTCAAATGTTTCGATACGAGGGGAAATTGCCTATTTAAAACCGGATAGTCCTAATGCCGATAATTTTAACGGCGAAACAACTTTATATGTAGATGATTTTGAGGGATCGCAAACAACTATCGATATGAAATCACCATTTGCTTGGACACTTTCAAGTGTTCCGGAGCGAAATTCAGATAGTCCTTATGATTTTTTTCAAAGTTCGGCAGATTTAGATTATGGATACCGACGTGCAAAAATTGCATGGTATACAATTGACCCGATATTTTACACGAGTCAGCGACCAAATGACATTAGCGATGCTGATTTGGCAACAAATAGAACCAGACGGGTATTTATCAATGAATTATTTCCTGCCACAGATATCGTAGCCGGACAAACGAGTGTAATTAATACGTTGGACTTAACCTATTATCCTTCGGAACGGGGGCCTTACAATTTTAACCCTGCGGCTGCAGGAACCAATCTTTTGCCTAATGCACCAAGTAATTTTGGAGGTTTGATGCGTTCCATTGCTTCAACTAATTTTGAGCAAGGAAATGTTGAATACATTCAATTATGGGTTTTAGATCCCTATGTTGGAGCAGGAGCTATTAATCCAAGTAATCAAGGTAAAATCTACTTTAATTTGGGGGAAATTTCTGAAGACGTATTGAAAGACGGACGAAAAATGTATGAAAATGGAATGCCTGGTAACGGTTCTTCTGAACCTACAATTACTACCATTTGGGGGAAGGTGCCGGCTTCGCAATCGTTAATTTATGCTTTTGATACGAATGGTGGCAATAGAGAATTTCAAGACATTGGATTAGACGGTTTAAATGATGATGAGGAGGCACAATTATATCCTTTATTTGCAGGTTTAGCAGATCCATCGGCAGATAATTATCAGTTTTATTTAAATTCAACAGGTGATGTACTTGAAAAATACAAAGAATATAACGGACTTCAGAAAAACTCGCCTGTAACGGTAACAGACAATAATAGAGGGAATACAACCTTGCCTGATGTTGAGGATATCAACAGAGATAATACGATGAATACCATCAATGCTTATTATGAATACAGTATTGATATTAGACCAAATATGCAAGTGGGTGAAAACTATATCACTGATATCCGAACAACTGTAGCTGAAGTTCCGGGACCCGGTAATCAAACTACTGATGCCCGTTGGATTCAATTTAAGATTCCTGTGGTGGAACCGGAAAATGTTATAGGTAATATTTCAGATTTTCGTTCGATTCGATTTATGCGAATGTTTATGACTAATTTTAGCGAAGAACTGACTGTTCGCTTTGGGGTTTTAGAATTACTTCGAGGCGAATGGCGACGTTACGACGGTACATTAGACCCAAATGAAACTACCGATATAAATAATGATGATGACACGGCATTTGATGTTTTGGCGGTTAATATTTTAGAAAATGCAGA
Organism: Flavobacterium sp.; assembly: GCF_044371705.1. Taxonomy (GTDB): domain Bacteria; phylum Bacteroidota; class Bacteroidia; order Flavobacteriales; family Flavobacteriaceae; genus Flavobacterium. Next base: position 25,135 of record NZ_JBILTE010000008.1, on the reverse strand, counting down.
TAAATCGCCAATTAATTATGTTTTACCTCCAGGGGTACTTAGAGAACAATTATTCAATCAGAACACTGTTATAAACCAAAATGAGCAATCGCTGGCCTTACGCGTATCAAAAAAATCGGCAAGTAACCCCGGACCAGGTGGTTTAGAACCTGAAGATTCGAGAGCGGTATTCAAAAATGTTGAATTAGATTTTAGACAGTTTAAAAAAATACGAATGTTTTTGCATGCAGAGCAATTGCCGGCTGTAAATTCAGGGCCTATTGCGATTCCAGAAAATGGAGCATTGCAAGACGATGAAATGATCGCGTTTATTCGTTTTGGAAATGATTTTACTTCTAATTTTTATCAAATTGAAGTGCCCTTAAAAGTCACCCCTTATGGAACCAATCAAACTTCTGAACAAGTTTGGCCGATAGAAAATGAAATGGAACTTGCTCTAGATTTATTAACCAAATTAAAAATTCTTTCAATCAATGGTACAGCACCTCCTGTTGACGCATTGGGGATTAGTTTTATTGATGAAGTTGATTTGGACCCATCGGCAGCTAATAAAGAAACAGCAAAATTGCGATTGGGGATTAAAGGAAACCCTGATTTCGGATTGGTTAGAAACCTGATGTTAGGGTTGAAAAATGGGACAAAAGATCCGAATAATGTTTTAAATACCCGAGATATTAGAGGTGAAGTTTGGTTCAACGAATTACGAGTATCCGAAATGGATAACAAAGGCGGCATGGCTGCGGTTGTAAACGTAGATGCAAATATGGCCGATTTTATTACGCTGTCTGCTGTTGGAAGAATGAATACCATCGGATTTGGTTCTCTTGAACAAGGGCCCAATGATCGCAGTAGAGAAGATATGAAGCAATATGATATTGTAACCAATGTTAGTTTAGGAAAGTTGCTGCCACCAAAATGGAACATGACTGTTCCTTTTAATTACGCAATTGGAGAACAATTAATAACACCCGAATACGACCCGTTTTATCAAGATATTCGTCTGCAACAGTTGTTAGATGTTACTACAGACGAGGCACAAAGAGATAATATTTCAAACCGAGCCGTTGATTACACAAAAAGAAGAAGCATCAATTTAATTGGTGTAAAAAAAGAACGTGGACCAGAACAAAAGCCTAGAGTTTATGACATAGAAAACTTTACTTTGTCGCAATCCTATAATATAGTAGAGCATAATGATTTTGAAATTGAATCTTTTGATGATCGACAAACAAATTCTACTATTGATTATGCTTTTTCTCTTCAACCAAAAGCATATGAGCCATTTAAGAAGAACAAAACAATGTCTAAATCACAATATTGGAAATTATTAAGTGATTTCAATCTGAATTATTTGCCAAGCTCAATTAATTTCAGCACCAATATTAACAGACAATTCAATAAGCAACAGTTTAGACAGGTTGATGTAGCAGGTATTGGTTTTGACCCATTATACAGAAGAAATTATTTATTTAATTACAATTATGGTTTTAATTATAATTTATCCAAAGCTTTACGCGTCAATTATAATGTTACGACCAGTAATATCAATCGAGAGTTTTTGAATCCGGATGGCACTCCAATTTCTGTGGGAGGAGGAATTTGGGACGATTACTTTAATGTGGGAACCGCTAATCAACATAACCAGCAAATCATCGTAAATTATGATATTCCGCTGAATAAACTTCCGTTTTTAAGCTTCTTAAAATCAACCTATACTTATACAGGTAGTTATAATTGGCGTCAATCCTCTTTAGCATTATCTTCAATTACTTCACAAGATGGACTTACTTATAATTTAGGAAATACGGTTCAAAATGCAGGAGCTCATAATTTGAATGCTACTTTGAATATGGACTCTTTTTATAAATATATAGGTCTGACTAAAGGGCCTAAAAAACCTGCAAAGCCAGTTCAAGCGGCTCCGCCAAAACCAGGTGAAAAAGTGGTAAGTAACAAACAGCCACAAGCGGCTCAGCGAGGTGTTTTTATGGACGGCTTGATAGGCGTGGCCACAAGTATTAAGAACATTCAAGCAAATTACACCTACAACAGCGGAATAATTTTACCCGGATATTTACCAACTATTGGGTTTTTTGGGTCGTCCAGACCTTCGTTAGAATTTGTGATGGGGCTTCAAGATGATGTGCGTTATGAAGCAGCTAAAAACGGATGGCTGACTTCTTATCCGGATTTTAACCAGAACTATTCAGAGATTACTACCGAACAATTGAATCTAAGTGCCAAAATTGATCCATTTCCCGATTTAACTATTGACTTAATTGCCGACCGAATGTATTTGGAAAATTTCTCTGAGCAGTATGATGTAACAGGAGATTTTTATAATTCAAGATCTCCCTATACTTTCGGGAATTTCTCAATATCAACCGTTATGATTGGCACAGCTTTTAATGTTAGTAATGAAGTGGTTTCCAGTACATTTGATGATTTTAGAGAAAATCGTTTAGCAGTAGCCAACAGACTTGCCACTCAAAGAGGCATCGATATAACTGACCCTACAAATCTTGATGCAGAAGGGTATCCTATTGGTTATGGAAAAAACAGTCAGCAAGTTTTAATCCCGGCCTTTTTGTCGGCTTATACAGGAAATGATGTAGACAATGTTTCACTTTCACCATTCAGAAACACACCCTTACCCAATTGGACTATTAAGTATACTGGTTTAATGCGTTACAAGTTTTTTAAAGATAACTTCAGAAGTTTTTCATTAATGCATGGTTATCGTTCCTCCTATACAATCAATGCATTTAGATCTAATTTTAATTATACTCAAAATCCGAACGGCCTAGATCCGGTAAGCGGAAATTACTTTGCAGAAACCATCGTTTCCAATATAAATTTGGTCGAGCAATTTAATCCGCTGATACGATTTGATATGACCATGAATAATTCGATTAAAATATTGGCTGAGATGAAACAAGACCGTGCGTTATCCATGAGTTTTGACAATAATTTGCTAACAGAAATGACCGGTAAAGAATATATTGTCGGATTAGGTTACCGCATTAAAGATGTTGTTTTCAATTCGGCTTTAGCCGATAATCCTACCGGTGTTATTAAAAGTGATATTAATATCAGGGCCGATTTTTCCTTGCGTGATTCCAAAACAATTGTACGCTATTTAGATTACGACAACAACCAATTAGCAAATGGTCAAAATTTATGGTCATTAAAATTAACCGCAGATTATGCGTTTAGCAAGAATCTTTCGGTCATATTTTATTATGACCATATGTTTACGCAGGCGGTAATTTCTACATCCTTCCCGATGACAAATATCCGTTCCGGATTTACTATCCGTTACAATTTTGGAAATTAAATTAAATAGTTTAAAAAAGATTTTAAAATTAGCGTAGTAAAAATTACATTTGCTGAAACAAATTATAAAATGAATATACCATCAAATTTAAAATATACCAAAGATCACGAATGGGTGAGCATCGATGGTGATTTGGCAACAGTCGGAATTACAGATTTTGCACAAAAAGAATTAGGAGATATTGTTTATGTTGAAGTGGAGACATTAGATCAAACACTTGACAAAGAAGAGGTTTTTGGAACAGTAGAAGCGGTTAAAACAGTTTCAGATTTATTTTTACCCTTAACAGGTGAAATAATTGAGTTCAATGAGACACTCGAAACAGATCCTGAGAAAGTAAATACCGATCCTTACGGAGACGGATGGATGGTGAAAATTAAGTTTTCTAATCCTGCTGAAGTTGCAGAATTATTAGACAGCGACGCATACAAAGCATTAATTGGAGCTTAAAAGAACTACGGTTACCCTTTTGTTTATTGGGTGGATTTCGTTTATTGTCTTTATTAGTCTGGCTTCTTTTCCGAGTATAAGTCAGGTTAAAGTTGAGAATGGCGACAAATATGTTCACTTGTTTTTGTACTTTGTTTTAACATTTTTGCTATTTTTTTCGAGGTTTATTCCTTCCGGCTATTCAAAAAAAGCAAAATTGATTGTCTGTTTAATTAGTTGCATTTTGTTTGGTATAATTATTGAGATTATGCAGAAAGAATTTACAGAGAGCAGGCAATTTGAATGGAGTGATATTGTAGCAAATTCTTTGGGAAGTTTAGTAGGCGTTTTGTTTGCATTTAAATTTTCAGATTAGAATATTTTTTAAAATAATTTCATTAGTTTTACACAAAATAATTAATTTAGCATTTCTAAAAATAAATATATGGAACCAAAAAAGAATCCAAATGTTGACCCAAAAAGAAATAGCTTTCTTTATTTCAGTCTAGGTTTAATGGCAATGTTTGTGTTGTCATATGCAGCAATTGAACTGAAAACGTATGAGAAAGACCTATCGGGTTTAGAGAAAAAAATTGACGATAGTTTCCTGGATGAAGAAGTTCCGGTAACTAATCAATTAAATGTTCCACCACCACCGCCACCGCCACCGCCACCGCCAGCACCGGAGGTTATTAAAATTGTGGAAGATAAAAAAGATATCAAAGAAGTAGTCATAGAATCTACCGAAACCAACCAGCAACAAGAAGTCGTTAAGGCTGAGAAAATTGCTGTAGTGGACGAAGAAATTGAGATAGATGTACCTTTTGCAATTATTGAAGATGTACCTTTGTTTCCAGGATGTGAAAGCGTTCCAAAAGATAAAAGAAGAGATTGTTTTAATGAAAAGATTCAGCAACATATTAAAAAGAATTTCTCTTATCCGGAGGCTGCAATGGAAGCAAATCAGCAAGGAAAAGTGTATGTGAGTTTTGTAATTGAAAAAGATGGTTCTATTACAATTGCAAACATGAGAGGTCCTTATCCGGCACTTGAAAAAGAAGCCGCAAGAATCATTAACAAAATTCCAAAGTTAACACCAGGTAAACAAAGAGGAAAGGCAGTACGTGTGCCGTTCAGCATTCCAATTACCTTCAAATTAGATTAAGTAGATTTATCATTTAATAAACTGAAGACCAACATTTTGTTGGTCTTTTTTTTGGCATAAAGTTTGGTTGGTTTCAGTATAACCATAAAATCTTTAGATCATGAAAAACTTTGAAAAAAATGCCAATCGAAGCAGTAACAGTGTGATTTATTTTCAAATCGGATTAGTTGCAAGTTTGTTTTTAGCTTACCTATTTATTGAATTGAAACTACCCGACAATGAAAATGAGGTGGTTGGTTGTCCCCAAGTTGTAGATATTACAGAAGAACCCATGACTGATAAATTCAGAGTTGAATCAAAACCGGTAGTTCAAATCATTAGACCAAAAATCATTCAGCCTGTTTTGACTTTTAAACCTATTGAAGACACAAAACCCGACCCGGTTGACGATACAAAATTAACCACACCGGCTGATATTTTGAGTCCAATAGCTACTGTTCATGTTGTAAATACTTCTCCCACTATTGAAACACCCGCAAAACCTGAAGTGTATGAAAAAGATGCCATCGAAGAGAAACCAACTTTTTTTGCTTGTCAAGGTTTAAAAGGAGCTGCAAAAGATGCGTGTTTCAATGAACAAATGAAAAAGTTTTTACTTCAAAACTTAAAATATCCTGCAAAAGCTCAAAATAATGATGTTGAAGGGAGAATCTTGGTTGAATTTATTATTGATAGTGGAGGAAATGTAACATCTGTAAAACCAATGATGGTTCGCAATGCTAATAATCCCGATCTTGAAAAGGAAGCATTGAGAGTGATTGGAAAACTGCCTAAAATGAAACCCGGAAAACAAGGTAATGAGGCGGTTAATGTTCGGTACACCATTCCGATTTCATTTAAATTACCGGATTAAAAAAATTAAACTCAAAATATAGCCACGTATCGCGTGGTTTTTTTTATTTTTATACCATGAAGATGCAACAGTATTTAGATTCAACATATCTGAAAACAGCTACTCAGGCAGGACTTACGCAAGCCGAAAACCAAACCATTGCAGAAGGCTTTGTTTTAGAAGCTATTGAGGAGGGTTTTAAGTTGATTATGATTCGTCCGGATATGGTTTCCGTGGCTCGCAAACTCATAGATACTGCTACTTCCAATGTATTGGTTGGAACCGTAATTGATTTTCCGGAAGGAACAGCTTCCATTGAACAAAAGATTAGTGAAGCAAAAAAAGCAATCGAAGATGGTGCCGACGAGTTGGATTTCGTATGTAATTATCAAGCTTTTAAAAACGGAAATAACACCTTGGTAAAAGAAGAAATCTTGCAAGGCACGCAATTTGCTTTTGCCAACCATAAAGTTGTGAAATGGATTATTGAAGTTGCGGCCCTAAATCCGCATCAAATTGTGCAGCTTACTGCTTTAATAAAAAATGTCATTCTAACTAATTTTAAAGAAGATTGTTATGCCAACGTATTTTTAAAGTCATCAACTGGATTTTATAAAACTGAAAATGGTGCCCCCAATGGGGCAACAGTTCCAACAATTACATGGATGCTCGAAAATGCAACTCCACTACCTGTAAAAGCTGCTGGCGGAGTTAGAAATTATGAAGAAGCTTTAAAAATGATTCAATTGGGAGTCAAAAGAATAGGCACCTCCGCTGCAAAAGCAATCATTCAAGGTCAAACTTCCAATGAAAATTATTAATTTCCCCAAAAATTAAATGAATGAAAACTAGCATCTACGCTTTTCTACTACTTTTTTCTCTTCAATTGACGGCTCAAAATGCAGCTAAAAACATCGAACAAGCACCTGTTTTTCCTGAATGTGCCGATAAATACAATAAAGAATTGGAAGCCTGTTTCAATGAAAAGGTTAGAGAGCAAGTTTATAGCTCCTTTAAAACGCCTTCCAACTTGGTGGATTCAAATTATAAAGGAATTGTAAATGTGTTGTTTGAAGTAGACCAAACAGGGGCCTTTATTGTGCAATATGTGGACGCTATTTATCCGGAATTGGTGCAAGAAACAAAAAGAGTATTTAATGCAATGGATAAAATAAAACCTGCTACTTATGCCGGAAATCCAACTTATTCCCGATACAGTATTCAGATTGCAATTCCGTTAAATAGTGCCGAAGTTGAAAGTACAAATGCATCGCAGGCAATCACTTTTAAAGAAACACGAACAACCTCTTTAAACGAATTGGATTCGATGGTTTACAAGAAATTTAATAATCCACAATTCAAAAGTTATTTGAACGTGCCATTTTCGCATAGTTTGTATGCACAATTTGATGCGAAATTGAATCAAATTGGGTCAAATAATCATACCGCTTCCAAACCTTATACCTACGCTGAAGTAAACAAGTATTACGATTTTGAGACTGCCAATCAATTATTGATGAAAGAAAAAACGAGTTGGTGGGGTAGAAAATTATGGAATGAATATTTGGTCGAAATTCAAGGAGACGATTATTGGTTTACCATCAATGCTCTTTTTGATTTGCGATTAGGCAAAAGTAATCCCAGTGAAAATGATTACACCTATCAAAATACGAGAGGGATACAAATTCAAGGAGGGTTGAGTAAAAAGTTCAATTTTACTACAACTATCTATGAAAGTCAAGGGCGGTTTGCAGATTATTATAATCAGTATGCCGAAAGTATTAAGCCTTCCGGTGGAAATCCGGCGATAGTTCCCGGAATAGGAGTGGCCAAACAATTTAAGACAGATTCCTATGATTTTCCTGTAGCAGAAGCCAATCTGACTTTTGCCCCTAGTCAATTTATAGATTTACAATTGGGTTATGGGCGTAATTTTATTGGAGATGGTTATCGTTCCGTTTTGGTGGCCGATGGAGCGAGTCCGTATCCATATTTTAAAATCAATGCCACTTTTTGGAAGATAAAATACACAAGTACCTATATGTGGTTAAAAGATGTTCGCGATGAGGTAACTGTCGATGGAACGTATGCAACCAAATACATGGCTAACCATTATTTAAGTTGGAATGTTTCTAATCGATTAAACATTGGATTTTTTGAGTCGGTTATTTGGGGAAACACTAACAACAGAGGATTTGACATGAGTTTTGTGAATCCGATTATTTTTTATCGTGCGGTAGAAATCAGTGCTTCCTCTAAAAGTGGAAATATTTCCCTTGGATTAACTTCAAAATACAAATTAAATAACCAAATCAATCTTTACGGACAAATTTTAATTGATGAATTTGCTTTGGAAGATGTAAAGGCTGCTAACCAAAGTTGGCGAAACAAATTTGCTTTTCAAGTAGGAGCAAAATATTTTAATGCTTTTAATGTAAAAGATCTTTTGGTACAAGCAGAATACAATATTGTGCGACCTTATGTGTATTCGCACAGTGATCCTTTGACTAATTACGGACATAATAATCAAAGCATGGGTCACAATTGGGGAGCCAACTTCAATGAGTTTGTGCTTATTGGAAGGTATTTTAAAGGCAGATGGTTTGCTGATGCTAAATTAACTTTTGGCGAACGCGGTTTTGATTTTAGTACAGTTGATGATTCATTTAACTATGGCGGAAATATTTATTTGAACTACAATGACGATAGACCTTTTGACAATGGATTGACTGTTGGTCAGGGAAATACAACAAAAGTATTTATTTCTGAATTGCAAGTGGGTTATTTGATTAATCCAACTTCTAACTTGAAACTTTTCGGAAGTTATATATATCGAAATTTCAATCCGTTGGTCAACACAACAACAACTTTTGATCAATCTACTAACTGGATTTCTATTGGTTTGAGAGCAGATTTATTCAATTTTTATTTAGACTATTAGTCCGATCGCAATAAAATGCTTTTTTTCTGAAATGTTCAATTATTATTACAGTATCTAATTTGTATCTTTGCACAAGTTTTTTAAAAATTGAACCCTTTCTCATTGAATACAGCTACTGAAATACCTCCCTTGAAATCGTTTTATTTTGATTTTAAGCAAATCACAAAAGCAGGGCTATCTGTTAGTGTGGTGTTTTCATCCATCGCGGGTTATTTTTTAGGCATTTTCGATTTCGCCTCACTTGATTGGGTCGTTCTTTTGATGTTGGCCATTGGTGGTTATTGTATGGTTGGGGCTTCCAACACATTTAATCAAATTATTGAAAAAGATTTAGATCTTTTAATGGACCGAACCAAAAATCGTCCAATTGCTGCCGGACGAATATCTGTAATAAAAGCTTTTATAATAGCCAGTATACTCACGCTTGCAGGTTTGATAATACTTTACAATATCAATCCCAAAACAGCTATGTTTGGGGCGATTTCAATTTTTTTATACACAAGTGTGTACACCCCATTAAAAACAGTTACACCCTTGTCGGTTTTTGTGGGAGCTATTCCGGGAGCAATACCTTTTATGTTGGGATGGGTTGCGGCAACGGATGATTTCAGTTTGGAGGCAGGAACGTTATTCATGATCCAGTTTCTTTGGCAATTTCCACATTTTTGGGCCATTGGTTGGTTTTTGTTTGACGACTATAAAAAAGCGGGTTTCTTTATGCTGCCTACAGGTAAAAAAGACCAAGCAACGGCATTGCAAATTATCCTTTATACCTTATGGTTAATTGTAGCTTCGGTATTACCGGCAATTTTTCCTTACATTGGAGTGGTGGGAAGTAGATTGTATTTGACTCCAATTGCAGCGATTGTTGTATTTTTGCTGGGAATTTGGATGTTAATTTTCGCATTTAAACTCTATAGAAATAAAGATTCAAATTCAGCGAGAAGTTTAATGTTGGTAAGCGTATTTTATATAACACTTTTACAACTCGTATACATTGCAGATAAATTTTTAAGATAATTATGGAAATGACTTTACAGGAACAGAATGAGAGAAAAGCACAGTCTTATAAATTACTATTGTGGTTTGCAATGGTAAGCATGGTAATGATGTTTGCCGGCTTAACCAGTGCTTATGTGGTTAGCACTTCGCGGGCAGATTGGTTGAAAGATTTTCAGATGCCACCGGCCTTTTTTATCAGTACGGCAGTAATTATTTTAAGCAGTATTACATTTTTATTGGCTCGAAAGTCAATAAAACAAAACAATCAAGCATTAACTACAAAGTGGTTATTGGCCACCTTTGCACTTAGTATTGGATTTGTAGTATTGCAATTTGTTGGCTTCGGACAAATCATTGACAGCGGTTATTTTTTTACCGGAAGCGAGAGTACCATTACAACCTCTTTTCTATACATCATTGCAATTTTGCACATGGCACACCTTTTCGGAGGATTGATTGCCTTGTCAATAATTATTTATAATCATTTTAAACAAAAATATAATGCGACTCAAACCCTTGGTATTGAACTGGGTGAGATGTTTTGGCATTTTCTGGGAATTTTGTGGATTTTATTGTTTTTATTTTTCTTTTTCTATTAAAAGAAAAAAAAATGTAAATTTGAAAACTTTTTAAAACTAAAAACTTTTTATGGGAGCGACAGTTACTACAACTGAAGAAAAAATATGGGGCGGTGGCAATGAGCCAATGGGAGCCAGCTATGGTAAATTGATGATGTGGTTTTTCATTTTATCAGATGCATTGACTTTTACAGGGTTTCTAGCAGCCTACGGTTTTTCGAGATACAAATTCATTGAAAGTTGGCCAATTGCCGACGAGGTTTTTAACCATTTTCCGTTTTTACACGGTCATGATTTGCCTATGCTTTATGTGGCTTTAATGACATTTGTTCTAATTTTTTCATCTGTAACGATGGTTTTGGCCGTTGATGCAGGACATCATATGAAAAAATCAAAAGTCGCTTTTTACATGTTCTTAACTGTAATTGGCGGTTTGATTTTCGTTGGATCTCAAGCATGGGAATGGAAAAACTTCATCAAAGGTGAATATGGAGCTATTGAGACAAAAGGTGGAAGTATTCTCCAATTTGTAGATAAAGATGGTAAGCGTATTGCCTTAGCAAGTTTTGCCAAAAATTTGTCTGAAGAGCGAACACAAGATGAACGCAGTAAAGGTATTTGGTTTACAAGTGAAGCTACACTTCCCACTTATTCTGTAAATGAGGTAACTGAAGGATTTAAAGCCAATCCTGACTTGTTGATTAGAACCGAAATTTTATATCACGACAAAAATCCCGATAAAAAAGGAGTTCATGAGCAATTAAATAAAGAAAAACACAAAACCATACTTACTCGAGAAGAATCGTTAGCAAAACTAAATGATGCTTTGTATGTAGTGGAAGGTGCAAACTTGGTTCGTAATGAATACGGAACAAAATTATTTGCTAATTTCTTCTTCTTCATCACAGGATTCCATGGTTTCCACGTATTTTCTGGAGTGGTAATTAACTTTATCATTTTCCTTAATGTGATTTTAGGAACCTATGAAAAGAGAAGAAGTTATGAAATGGTTGAAAAAGTAGGATTGTATTGGCACTTTGTAGATTTAGTTTGGGTATTCGTATTCACATTCTTCTACCTTGTATAATTAGTAAAAGCACTATAAAAATGGCACACGAACATAATTTAGCAATTTTCAGAGGTCGGTTAAAATTCAAATCAAACGAACAAAAGATTTGGGGTGTTTTAATATTTCTATCGATTGTAACAGCTGTCGAAGTAGTTTTAGGTATTTATAAGCCGGCTGTTTTGATGACTCCTTTCTTAACTCCATTTGAAGGAGGATTGGGAGCTACTTTAGGAAATATGATCCTATCTCCATTCATTTTCTTAATTCCTTTGAATTTCATTTTCTTGGTATTAACAATTGTAAAAGCCTATTATATTACTTGGGATTTCATGCACATGAGAGACGAACGAACAAGCTTAAAAAGAGCGGTGGTTTGGACATTCGTTTTCCTTGCATTATACATTGCTTTGATTTTCCTTACAGAAGGTGATTATATAAACGAAGTTTATAAAAATTCAACTATTAAGTGGAATTTTTAACAAAATAATAGTTTCAGTTTAAGGGTACGCATTGCGTACCTTTTTTTATTTTTGTAGTGCCTAAAAATAGGTTTTTAAATGAAAAAAAATATTGTCCTTTTTGTATTATTTATTCTTCCAATTGTTGCTTATCTTTTCTTTGCAAGTGGGATCCACAGTTTTGCTAAACTGCCAACAGTAACCAAGAATATTCCCGATTTTGGAAACTGGAAAACGATTGATGGAAAAGAGCTAACGTTAGATGATAAAATAACAATTTTAGGATTTCCAGGAGCCGATATGCTGCACAATAAAGGTGATGCTTTTAACCTGAACCAAAAGATTTATAATAAAGTTCGCGAGTTTAAAGATTTCCAATTAGTTATGATAGTACCTATAGGTGTTGAAGACCAAACAAAACAACTTAAAGAAGAGTTGGGTCGTATTTCGGATTTATCGAAATGGCATTATGTTTTTGCTACTCCTGCAGAAATTAGAACGTATTATAAGCAATTGGACTTGATTGGTACTTTAGATCAAAATGTTAGTACTCACAACGTATTTATTGTGGATAAAGATAGAAATCTTCGTGGAAGAAAAGGAATGAACAAAAAAGGGGAAGACGAATATAAAGAAGGATATAATACCATTTCAGCAGCCGATTTACACAATGAAATGGGGGATGATATCAAAATAATTTTGGCAGAATACCGATTGGCTTTAAAGAAAAATAATGCCGATCGAAAAAAATAATGAAATGAAAAACAAATCCTATATTGGCATATCGTTTATTATTTTGATTTTTGGAATTATTTTTATTCCTCGAATAATTAATCGAATAAAGAATGATGATGTAACAAAAATTGACCGATTGAATGCTCCCGGACAAAGAGAAACGGCTGCAGATTTAGTCATGAAAATTGGCCCCGTGCCTAAGTTTAGTTTGACTAACCATTTAGGAAAGACTATTACAAATACCGATTATTTAGGCAAAGTATATCTCGTAGAATTTTTCTTTTCTACCTGCCCAACTATTTGTCCGAAGATGAATCAGAATATGTTAAAACTCGAAAATCATTTTAAAGATGCTGCTGAATTTGGTATTGTATCGATTACTATAAACCCAAGTTATGATACGTCGGAAGTTTTAAAAAGCCATGCAGAGCATTTAGGTGTGACTTCGCCCAATTGGAATTTTTTAACCGGCAATCAAGACTATATCTATGAAATTGCAAATAAGGGATTTAATCTTTATGCAGCTCAAAATGGTGATGCCGAAGGAGGTTTTGAACATTCCGGATTATTTGCATTAGTAGATAAAAAAGGAAACATCCGAAGCAGAAAAGATGATTTTGGCAATCCAATTGTATACTATGACGGATTGGAAGATGCCGGAATTGAAGCGTTAAAACAAGATATAAAAGTACTATTAAACGAAAAATAACTATGGAGCCCAATTATTCTGCTGAAAATAAATTCAATAAATTAATTATAGTTTTGTCTGTTGCCATTCCGATGGTGGTAGCTATTTTATTCAGTTTCAAATTAAAAGATTTCGGAATCAATGTAGAGCCACTTTCATTTCTACCACCTATTTATGCAGCTATCAACGGTTTTACCGCTGTTTTGTTAGTAGCAGGAGTATTGGCAATTAAAAATGGAAAAAGAAGATTACATGAGATTTTTATGCAAACGGCAATCGCTTGTTCAGTGATTTTTTTAGTTATGTATGTGGCCTATCACATGACTTCAGACAGCACGCCTTTTGGCGGTGTTGGTGCGATCCGATATGTTTATTTCTTTATTTTAATTTCACATATTTTATTGTCAATTGCAGTGATTCCACTAGTTTTATTTACTTACGTCAAAGCCTTAGCAGAGCGTTTTGACAAGCATAAAAAATTAGCTAAAATTACGTTTCCAATTTGGTTGTATGTAGCAGTTACCGGAGTTGTTGTTTATGTTATGATTGCTCCTTACTATGTATAGAAAACTCTTTAAATACGTATTCGTTTTAATAATTTTTCTCGTTGGATTTTCTTCATCTGCCCAATGTGCGATGTGTCGTGCAGTATTGGAAAGCGAAGAGGGAGGAACCAAAGCCGAAGCCATTAATGACGGAATAGTGTATCTGATGATATTTCCTTATGTGATGGTTGCCATCGTATTTTATGTTGTATACCGTATGAAATTTAAAAAGAAACCTCAAGAAGATGTTTAGTTTTTAATCCAAACCGTCGATATTTAAATTTACTTCCCCGGTAATTTTAATGAATGCCAAAATAGCTGTTGGGGTCAGGACAATTTTTTGAAATTCAAATTCATGAATTTTCCCATTGACTACAACGCCTTTCATTGGTGAATAATTGGTTAGGTATTTTAATGTATTTTGTTTTCCTTCCTCCATATTTGATTGAATAGAATAGCGGCAGTTTTCCTGTATTTTTCGCAGAATAGTACCTTTGGCCAACCAATTTGCTGATTTTATCAGTACATTTTTTGTATCTAAAGTATATTCGAGTTTGTCAAAGTAAATCTCTTTTGTTTCGGTATTAAATTGTGGAAAGCCTGCAAGATATGCTTTGCCATTGATACTTCCTTTTAAGTCTAGGGCAATAATCATTTTACCATCTTTCTGCCATAAATCCACATTGGTAATAAGGACTTTCCTTTTTCCATCGCTGAATTCTTGGTCTTTGAAATTTTTGGTGATAATTTTAGCCGCATCTGCATAGGTTGACACGGCAATAATATTTGCATTCAATTTATCAGGCATTTTTATCACAGGTCTCAAAACAATCTTGTTTCGATCGAATTCTTTTGTGGGCTCTTTTCCGATAATTGTTTCAATGGAACATTTCAGACCCATTTCCATGGTGATTTTGTTTTTTTTCAATTCAGCATCAGTCACATACAATTCTGTAGGAACCACTCGCAACCAACTTTCATATTCTTCGCTTAACTGAACCGGTTTTGAAATTTCTTCCAAAGTATTTAATACATAAGGCTTAAAGTTTAAACTGCTTTTGATGGATTCATCAATCGTTTTTTCAATTTTAGATTTAAAAATTCGAACAGCCGGGTTGATTAAATAGGTAATCACGACTTCTTTTCCCAATATGTTTACCGTTGGACTTTCGGTCCAGTCTAATGATTTTATTTCTGTTTTGGTAGTTAACTTCCAATTAGTCAATCCAATTTCGCTCGATAAAGTAATCAAAGCATTAAGGTTGAACTCTTTTACATCATAGAGCTTAATGCCCATTTTTTCGAAACCATACCGGTATTTTGCATTGATTTTAAGCGGCAATACGGTTTTGATTTTGTTAATTCCTTCATCCGATTTTATTAAAATTGGAGCTTGTTTCCATACTTTTAACTCTAGATTATCATCGGTAATAATACTATCGTTATATATTAAGCCGTCCAAATTTTTATTTATCTGATGTTCAATATCTTTTAATTCAATTGTAACAGGTAATTTTAAAAATGAAACTTGCGATTCATATGCCACCGGCGATTTTAAATCCGGTTCCGGTTTACTGGTATCTAACTTTTTACCGGATGAACAAGAAGTAGTAAAAAGGATAAGAAAACTTAGTGCGAGTAAGGTAAAGATTAGGAATTTCATAGAAAATGAATTAAAATAGATTGTAAAAATACTTTAATTTTTTATTTTCTTGTAACACAAGATTTGTTTTTGCGTCTTATCACCAAACAATACTATTTTAGTTGTTTTTTTAAAATCTTTTCTCATTTTATAATCGTTTAATGAAAGACATTCGTATTAAAAAGTTTTTTTTGATTGTCGTTATTTTGATAACATGGTCGTCTAATGCACAGCCCAAAGTTTGGACTTTGGAAGAATGTGTTGCCTACGCGATGGAAAATAATATTTCAATAAAAGCTTCGGAACTTGATGAAGATTTGGCTACTATTTCAAAAAAGGATGCTATTGGAAATTTTTTACCTTCAGTTAATGCCAACGCATCCCACTCTTGGAATATTGGTTTGAATCAGAATATTACAACTGGTTTGCTGGAAAATCAAACGATTCAGTTTACCGCCGTTGGCTTAAATGTTGGTGTTGATATTTATAGAGGACTTCAAAATCAAGCTAGACTTCGTAGAGCCAACCTTGCACAATTGGGCAGTCAATATCAATTGCTAAAAATGCAAGAAGATATTGGATTGAATGTTGCCAATGCCTTTTTGCAGATTCTTTTTAATAAGGAAAATTTAAAGGTCAGAAACGAACAATTAGGTTTTGACCAAAAGCAAATGGAACGCACCGAAGAATTGTTGGATGCCGGACTAATTCCTGCAGGCGATTTATTGGATATGAAAGCAACAGTAGCTGCCTCGCAACAGCAGGTGACAATTGCTGAAAATGCCTTGCTAATTTCCAAACTGAGTTTGGCACAACTTTTACAATTGAAGGAGTTCAGAGATTTTGATATTATTGATCCAAATTACCAGGCAGAACAAAATGCTTTATTGCTAAAGAAGCCTGAAGAGATTTACGAAAAGGCCAAAGAATTGCGAACAGAATTGAAAATTGCAAGAACCAATTTGGAAATTGCTGAAAAAGATATTACGATTGCAAAAGGAGCCTATCAGCCAACGCTTCAAGGGTTTTACAATTTTAACACCCGTGCCTCTAATTCAGATTCTGTAACAGGATTCCAAATTGATTCAGCTAATCCTACATCACCCATTGGATTTGTTCAGGAAACAAATCAAGTAGTGGTTCAACCAAATTTTACCACTCTAACCGGCGGTCCTGTTCCAATACTTGATCAATTTGACACAAATAAAGGGCAAAGCGTTGGAGTTCAATTATCTGTTCCAATATTTAATGGCTTTTCAGCCCGAAATGCTGTTGAGCGTTCAAAAGTGGAATATGAAAGATCCAAAGTAGCCTATGAGCAGCAAGAATTAGATTTGGCTCGAAATGTTTACACGGCATTTACAGATGCCAAAGGGGCTTTAAATTCCTACGAAGCAGCTCTTGAAACAGCAGAGGCAAGAAAGGAAGCATTCAGATATGCAAAAGAAAGATACGATGTAGGTTTAATGAATTCTTTTGATTTTAACCAATCACAAACATTATACGTTAATTCGCTCTCTGAAGTATTACGAACTAAATACGATTATATTTTCCGCATCAAAATATTAGAATTTTATTTTGGTATTCCTATCATTCAAAAACCTTAAATTATGTCAAAGAAGACGTTATATGTGATTATTATTTCTGTAGTTGTTCTAATCTTAGCTTTAATAGCTATGGCCAAAATGGGCATTATTGGCAATACAAAAAAGGGCAAAGAAATTGAAATTGCTCAAGTAAAAGAAATTACAATTGTTGAAACAGTATCGGCAACCGGCAAAATTCAGCCTGAATCTGAAATAAAAATATCCTCTGAAGTTTCCGGAGAAATTATTGAGTTGCCAATAAAAGAGGGTGATGTTGTTAAAAAAGGACAATTGTTGGTTCGTGTGAATCCCGATTTATATACCTCAGGTTTGAATCGTTCCATGGCTAGTCTTTCTAATACAAAAGCAGGTTTGAGTCAAGCGGAAGCTCAGTTGAAAGAATCGGACGCAAATTATAAAAGAAACAAAAGCCTATTTGAAAAAGGAGTTATCTCCAAGGCAGAGTGGGATCGAATCGTTGCAACTTATGAGTCGGCAAAAGCCACACGAGATGCAGCCTATTACAACGTGAGAAGTGCTTCAGCAACCGTCAATGAAGCTCAAGAAAACTTGGGAAGAACTACAATTTTTGCTCCGGTTGACGGAACTATTTCAAAATTGGATGCCGAATTAGGTGAACGTGTAGTGGGAACTCAACAAATGGCCGGTACAGAAATTATGCGAGTGGCTAACTTGAACAATATGGAAGTGGAAGTTGATGTCAATGAAAATGACATTGTTAAAATCAATATTGGTGACTCTGCAAAAATTGAAGTGGACGCCTATTTGAAAAAGGAATTTAAAGGTATTGTTACAAGTATTTCCAATTCGGCCAGTGACGCAATTTCTGTTGATCAGGTGACGAATTTCAAAGTGAAAGTCAGAATTTTGAAGGAGTCCTATTTAGATTTAGTTGAAGGAAAATCTGAAAATTTTTCTCCTTTTAGACCTGGAATGACAGCAACAGTTGATGTAATTACCAAGCGAAAAGAAAAAGTGCTAGCCGTGCCAATTAGTTCTGTTGTAATTAAATCGGATACAACTGCAGTATATTCAGCGGAAACGGAAGATGGTGATAAAGAAGGAGCAAAAGAAGCAGTAACTTCCACAAAAAAGTTGGAATGTGTTTTTGTAAAGGTTGGTGGTAAGGCCAAAATCAGAATTGTTAAAACCGGCATTCAAGACGATACCTACATTGAGATAGTTGA
This sequence comes from Flavobacterium sp., assembly GCF_044371705.1. GTDB lineage: Bacteria > Bacteroidota > Bacteroidia > Flavobacteriales > Flavobacteriaceae > Flavobacterium. The sequence continues at coordinate 6,920 of NZ_JBILTE010000008.1, read as the reverse complement.
GGGATTAAAAAAGGGAGAAAGTATCATTGTGGGTCCCTATACCGTTGTGACAAAAGAATTAAACTCAGGTGATTTTGTTTATACTACAGAAGAAGGTAAAGAAAAAGAAAAACCTAAAGAGCAACGAAAAGAAAAAGAATAACAGTATAAATCCACTAAAAGGGAATTAAGTTTTTAAATTTAATTCCCTTTTATTTTGGAATATTATACCTTTGCACCTTTATAAAATGTATGGCTTATATTCTAAATATTGAAACTACTTCCAAAAATTGTTCTGTTGCACTAGCAAAGGATGGTGAGATTTTGGTCTTGAGAGAAAAGGCTGAATTAGGTTATTCGCATGCAGAAAAATTACATGTTTTTATAAGCGAAGTACTTCAAGAAGCCAGACTTGAATTGAGCGATTTAAATGCTGTTGCTGTAAGTCAAGGGCCAGGTTCCTATACCGGTTTACGAATTGGAGTTTCGGCTGCCAAAGGCTTTTGTTTGGCACTTGATATACCTCTGATTGCCATTGATACGATGGAGGTTTTAGCCAGACAAGTCAAGCAAAAGGATGGACTGATTATTCCCTTAATTGATGCTCGAAGAATGGAAGTATATGATGCTATTTTTGATACAAATTTTCAAGTGATTGAAGCAACCAAAGCAGAGATTATCACTGAAGAATCGTTTTCTACATTGGCAGGTACGGTCTATTTTATTGGCGATGGCGTTGCAAAATGTAAATCGATTTTGGCAAATGATTCTTTCCATTTTTTGGATGCAGTAATTTTTCCGTCCGCAAAGGAAATGTGTCCTCTAAGTTTTGAAAAGTACAAAATAAGCGACTTTGAAAATGTCGCTTATTTTGAACCCCTTTATTTAAAAGACTTTTTTGTTGCTCCTAGAAAAGAATAGTATTTATTCAACCATTGTGCTGGAGATAAATTGTGCCAATTGCATCATACTTGACTCAGTAGAAAATGATGTTTTGTTAGCTTTGATAAAATCTTCAATGGCTTGTTTTTGAGTTGGAAATAAGTCTAGTACACCTTTTTTGTTTTTAGGAAAGGGTACAATCGAATTATCTTTTAGTTTAAGATAGTATTCGTCATTGCCTCGCACAAACTTAGGTGGTTCATAGGTATCATAACTTGTCTCTACCTTTTTTTCTTTTTTAATGATAATTCGTTCGCGTTTCATTAATGATACTGCACCTTTGTTTTTTTCAATTAAATACCCATAAACCGATTCGCCGTTTAAATTGGTATAATTTAGTAAAACATAATTATTTTGACCAATAAGCACAGAGCCAAATTTCTCTTCTTTGGTAAGTATATATACTTTTTCTTCGTCAAATTTTACTTCAATGTTGTCTGCTTCATTGTTGTATCTGAATAGTAAATTTTGTTTTGAAATGCCTATATAACCCAGCATAAATGTTTGAGTGACGTATGGAAAGCCTTGAACCTTTTCATAGCGTTCATTATTTACCATTAGGCTGCCCGAATTAACAGGATCTAATTGGTCAAAAATTCTAGCTTGGCCAAAACTTAGGTTTGCTGCTAGCATAAATAAAATAAGTGAGCATTTAAATTTCATAACTTTTATTTTTATGGTTAGTATTTTTAAGACATAACGAAAACCAAAGAGTTTAATTGTCTATTATTTTTGAATGATATGAAGTTCCCTTTGAGGAAAAGGAATTTCAATTCCTTCTTTATTAAATGCGTTTCTAATTTGTTCAAGCACATCGGAACGCATGACAAAAAAGTCATCAATTGCAGACCAAGGCCTAACAGCTAAATTTATTGAACTTTCTGCTAAATCTTTTACCAAAACCATTGGTTCTGGATCCTTCAAAATCATCTTATGATTATTTAGAATTTCTACAATTACATCTTTTGCTTTTTTTATATCTGAACTGTAACTAATTGCAATTGTTAAATCAGCTCTCCTTGTAGTAGCATAGGTATAATTAATAATCGTTCCATTCGATAAAATACCATTGGGTACAAATATAATTTGATTATCAACAGTTGCCAATTGGGTGACAAATATTTGTATTTGTTTTACGGTGCCGCTAACGCCTTGAGCTTCTATGAAGTCACCCACTTTAAATGGTTTAAACATAATGATTAAAACTCCTCCGGCAAAATTGGAAAGCGACCCTTGCAGCGAAAGTCCTATTGCTAAACCTGCGGCTCCTATGATTGCGACAAACGATGAGTTTTCAACGCCCAACCTAGAAATTACAGTTACAAAGAGTAAAATTTTAAGTGTCCAAATTAAAATATCAGCAAGAAATTTCGAAAGTGTTGGTTCCATTTCTCGTTTTGCCATCACTCGCATAATTACTTTTTTGATTAATTTGATGGCCCACCAACCAATAACTAAAAGTATAGTGGCCGAAATTAATCTGGGAGAATATTCCATGAACACATTGGTAAAATAATCCCAGTATTTGATGACGATGTCTGCGTTCAATGTAATTAATCTCATAAAAAAAGCTTTCAAACAAATGTAGTTTGAAAGCTGCAATATACTTCTTAAGAATTAAAAATATTTTAAAAAAATGATAATTTTTTAATCCGCATTTTCATCTGCTGCTTTTTTAATTTCATCTGATTTTTGTTCTGTATCATCAGCAATATCCGCTGCTTCTTGTTTGACATCTTCTTTTACTTCTTCTGCCACATCTGCAGCTTTTGCTGCTGCTGGAGCTGTAAATGCATGAATTTTTTCTTTTACGTCATCAACAACACTTTCAATTTTAGCACTCGTTTCCGGATAAGTTTCTTTTACTTTATCAACGGTTTCTCCAACAAAATCGCCTACTTTGTTTGCCAAGTCTGTAACTGATTCTTTAGCTTCTTCTGCGAAGTTTTCTACTTTTTCAAATACTTCGGGGTGCTTTTCTTTGGCTTGATCGATTTTTTCTTCAACATATTTTTCGGCTTTCCCGGCATATTCTGTTGCTGTTTCTTTTGCTTTATCTAAAACAACTTCTGCCTTTTCCGAAACTTCTGAAGCCGTTTCTTTGGCAGAACCAAATAGATTTTTAAAAAAATTTCCTAGTCCCATGATTATTGTTTTTAAATGAATACCAAACTTACAAAAAAATGCGAATCATTTTTATTTTAGAAGTTTAATTCTTTGTAAAGTGCGGTGATATTTTTGATTGGTGCACTGCATGTTTTATTTTGACACAGATAAAAAAGTGATTCCTCGTCAACAAAGCGATTTTTTAAAAACGGCAAGTCACTGTCCTTGCTTGTTCCAGCAATCAGCAAATGTGGTAAGTATTTTTGATTGATTTCTTTCACTTGTTGTAAACTGTTGGCTCCACAAACCGCAAGTTCTTTTTGATGGTTTGAAAAGAATAATGCAACAGTCAACCAATTAGAATAAGCTGATGGGTAATCAATCGAGGCAATTACTTGTTCTAACATTTCACGAGCAATTTGTTCATAGTAGCTATTTTCAAAATGGATACTAAGCTTGCACAAATTTGCTGCCATTACTGAATTAGATGAAGGGATCACATTATCTTCAATTTCAAAATTTTCTGCTATTAAAGCGGTATCTAAGTTGGAAGTAAATCGGAAAAACTTTTTGTTTTCGACATAAAAATGGTCCAAACAGTAATTGGATAAATCTTTTGAATGGTTTAGCCACGACTCATCTAAAGTCACTTCGTATAAGGAAATATAGCTTTGAATTACTAATGCATAATCTTCTAAAAAACCATTGACTGAAGGCTTGTTGTTTTTAAAAGAGTGGTATAAATTTCCCTCTGTAGACCAAAGGTTTTGAATGATGAAATGAGCATTTTTTAATGCAATTGTTAGGTATTCTTTTTTTGGCATTGCTTTGTAGCAATCTGTAAAGCCTTTTAAAAGAAGAGCATTCCATGAGGTTAGGCATTTGTCGTCCAACCGCGGTTTGGGTCTCAGTTCTCTTTTTTCAGAGAGTAGCTTTTCCCAATTTTTCTTTTTTTCTTGCAAAAGTTCAATTGCTATGTTATTTTTTTTGGCAAGTTCTTCTAATGTTTGATTTTGAATCAAAACGTAGTTTTCATGTTCCCAAAGGCCGAATGCGTTGATGTTAAAAACTTGACTGAAGAGTTCAAAATCTTTGTTTAAAATTTCTTTTAATTCGTCTTTTTTCCAAACATAAAAGGCTCCTTCTTCTAAAGTTCCTTTTTCATTAATACTATCGGCATCTAATGCTGAATAAAAACCTCCCGAAGGCATGAGCCATTCTCTTGTAATGAATGTAATTGTTTTTTCAATTACTTCTTTGTAAAGTATATTTTTTGTCAATTTATAGGCATCTGCATAAAGCGACAAAAGTTGGCCGTTGTCGTATGCCATTTTTTCAAAGTGTGGAACGTGCCATTTTAAATCTACTGAATATCTTGCAAACCCGCCGTCAGCAGTGTCAAAAACACCCCCATAAGCGATTTTTGTTAAAGTAAGATTTACATAGTCAAGTATTTTTTGTTCAGCATTTAAATAGCCATAAGCCATCAAAAATTGATAATTGGAAGGCATCATAAATTTTGGTGCACGTGTATAGCCCCCAAATTCCCAATCAAAGCTTTTTTGCCATTTTTCAATTAGTAGATTAGGAATGGAAAGATTATTTTCATTGGAAGAATCTTCTAAGTTATTTATTCCCAATGAATTTATTCCTTCGTGCAATTGATTGGCGTATTCCAACATTTTTTCAGGTTGACTTTGATAAATTTCTTGAAGCTGTTCTAAAGTATTTATCCAGTCATTTTTTCTGAAATAGGTTCCGCCCCAAACGGGTCTGCCATCAGGTAAACAAACAACATTTAAAGGCCAGCCACCTCTGCCGGTCATTATTTGAACTGCTTTCATGTAAATAGCATCAACATCAGGTCGTTCTTCGCGGTCCACTTTAATGGAGACAAAGTGTTTGTTCATGACATTTGCCACTTCAATAGCTTCAAAACTTTCATGTTCCATCACGTGACACCAATGACAAGCAGAATATCCTATGCTTATGATAAGTAATTGATTGGAAGATTTTGCTTGTCCTAAAGTTGAATCATTCCACGCTTTCCAATAAACCGGATTGGTAACATGCTGCAATAAATAGGGACTGGATTCTTTTGAAAGTTCATTCATTTGATTGTCGTGCAAAAGGATTATAAAAAAGGTGGCTGTCTAAAATGTCCGAGATTGTCAAGCTGAACTCGTTTCAGCTTCAATAAACTATTAAAAAACAATACATTTTAGATTCCGAAATAAATTCGGAATGACAGAATCAATACTTCATAGGACAACTTTTTCGAAATTGTCTAAGCATTTATGGCTTCAACAATTATGGCTTCATCATGAAGCATTTGTTTTAGCATGTTTTCAATTCCGTTTTTTAAGGTGAAAGTTGATGAAGGACAACCGCTGCATGCTCCTTGTAAAATAACTTTTACTCTTTTTTCGTCTGCAACATACGAGTCAAATAAAATATTACCACCATCAGCCTGAACAGCAGGTTTGACATACTCTTCCAAAATATTAATAATTTGTTGTGAGGTTGTATCTAAAGAATCGAAATTTTCAATCGCTTGTTGTTCTTGTTTGGGAATTTCTTTTATTTGAGAAATGTCGATTACAATTCCGCCATTTTCAATATAGGTTTTGATGAAACTTCTAATTTCGTTTGTGATTTCTAACCATTCAAAACTATCGAATTTTGTCACGGAAATGTAATTTTCGTCAAAAAACACTTCTTTAACAAAGCCAAGTTTGAATAGTTCTTTGGCTAAAGGAGAGGCAGCAGTTTCGTCGATTGATTTAAATTCGGCCGTTTTAGTAGTTAATGCTTTACTGGCGACAAATTTCATGACAGAAGGATTGGGAGTGCTTTCCGAGTAGACTGAAATAGGCATTTTTTTATTTGAATCTTCTGTAATGTTTACAATAACTCCTCCATTATTTACATAAGATTCTATTTGTTCCGCAACTTCTTGTTTTATATTGTCCCATTCAACGATAGAAAACCGTTCAATGGCAATAAAATTCGACGAAATGAACACTGTTTTTACAAAAGGTAAATAAAAGAGCTTTTGGGCAAGAGGACTATCTTTAGCCTCATCGATGTTTTTGTATTCGAAACTTTGGTTGCGTGTAATAAAATCCGGAAATACAAATTTTAGTATGGTTGGGTTTTGCGTATCTTTAATTATAACATTTATCATAAATTTTGTATTTTTATGCAAATTTAACAAACTTCAGGACGATATTTTTTTATATTTGGCTCTTTAAAAAAAATTAACATAACATTAATTTTTGTTTAAAAAACAAAAACTACTGTTTACAGTTTTCCAAAAATAACCTATAATGAAAAGAATTTTACTAATAATTGCTGTTTTTTTGTGTTACATTACTGGTTTTGCACAAGCAGATGTTGTAGCAGTAATTACAGATGGTGTAACTACTTATACTGCTGGTACAACAAATACGTATACTATAACAGTAACAAATAATGGTCCAAATGCTGCTGCAAACGTCAGTATCAATGCATTGATTCCTGCCGGTATAGATTCTACTACAGTAACTTGGACAGGCAGTGACGGTTCAAACGGCACAGGAGTTCTTACAAATTTAATTCCTAGCATGACTAATGGTCAGGTAATTACTTACACACTTATCGTACCTATTCCTGCAAATTTTCCTCAAACTCAAAATTTAGTTTATGATGTTGTAGCCTCGAGTACAACTGCTGATCCTAATCCAAGCAATAACTCCACGTCAGATGTCGATACTCCTAATGCATTAGCGAACCTTGTAACAGTTAAAACGAATGGACAGGGACAGTATTTATTGGGTTCAACGGTAACTTATACAATAACAATTACTAATCAAGGTCCTAGTGATGCCATCAATGTTAATATAATTGATAAC
>NZ_JBILTE010000279.1:0-2505 GCF_044371705.1 Flavobacterium sp. | reverse complement strand
AATAGCCGCAGTTTTGCTCAACAACATGCTTGGTCGATTGGACAAGCCGTGGGAAGCATTTGGTATACGAACCATGGCAGCTTCTACTCCTTGTAACTTTAATGCGGTGTAATATTGTTCTGATTCTGATATTGGGGTTCTGAAATCTAGCTCACCTGTGAGAAGCATTGTGGGTGTTTTTACATTACCCACGAGTGAAATAGGTGATCGGCGGTGGTAGTATTCCACATCTTCCCAAGGCATTTTGCCAAACCAGTATTTAGCAAAAAAGGCCGGGCTATCTGCATGTAGCACAAAACTATACCAGTTAATCACCGGTTTTGCTACCACAGCTGCTTTAAAGCGATTTGTTTTACCAATAATCCATGCAGTTAAGACGCCACCTCCGGAGCCGCCTGTCACAAATAGATTAGTTGTATCAATGTAGCCTTTGCCAATTACTGTATCTACGCCCGACATCAAGTCTTCATAATCATGGTTGGGGTAATCGTGGTGAATGGAATTTCCAAAATCTTGGCCGTAACCTGTACTACCTCGTGGATTCGTATAAAGCACTACATATCCGGCTGCCGCATAGGCTTGAATCTCATATGCAAAAGAAGGTCCGTACATCGTAAAAGGTCCGCCGTGAATTTCCAAAATGAGCGGGTATTTTTTGGTTGGGTCAAAGTCCGGGGGCGTAACAATCCAACCTTGAATTCGTTTTTTATCAAAGGAAGATTCCCACCAAATTTCTTGCGTTTTTCCGATTTTACGGTAGGAGAAGAGGTCATCATTTACAGTAGTGATACGTTTGGTTTCACCTGTGTTCCAAACAGCTAAATCAGCAGGATAATCTGCTCCACCTTGTGTAAATGCAAATCGATTATTATTTGATGCGGTGAAAGTTCCTGCAACATAGGGTCGGCCGAGGTCTAAACCACCCAAACCTTCAACAATGGTTCTGACTTTTCCTGTTAGAGAAACATGTCCAATTTTTGTTGCTCCCATTTCATCGTATTGAAAGTAGACCCCTTGGCCATTGCCTTCCCACTGCGGATTTGAGGCATCTCTATCTAAACCAGTTGTAAGATTTTTTACACCTGTTCCGTCCACATTCATTACATATAAATGTGTCACCTGATAGCCTTGAAATGTATCGTCATTGCCAATATATGCTATTTTTTTTCCGTCGGGAGAAAGAGCTATATCAGTGTCCGGTCCAAACCGAGTGGTTAAGGCTTTGATTGTACCATTGGTTAGTTGGAGTTGGTAGATTTCTGAATTGTTTGGTTCCGATTCAATTTTTTCATGCAAATTGGCAGAGAAAAAAAGACTTTGGCTATCTTTTGCCCAAATCGGATTCCCGTGATTATTTGAAGTGAATGTTCGCTGTCTGGGAGTACCACCTTCTATTCCTAAAGTAAAAATTTGCATTTTTCCGGGTTTTGCATATCCGCTGCCATCACTACGGTAATTCATTTCATCAATGTAAATTGGAGGAGCATTCCACTCTGCACCTTCCGGCTTAGCAGGAATAGTCAATAGAGATTTTTTTACCTCAGGTACCCATTGCGTGAAAGCTAATTGACGATCATCCGGACTCCATGCAGCAGCTCCGGGAGGAATAGAAGTATTGGTTAATACGATAGTTTCACGAGTATCTAAAAACATCAGATACAATTTTACTTTACTATCATCCTGATTGGAAAGGAATACTATTTTTTTTCCGTCATTCGACCAACGTGGGGCATAATCGCGTTGATTTCCTTGTGTCAACTGACGAACCCGTGAACCGTCGATATTACTTATCCATAAATTGGCATAATCACGATCCGTCATAACATCTTTGAAATTTCGAATATATACAATCTGTGTGCCATCAGGCGAAATCTGCGGATCGCTGATGTATTCGAGGTTAAATAAGTCTTTTAACTCGAGTTTGGATTTCTCCTGAGCAAAAACAGCTGACTGTATATAAATGAACAAAAAAGCAAACAACATTTTTTTGATAGTCATGAGGATATATTTTTAAATTGGTAATTTACATTCTACTAATTTAACAGTTTTTTCGAGTTGGTTGACTAGAATCTCTATTTTTTAACACCTGTATAATATTTATCTTGCCTTTACAATTCCGAGGAGAGTCAATCTATTCTTGTCATCCACTATCCTAATTAAATTTCAATCAATAAATTGCATCGCTAAATTCTAAAGGATAGCCAAAACTTACGCTACAAAATGATGGTGAAGTATGAGTTAGACAAACTTGAACTTCCGTATACCCTCATTGAACTAGGTGAGGTTCAAATTATAGGAATTGTTTCACAAGAGAAACTGCAGGCACTCAAACTTGCTCTGGTTGAAATAGGATTTGACCTCATATACGATAAAAAACACAGCTTATTGAAAAAATAAAAAATGTTATTACCGAAATGATTCATTATGATGATGAACTTCCACGAACCAATTTTTCAGATTATCTTAGTGACAAGCTACATCTGGATTACCCTTATATGTCGAATG
>NZ_JBILTE010000278.1:0-2510 GCF_044371705.1 Flavobacterium sp. | reverse complement strand
AACTCGGATAAAAGTTCATTGGATATTTGAACTTTTAATTTTCGACTTGGCATCGTTAATTTAGTAACCAGTTTAATCTCTTCCGTTGGAGGTTGCAGTTCCATTTCAATTTCCTCTAAATTTTCAACATCCAAATCTTCTTCAACCGATAAAACGACAGGCTTAATTTCAATTTCTCTACTGACTTTTTCTAATTCCATTACTTCAAAAGTTACTGTATTGTCACCTTTGAAATTTTTAAAAACAGTCCCTAACTCTTCAATTACTTGCTGTTTCAAGTCCATAATATTCATTTGAATCGTTAGTTTTTTTGCAAACTGCGTCAATACATCTTGTAAATATTGAATCATTTGAAACTGAATTCGCGGATCCCCCTTTTTTCCTGTTTCCGCATTGGCCCATCCTTCACGAACCATGACTTTCAAAAACGTGAAATTATTCTGTATGAGGAAATGTCTGAATTTTAAATACTCTTCGCCATAAATACGAAACTCATGACTCTCATCATAGCCTTCTAATGTAAAAGAAGCCCAGCCTTTTCCGTTTTGAGCTACACGATGTTGCACATTAGTAATAATGCCCCCAAAAGTGAGATTTTTATTGACGTGTTGTTCCAAGTGTTTCAATGATTCCAATTTAGAATTACAGAAATACTTCATTTCATACCGGTAATCATCCAAAGGATGCCCGGAAATATAAATCCCGACCACTTCTTTTTCTTTGGCCAGTTTTTCCATCGTGCTCCACTCTTCACAAGGAGGCACGACAGGCTCGGCAATTTGAATTTCACTGGCATCACCAAACAAACTTACTTGAGCGGAATTTTCATTTTCTTGGTATTTTGCTCCATATCGAATGGCCTTTTCCAAAAATGTCACATTATCGCCATCGTGATGAAAATACTGTGCACGATGCGTTTCAGAAAATCCGTCAAATCCTCCGGCTAAGGCTAAGTTTTCAAATGCTTTTTTATTAGCAGCACGCAAATCAATTCGCTTTCCTAAATCGAAAATTGATTTGTATTTTCCGTCTTTTAGTCGGTTTTGAACGATTGTTTCAACAGCTCCGGCACCCACACCTTTAATTGCTCCCATTCCAAAACGAACTGCTCCGCTGTCGTTTACGGTAAATTTATAGAAGGACTCGTTCACATCCGGACTTAATACTTTTAACCCCATCCGTTTACATTCTTCCATAAAAAACGACACTTGTTTGATATCGTTCATATTGTTAGAGAGAACTGCAGCCATGTATTCAGCCGGATAATGTGCTTTTAAATAAGCTGTTTGATAACCAATCCAAGCGTAACAAGTGGAATGCGATTTATTAAAGGCATAACTTGCAAAAGCTTCCCAATCTTTCCAAATTTTCTCTAAAATAGTTGCCTCGTGACCTTTAGACGCCGCTTGCTCTATGAATTTTGGCTTCATTTTGTCCAACGTTGCTCGATCTTTTTTACCCATGGCTTTCCGCAACACGTCGGCATCACCTTTGGAAAAATCGGCTAAAGATTGTGACAAAAGCATTACTTGCTCTTGATAAACTGTAATACCGTAGGTTTCATCTAAATATTCTGCACAAGCATCCAAATCATATTTTATTTCTTCTTCGCCGTTTTTTCTGCGAACAAAAGAGGGGATATATTCCAATGGCCCGGGACGGTATAATGCGTTCATGGCAATTAAATCGCCAAAAACCGTAGGCTTTAAATCGCGTAGGTATTTTTGCATTCCAACCGATTCGTATTGAAAAATACCCACTGTTTCTCCCCGTTGAAACAACTCGTAGGTTTTGACATCGTCGATGGGAAATTCATCCGGATCAAGTTCTACATTGTGACGGTATTTGACCAGTTTTACTGTGTCTTTAATTAAGGTCAATGTTTTTAACCCTAAAAAGTCCATTTTCAACAAACCAGCACTTTCAACGACCGAGTTGTCAAATTGTGTGACGTACAAATCGGAATCTTTTGCTGTAGCTACGGGTACAAAATTGGAAATATCATCAGGTGTAATAATGACACCACAAGCATGAATACCGGTATTTCGTAACGACCCTTCCAAAACTTTTGCTTGCTGAATGGTTTCTCCCGCTAATTCACGCTCATTTGCAATGGCAATTAATTCTTTGACCCGATCAAATTCATCCGAACGAACTGCTTTTTTAACCTCCTCTTCTTTTTCAGATAAAAATCGGGCAAGATTCCATTTCGCAGGCATCATGTTAGGAATCAATTTGGCCAATCGATCGGCTTCAAACAATGGCAAATCCAATACACGTGCCGTATCTCGAATGGCAGATTTAGTCGCCATTTTTCCATACGTTATAATTTGAGCCACTTGATTGGAACCGTATTTTTGAATCACATAATCCATGACTTTTCCTCGACCTTCGTCGTCAAAATCAATATCAATATCGGGCATTGAAACACGATCCGGATTTAAGAAACGCTCAAAAAGCAAATCATACTTTAGCGGGTCAATATTGGTAATCCATAAACAATAAGCAAC
>NZ_JBILTE010000108.1:0-9075 GCF_044371705.1 Flavobacterium sp. | reverse complement strand
CCATTGCAACTCCGAGACCAGACGTTAAAAAACACGCTCCAAAAATCATTATGCGAACAATTCCAGGTTCGTTCATTGGTGCATTAATTGGTCCGGGCGGAAAAGTAATTCAAGAATTGCAAAAAGCAACGGGCACAACTATTGTCATCAATGAAGTAGACGAACAAGGTGTGGTTGAAATTTTAGGTACAGATCCGGATGGAATTGCAGCTGTTTTAGCTAAAATTGATTCGTTGCTGTTTAAACCACAAATGGGTGAAGCGTATGAAGTGAAAGTAATCAAGTTATTAGATTTTGGTGCAGTAGTAGAATATACGGCGGCTCCCGGAAATGAAGTGTTACTTCATGTTTCTGAATTGGCTTGGGAACGAACAGAAAACGTAACCGATGTTGTGAATATGGGCGATGTATTTCAAGTGAAATATTTGGGAATTGATCCAAAAACAAGAAAAGAAAAAGTTTCAAGAAAGGCACTTTTACCAAGACCTCCAAGAGACGAGAATAATAAAATCACCCCAAAACAAGGTTAATATTCTTTTATATTAATTCAACTAAACCCTGTATTCTTAATTGATGCAGGGTTTTTTTATTCAATAAAATTTATAAGTTAAATCGAAAACTTATTGTTCTAAAAAGCCAAATAAACAATTAATTCTTTTTTGGCATACTTATTGTAAAAATTTCTAAATAATACTTATAGATCTTTATCACATGAAAAAAGCTACTTTTATTGCCGTTATAATTTCTCTTTTCTTTTTTAGCAGTTCCTGCGAAGATGAACCAACTAATGTAAAAGTAGATCCGGAAAGGTTCAAACCTGTTTCCACTGAAATACTGGAGGGCATCAAAAAGATAAGCGACCACGGAATGATTAATGACGAAGCAGTTTGCGTTGAGTTCGTTTACCCCTTTACAATGATAACCTTTGACGACGATTACGACTTACTTGGTTCACACGAAATTACAGGTAGCGATCAACTAATTGCTTTTTTAGAAAATATCCAAGAAGGAATAAATATATCGTTCAGTTATCCATTATCTGCAGTTCTTCCGAATGGCGATGTGTTTTTTATCTCAAATAATGAAGAACTTATTATTGCCTTAAATGAGTGTACACTTGAAGATATTATAGCAGCTTATAATACTGAATCAGCAACCGCAGAACAATGTGTATGGAACATACCTTATTCAGAAAGTGCTTTTGATAATACGTACGCAGGAGGCTATTTTATTGCAAGCGAAACCGGTGGAATAGTTTTTAGCCATCAAAATACAAATTATACTGGCACTTGGACGCATCTTTTTATAGACTCCGAATTATACCTTAACATATTTCTTGTAGGTAACACAAGTGTTTCGGAGTATTGGAATAAAAATTACAAGGTAGTAAGCAATGCAGGCTCTAAAATTATAAATTTTGGATACGACATAAAATTAAATTACAGTTGCGGGTTTTCGGGCAACTTTACTGTTGGTCAGTCGGGACCACTTAATGGTTTAGTAACTTACGCAAAAGAATCTTATTCGGATGGTTGGAAATATATTGAAATTGCAGGCGAAGATCTTGCTCAAGAAGAATGGGGCTGCTCGAATGCATCAATAATTTTAGCAAATAATGACGAGATTGGAACTGGTTTAATGAATTCTATTGCAATCACAAATTATCATGATGGCATTAACTACAGTGTAAACCCAGCACTCTGCAGCAATTTAAATAACGGAACTGTAACTTCAAAAACCGCATTATTATCAATTGCACCCGCCCAGAAAAACTGGTTTTTGCCAAGCATTGCAGAACTTCAATTAATGTACACAAACCTCCATTTAAACGGACAGGGCAACTTTGCAAATGCTATTTATTGGAGTAGTACACAAGCCTCAACAAGTAAAGCTTATGGTATAGATTTTAGCAATGGAACAGTGGTTCAAATCCCAAAAAGTAGCTCAATAACTAAAACAAGAAAAATAATTTACCTGTAAAATAGAAAGAATTCAACATTTTTTAACGAAATATTTTTTTTTCTCAGAAATTTAATACTATTTTTAACTTTTAATTGATTTTCAATTGATTTGCCCCCAAATCTAAAGGAAGTTAAAAATGCATTAAATGAACCTACTGATTAGATTTTTTTTTCTTTTATTTTTTGCCAATATTTATTCCCAAGAATTTGAAATTTCAGGGAAGCTTGTTGATGAAAAAAATAATCCCTTAGAAAATATTGAAGTACTTATTTTTGAAAATGACAAAGTAAAAGGCTCAGGGATTACAGATAGCATGGGAAACTTTGTTATTTTAATTGAACCCGGACTATATAAAATGAGGTGCTATTTTGTAGGTAGCGTTATCTATGCCACCGATTTTGAATTTACCAACTCATTACATTTAGGCACTTTAACTTCATTTGACAACACAAACACACTAAAAGAAGTTGAAGTTTCTGGCAAAAAGAAAGTCATTGAAACAAAAGTAGACCGTACGGTCTTTAATGTAGAGAATAGTGTTCGCTCAACAGGAAGTGACGGCTACCAACTTCTCAAAGGAACGCCAGGAGTTGCTGTTCAAGGAAATTCCATAAAACTAGTTGGAAAAAGTACCGTGAGCGTCATGATTGACGATCGAATGATTAATCTATCCGGAGACGATTTAGCTAATTATTTGCGAAACTTGAGCTCAGATCAGATCAAAAGTATCGAAGTCATTACCACTCCGCCTGCAAAATACGCCGCCGATGGAAATAGCGGACTGATCAACATCCAACTAAAAAAAGCACCTGTAGATTCTTGGGCAGTTAATCTTCGTACTAATTATATTCAAACAAGCTATCCCACTTTTGCCGGAGGCATTGGATTTACATTTAACAAAAAGAAACTAACTTTAGTAGCTGATTTTGTAAAACAAGAAGGATCAATCAAAACATTAGAAACCGTCGACACAAAATTTACTTCTGAAAATTGGGAAAGTAGAACGAACCGACGAGACTACACGGATGTTTACAGAGGAATTTTTGGCTTTGATTACAAACTAACAGAAAAAGCAAACGTAGGATTTAAATACACAGGCGTTTTTAACAAACCTGACATTGACGATTACAACCACACTTCTATTTTTGACAAGAACACAAATCAACTAGAAACACTAATTAGCACCAAGGGCTACAACAATTCGACAACTGATAACAACTCCCTTAATGTTTATTTTATTCAAAAATTAGATACAATAGGAAAACTAATGACTATTGATTTTGACGCTTTTAATTATCAGGATTCACAAAATAGGACCTTTAGTTCAACCGAAACGAATGTGGCTACAAATGTTATTTCTGATTTAATAAATGCCAATAACATCGGGGTGCAAGACTTAACCAACTTTAGTGGTAAAATTGATTTTGAAATTCCAACCAAATGGGCCAACTATAGTTTTGGAGGAAAATTAAGTTGGATTGATAACACCAGTGATATTCAGTTTTTTACTATTACGAATGGTACTTATGTTATTGATCCCAATCAAACAAATATTTTTCAATATACAGAAAATACACAAGCACTTTATTTTTCTGCAAATAAATCATTGGGCGAAAAATGGCAAGCACAAGTAGGCCTGCGATATGAAACTACGCAAACCAAAGGTGTAACAGCGTATCTAGACAATACACAGAATGAAACAAATAAATTTAACTATGATCAACTGTTTCCAACAGCTTACTTAATGTATACAGCTAACGAAAACAACAATTACTCCATCAGTTACAGCAAAAGAGTTGGAAGGCCAGATTATTGGGCTTTAAATCCTTATAAATGGTATTTAAGTCCGTTTGAAATTGTCCAAGGAAACCCGTACCTGCAACCCTCATTTACAGACAATGTAGAATTGACTTTCAATCATAAAGAAAATTGGTCTTTCAAATTATACTATTCTAACACAACCAACGGAAATTCCCAAATCAATTTTGTCGATCTGAATGAAAATCCTCCTATCACTTTTTTAATACAAGAAAATTTTTATGATTTAGCAACCTACGGTGGAAACATAAGTTATTATTTTGCAAAATTGTCTTGGTGGGAAAGTTCAAACTCGTTGAGCGGCTATTACAATCAAACAACTTTTATCAAAGAAATTGTGGCAGAAAAGCAAGATGGTTTTAGTTATGGATTTGGCACTTATAATACATTTACCCTAAACAAAAAGAAAAACTTTTTTGGAGAAATTAATTTTAATTACAACGCCCCTGTGTTTAGTATTTTCAATGAAATTACTAGCTATCACCGTCTTGATTTAGGATTCCGATATACATTACAGGATAAAGGTTGGAACTTTATCATTTATGGATCTGATTTAACCAGAGGTTCATTAACCTATACAAATTCTGTAATAAATAATACACCGCAAAGTCGATCCATTTACTATGACGAAAGATCTGTTCGAATCGGCGTAACTTATAAATTTGGGAATAGAAAACTAAGAGCTAACACCCGTGAATCAAGCAATGAAGAAGAAAAAAACAGAATTCGATAATATTTGTTTTCATTTTTGTAACAAATTGTTTGCTTTGTACGTATAACCATTTGAAAACTTTAATTAAAGGAAACAAATTAAATGAGACAACTAAAAATCACCAAGCAGGTAACAAATCGTGAAACTGCATCCTTAGACAAATACCTACAAGAAATAGGAAAAGTTGATTTAATTACTGCTGATGAAGAGGTAGAACTGGCTCAACGTATTAAAGCTGGTGATCAAAGAGCACTTGAAAAACTTACTAAAGCAAATTTACGTTTTGTGGTATCGGTAGCTAAGCAATACCAAAACCAAGGATTAACACTACCCGATTTAATTAATGAAGGAAACTTAGGTTTGATTAAAGCGGCTCAACGTTTTGACGAAACACGTGGGTTTAAGTTTATTTCGTATGCTGTATGGTGGATTCGTCAATCCATTCTTCAAGCATTAGCTGAACAGTCACGTATTGTGCGTTTGCCGTTGAATAAGATTGGTTCCATTAATAAAATCAATAAAATGTATGCTCTATTAGAGCAATCTAACGAACGTGCCCCATCAGCAGAAGAGATTGCAAAGGAGTTAGACATGACTGTTAACGACGTTAAAGAGAGTATGAAAAACTCTGGTCGTCATTTATCAATGGACGCACCTTTAGTTGAAGGAGAAGATTCTAACCTTTACGATGTATTGCGTTCAGGTGAATCCCCAAATCCTGATCGTGAATTAATTCACGAATCATTACGCACAGAAATTGAACGATCATTAGAAACTTTGACACCTAGAGAAGCCGATGTTGTTCGTTTATATTTTGGTTTGGGAGACCAGCACCCTATGACATTAGAAGAAATTGGCGAAACTTTTGATTTAACACGTGAACGCGTTCGTCAAATTAAAGAAAAAGCAATTCGCAGATTAAAACATACGTCTAGAAGTAAAATTTTGAAAACCTATTTAGGATAAATTCCAACTAGTAAATTTCAAATTCCATTGGCACATTTTGGAATTTAGAATTTCAAATTTTGGAATTTCATAGTTAACAACAGTCTTATAAACTGTTCGTTTTTTGATTGATGATTGAAACTCCGGCTGATTACCGGAGTTTTGCTTTTTAGGGGAGCAAAACTCCAGTCAGTTCGCTTCGCTCGGGTTTCCGGAGTTTTGCTTTTTAGGGGAGCAAATCTCCAGTCAGTTCGCTTCGCTCGGGTTTCCGGAGTTTTGCTTTTTAGGGGAGCAAATCTCCAGTCAGTTCGCTTCGCTCGGGTTTCCGGAGTTTTTTTTATCTGACCTTGGCGGTAATGAATTCATTTCAGTAGTTCAGATTCGTACTTATTATTTGGGCGTGCCCCTCCGCAAGCTCCGGGTCAGGCTTTCGCACTCGCTTTTTTTGATTTTTCCACTGCGTTACACAAGCAAAAAAGAGCTCAAACAATTGCTCAATCCTTCACGCAAATCAGTGCTAAAAAAGAAAATTCAGGTTTTTAACAAAAGACTGCATGGTTTGGTATTAAAATTTTACTTTTGCACAAACAACATGCACAGACAACTCGCGAGTTGTCACTTCAAACAACAACTCAATGAAAGATATATTGATTGCACCTTCTGTTTTAGCTGCTGATTTTGCTAATTTACAACGCGATATCGAAATGATTAATAGTAGTGAAGCCGATTGGTTCCACATTGATATTATGGATGGTGTTTTTGTCCCTAATATTTCATTTGGCATGCCGGTATTGGAAGCTATTGCAAAACATGCCAAAAAAACTATCGACGTACATTTAATGATTGTTGATCCGGACCGTTATATTAAGACTTTTGCAACATTAGGAGCAAATGTGTTAACCGTGCATTATGAAGCATGTGCACATTTACATCGAACCTTGCAAGCAATTAAGGCCGAAGGCATGAAAGCCGGTGTGGCTTTGAATCCGCATACACCCATAGCTTTATTAGAGAATGTGATTCAAGACATAGATTTAGTTTGCATCATGAGTGTGAATCCGGGGTTTGGCGGACAGTCATTTATTGAAAATACGTATAAAAAAGTGTCGCAATTAAAAGAACTTATCGTCAAAAATAATGCAAATACAATCATCGAAATTGATGGTGGTGTAACCAGTAAAAATGCCAAACAATTAGTTGAAGTGGGTGCTGACGTATTAGTTGCTGGAAATTTTGTTTTTAAATCAGAAAATCCAATCGAAACAATTAGTGCTATGAAAAAATTATTAAAATAATAAAGAGTTTAAAAAGGAAAGAGGCTATTCAATTGATCTGAATAGCCTCTTTTTTATTTTAATTAGTAGCTGTTTACTCCTTTATAATCTTTTTAACACCCACTCCGTTGTCAGTAGCAATCGATATAAAATACATTCCTTTGGATAAACTTGAAATGTTTAAAACATACTCCTTTGCATTTACCAAATAAGAATCTACAATTCTACCATGCATATCAGTAACTTGAATCGCATCAATTAGTTCGTTTGTACCGCTCTCAATAGTTACAAAATCTTTTGAAGGATTTGGATATACTTTCATGTTTGAGGTAACCAGCTGATTGACAGATAAAGTCTGCTGAACATTAAAATTATCCAACAAAAATGCATGCTGCCCTGCAGGATTTCCTGCTGAATTATGCAATAATCCAAAATAATACGTTCCGGTAACCGTTGGTGTAAAATTTACTGTTTTTAAGGTATAAACAATAGAACTAATATTAGTTTCAGTAAACAAAGTGGTTGTTTGGCTGGCAGAATTTTGTGCGGTTCCAACTCTCAATTCATAACTGGCTGTATTTGTAGAACCATTGACAAAATTTCTCACATAATACGTAATAGTAGCTTGTTGATTTTCTACTAAGTTTACACCTCTTGAAAACATCCAATTATTTGCTGCGGCTGTTCCAGTAACCACAGCTGCACAATTATTTCCTTCCTGAGCTAAGGTTGCACCTGGATTAATAAACCAATCATTTGCTCCAGTTCCTCCAGGCAACCAACCTACAAAGGGAAAAGTAGTCACCTCAAAACCTGTCGTATAAGGTGCCGCTGTTGGTTCGTAAACTGTGTGAAAATTAAATGGCCCTTCATAAACGCTAGAAAGTGATGTGGAACAATTTGATCGTACGTAAAAAGTATAATTTGTGCTTGGAGTCAAACCTGTTAAAAGATACGGACTAACTATTGAAGCAACAGTTGTTCCACTACCTGGCGTAAATCCAACAGGTCCCCACTCTAGAGTACTGTTCGGAGCTGCTGTTGTCCAATTAAGCGTTGCACTGGTTGTGCTTGTAGCTGCGAAGCCCAAGGCTGTTGGTTTGGAACAAGCCACAGGAACACCTAATACTGTTTGAGGACGAAAAGCTGAAGCAGTAACCGTTGTTGGAGCTGCGGTTAAAGAAAAAGCACTCTTTAAACTACTTGCTAATACATTGGTGCACAAGGCTGTATTGCTTGTTGACAAAGTACCTGCAGGATTTGAATAATCAAATGCTACATACAATCCGCCACCATTATAAGTAAAAGGGCTTCCGCCTGCAAAATTAATTGTAAATGTCGCAGCAGCCGGTATTGTAACTGCCCCATTACTTACTACTGTCATTCCAGTGATAGCAGTAGCCCAAGTAGTAGATTTTGTATCAGTCACATCAGTGGTGTTCTCCAGATAAACGATAATATTTCCTGATACTGGAACACTTCCCGGTGTTGTATACGTAAATGTAATAGAATTGAAAGTGGCCCCTGTTGTCAAGCCAGATGCTGCCATTTCTGTAGGTGTAATAATCCAAACTGACCTATTATAACGTTGAGAACCTTGCGGAGCTCTACCATTGCCTGAAGTTGCACCATTCCCCGGCAAAGCTGAATAAAAATCTGTTTGACCGAACGAAATTGCAGAAGCAAAAAATAAAACAACAAGAATCAATCTAGATAATGAAACATTTTGTAAAGTAGTTTTTTTCATGTGTCGCGTTTTTAATTAGTAAATAAAATACGTCATAAAGGTATTAATATTTATAATTCAATCAACATTAAAGTTAAAAAACTATAGCAACTAACAATTATATTCCCTTTTATAACTATATCAATACTATTCAATACAATAGTATCAAATATTCGCAAGTATGAAGCCCGTTTACAACATGATAGTACATATTGCTGGAAACCATCACTTTACAATCAACTTAAACAGAGATTTGACCCGAAACATTGATTTATTTGATCAATTATTATAAATCATGGATTTGGAAAATAATTTGCTATGGAAAATACATATTAAAAAATTGCACTATTAAAAGAACTGATTACTACAAACAACGTTAAAAATAGAAATCAAATTGATAATCATACAACCATTAAAAAACTAAAGAATAAGTTGAAGTTATTGCAGCTTCTTAGTTATAGGAATTTTTTTCAAATCAGACAATCCAAAAATAACAGTCAGTTATTTTGAAAAAGTTACTTACATAAAAAAATCTCCCTAAGTTTTAGCGTAGGAAGATCTTATCTGTAGATACAACTTAATTTTGTTTTACAATTTTCTTGTTGACCGTATCTTCTTCTGATTTGACAGATACAATA
>NZ_JBILTE010000277.1:0-2546 GCF_044371705.1 Flavobacterium sp. | reverse complement strand
TATTGATTTAAAACCCGCAACCCGTAACCCGCAACCAGCAACCCGCAACTCGAAACTTTTTCATTTCAAAATCCACAACACTGCTTTTCCAAATTGTTCACTCCACATTTTTTCATTGTGTTTGCCGTCTTTCACTACGACTTCTTTGGTTAGGTGTTTGCAATCGCAACGGTTTTCAGACATGATTTTGGTCATTCGTTGCATGTCGGCCACCATGTCCGCACTTTCACTGTCGCCACACAAAAAATATAGTTTTGCTTTTGATTTTTCGGCATTTTTGGCGTATTCGTAAATGTCGGCAGTAAACCAAAAAGAAGGGGAGAAGATGCCTGCATTTCCGAAGATTTCCGGGTATTTTAATACCGAGTAAAACGAAACTAGTCCACCTAACGAACTGCCAAAAATTGTGGTATGTTTAGCTTTAGTTTTGGTTCTGTAATTTGCATCCACATGCGGTTTTAAAGTTGATACGATAAAATCCAAATACGCATCGGCATTGCCACCGCCGTATTTTTCATTTTTAAAGGGAGTCAGTTCTTCCATACGTTTGTCATTTCCATGTTCAATTCCGATGACAATGACGTTCGCTTTTAGACTGTCCAAGGTTTCGTCTACTTTCCATTCACCTGCATAGGATGTTTTAGCATCAAATAAGTTTTGAGCGTCATGCATATAAATAACCGGATATTTTTTGCTGGATTGGTCGTAATCCAAAGGTAGATACACCCAAATTTTCTTAGTGGTTTTGAGTTGTGGTGCTTCTAGTTCAAAGGTGGTGTAGCGATTTTGAGCGACCGCTTTCTGACTGACTAATAAAAATGCAATGAAAATAAGCTGAATAGAGAAAAACACCTTCATAATTTGAAAAATTGAATGGAAAAACTAAATTAGCCAAAAATAACCAATAATGATTACTTACAAAGAAAAACTCAGTTTGCTGGGAGATATGATAGAACTGTCGAAAGTAGATGGTCAGTTACACAATCGGGAATATGAATTCATCAAAATGGTAGCCGATGAACTAAAGGTTCGTGACGAAGATTTTGATGAGTTATTTAAAATACCCAATGAATTATTGGTTTTTAAATCAGAATTTCAACGCATCGAGCATTTTTACCGTTTGGCGTTGTTATCGCATTGCGACCATCACCATCACGAACGGGAGCACGAATTTATGTACCAATTGGGACTAAAATTAGGACTGAATCCGTTTGCCATTAAGCGAGTATTGAATGAAATGGAAAAGTCGCCCACGCGAATGGTGGAAGCGGATTTATTGTTGGGCATATTTAAGGAGCAGCATAATTAGTTTTTTTTTTGAATTGTGCTAGCGGTAAGTTAAACTTTATTTTTATTACAATCTTCAAAACTGAAAAATAGTCAGTGAAATAGTTAACCCTCAGTACTATTAACTGAAAAAATGACTGTTTTTTATTACTCCAAATGTCAAGTTGACTTAAAAGCTGGTTTGGTCTGTTTTTTGTCATTTAGATAAATGAAAATAATGTTTAATTTAAATTTATTTAAATCATGACACTAGTTAAAACAAACAATCGAATTGCGTTTCCATCACTAATTGATGAGTTTTTGAAACCCGACTGGATGGGTGGAATGGAACGCTTTAATGTGAATGTTCCTGCGGTGAACATCAAAGAAACGGACACTAATTTTGTAGTAGAATTGGCCGCTCCGGGAAAGAAAAAAGAAGATTTCAACATTGAATTAGACGACAATGTGTTGACCATTTCTTCTGAAGCAAGCACTGAAAACGAAGAAAAAGACAAAGACGGCAAATACACTCGTAAAGAATTCAGCTATTCTTCTTTCAAACGTGCGTTTACCTTACCTGAAATTGTCAATGAGTACGACATCAATGCTTCTTATGAAAACGGTGTATTGCATATCACTTTACCAAAACGGGAGGAAGCTTTACCTAAACCCAAACGAATGATTGAAATTGGATAAATTAGGTTAATTAGTACTGAAAATGCACTCAATTGAGTGCATTTTTTTATTGTTGATACCCTAGTTTATCATCTAAAGGCAGCTGACTTTTCATGAAAGTGCCACTCCCTCGGGCGACTTCCCGATTTTTATGGTCGTATAAAACAGCATCAGCAATATATAGGTTTTTAGATTTAAATGTTACTTTTCCAATTGCCTTGACACTTCCGGTCTTAACAGAACGAAGGATTTGAATGTTAAACGTCGTGGTATAAACAAATGCATCTGTAATAATTGATTGCACGGCAAAATAGGCAGCATCATCCAATAGTTTAAAATAAACCGAACCGTGTAACGACTGACCTGCATGAAAAAATTTTGATTCAATGGGTTGGGTAATTTCTGCTCGCTCATGGCTAACAGTTAGTTGCACACCTTTGTATAATTCTCGGTTAATCGGACCGGAATAATACATGTTTTCGAGCTTTTTATAATGGACTTCTGCAGTTGTCATAGTTTATATTTTTTCTTGCAAGCTTTTGATCTCATCTCGAAACTTCGCAGCTTCCATAAAATTCAATTCTTTGGCTGCTTTTTCCATC
>NZ_JBILTE010000275.1:0-2556 GCF_044371705.1 Flavobacterium sp. | reverse complement strand
TGTCCGAGCGAAGCGAGGACAATCCCTATAATAATCGAAAGACAAAAATTTATCTTCTTTGCAGGGAGTGGTCCGAGCGAAGCGAGGACAATCCCTGCAATAATCGAAAGACAAAAATTTATCTTCTTTGCAGGGAGTGGTCCGAGCGAAGCGAGGACAATCCCCTCATCAATCGCATGATTTAGTGCCTCCGAGAGACAGCAATGAAAAATGTAAGGGATGCGTTAGCAGAATGAAACATTTTATTTTCCTTGACGCCCTCCGCCTTTGGCGGAAGGTCCGAGCGAAGCGAGGACAATCCCTGCTTACAACTCCTTATTTAGGGCTGTTGCCTTGATTTGCTAATTGATTATGTATTTATTTTCAATTTCTTTGAAAAAATCAGCAAGATTCGATTCAACTGAATTTTTCAGAATTTCTTGACTCCAAAAAGTGTACATGAAGTATTTTATTTGCAAATAAGTATTACGTTTTGTTTAACCTTCATATATCAATCGTAAACAAAATAGTCAATAAACATATTTAATTTAATTGAATGTTTAATAACTTTACTTTGAATGAAAAAATTCAATTTATAAACTAATTTTACCTTACATATATATTTTTGTTATATATCTCGGGCTAGTGATTCAAATTTTATTATTAACCTATATTAATTAATATACAATTAATAATACATTTTATAATATTTAATTTTATTTTATTTATTTCTTCGATTAAATATTTAAATAGGTTAACAATTCGTTATTGCCCACTTTATTTAAATAAATTCGCAACAACCCAAAATTTACTGCAAATGAGAAAATTAACACTCGTTCTTACATTCTTTGCTCTATTGTTTTCCTTTGGTGCATTCGCACAAACGAAAACAGTAACCGGCAAGATTACAGACGTTAAAGATGGGTCCCCCCTGGCAGGTGTTGTTATTAATTACAACAACAAGAGTATCGGCACTTCGAATGCTGATGGTTCTTTTTCTGTTAGTGTTCCCGGGGACGCAAAGTCACTCACCTTTTCTTACATCGGATACCAAATGGTACAATCTGCTATTACAGGTTCGCCATTGTCCATTAAATTATCGGTGTCTGATAAATCATTGGAGGAGGTCGTGGTAACAGGATACCAAACGCTCCAGAAAAGACAGATCACCGGTGCCGTTGCTACAGTAAAAGCTGAAGCTATCAAGAATGTTCCCATAGGATCATTCGATCAGATGTTGCAAGGTCAGGCGGCCGGAGCTTTGATTCAAGCTAACTCAGGTCAGCCCGGAGCTGCTGCAAGCGTAACCATTCGTGGTGTTGGTTCCGTGAATGGAACTACCCAACCATTGTACATCCTGGATGGAGTTCAGATAACCGCAGGTAACTTTTCATCACTCAACCCTAATGATTTTGAGTCCATCTCTGTTCTTAAAGATGCGTCCACTACTGCTCAGTATGGTTCAAGAGGTGCAAATGGCGTTATCGTTATTACGAGTAAAAAAGGTAAGGCAGGTAAAACCAGATTTGAATACAACGCTCAATATGGTCAATCCAAGTTCCCCACCAACAAGTTGGAACTCATGGAAACCCCGGAAAAATTGGATTATGAAATTGCACGGGGCAATCCTTATGGATGGACGACTACTGAATTAGACAGCTTACGCAGAATCAATACCAATTGGCAGGATTTAGTTACCCAAACAGGTATCACTAACAACCACCAAGTAAGTGCAAGTGGCGGTAATGAAAAAACAACTTTTTATTTATCCGGTGGCCTTTTCTTGCAATCTGGAACCGTTCGCAATACCGGTTTGAACAGATACAATGGTCGTTTTAATATCGATCACAATGCCAGTAATAATTTAAGGTTTGGAATTAATACCTACATTGGCTGGAGTAATTATCAAAATACCACAGAAGCCAATACCGGTATTGCTAGTCCACTCAATGCCATTCGCTGGAGTAACCCCTACGAAAGACCTTTCAATCCAAATGGAACTTACCAACAGTTCGTTTCAGGTCAGCCGAACCCCGTGCAGGACATGAACGAAACCAATCGTGGCACGAAAGAGTTTAAGCTCGTAAGTAATGCTTACATTGAGGCAAAACTCCCTTTCATTGCCAAAGGCCTGTCCTTCCGGACCAATTGGGGAGTTGATCTTGAAAATTGGGATCAATCACTGCTCTTTACTCGCTTTAGTGTTGTTGGTCAAGCAGCAGTAGGTAACCAAGGTCGTTTTGATAAAGACACCCGCATTCTAAGTCGTTATACAGGTACCACTTCACTCAATTATGCTAAATCTATCGGTGACCATAACTTTACTGTTGGTTTGTACAATGAGTGGGTTAACAGATCAATTCAAACATTTGGTTTCACCAGTTATGGTTTGACAGGGAATCTGCAAAATGGAGCAGGCATTACCCAGGGAAGTGCCCCTTTTATACCATCTGTTAGAGAAAATAGAAGTGAAAACGCAATACTTTCCTATTATTCACTTGCTTCTTACAACTTTAAAAACCGCTATTTCTTCAACGGTAGCTACAGAAGGGATGGTTCTTCCCGCTTCGGTGCTAA
>NZ_JBILTE010000274.1:0-2560 GCF_044371705.1 Flavobacterium sp. | reverse complement strand
TCCTATTCGCAATTACATTCGTGAGGAGTTTTCAAAGAACATTGAAAAGCAATATGGTAAGCCGGACGTTATAGCCGGAGTTGCAACTGGAGCTATTGGAATTGGGATGCTTGTTGCCGAATACATGGGACTTCCTTTTGTATACGTTCGACCGGAGGCAAAAAAGCACGGACGACAAAATCAAATTGAAGGTTTTCTACAAAAAGGTCAAAGTGTGGTTGTTGTAGAAGATTTAATCAGCACTGGTGGAAGTAGTTTACTTGCTGTAGAAGCATTAAAAGCCGAAGGAGCAACTGTTAAAGGAATGGTTGCCATCTTTACCTACGGTTTTGATATATCTGTTCAAAACTTCAAAAAAGCCAATATTGAGTTACACACGTTGAGTAATTATGATAATTTATTAGAATTGGCTGTTGCAAAAAATTACATCTCTGCTGAGGAACAGCATACATTGCAACAATGGCGGGTAAGTCCGTCTACTTGGGGGATTGAGGTTTAGGAAGTTGCGAGTTGCGGGTTATAAGTTGTAGGTTGTAGGTTGTGGGTTGTAAAATTTAACATAAAAACATAAAATGAATTTAGAAAGTCCAAAAGTAAGTGTTGAAAAATCGGCTACTTATATTTTCGAAGCCTTATCGCAAGTAACCAATTTTGAAAAATTAATGCCGGACAGTATTGCCAAATTTGAGGTAATTGGCGATGATGCTTTTATTTTTGGTTTGAAAGGGATGCCCGAAATAAAATTGAAGATGAAAGAAAAAGTACCCACCAGCAAAGTGGTTTTAGGTGCTGCATCTGATAAATTACCTTTTACCTTAACGGGAAACATCATTCCGTTGTCTGAAACCAGTTCAGAAGTACAGTTGCAATTTGAAGGTGAGTTCAACCCAATGATGGCGATGATGATTAAAGGTCCGATTTCAAAATTTATTGAAACATTGGCTCAAAACATGAACAAATTATAATAGACCCTTTCAAATACTAAAAAAACCCTTTTCAATAATCATTCTGAAAAGGGTTTTTCTTTTAGCTGTAAACTATTAAATACCTATTTCTACTTGAAAACGTGCATACCAAGCATTTTTGGTGTTTCCATTCGCGTATGAAAATTGGTCGAAAGAAAACTCGGTCTGTAATTTAAACGCGTGTTCCCAAAAATATTTTGTTAAACCTATTGTATATTGTTTCACATCAGGAGTATATGCTTTGATGTCTTCAGCAACAGTTTGAATAGAATACCTCCCAATCACTTCATAATTACTTAAAAACAAATAACTTAATTGATAATCAAACCCTTCGCCAACAAACACGTAATTAAACTGCGTTAAATCATCGGGGTTAAACGCAATGGGATCATCAGACATTCGGTTCATGTAGGCTGTCATAAAAGCCCAACCATCGTATTTTACCATTCCATCAAGCAGAACAGATTGCATGTCTTTCTTTTCAAACAAATCGGCTCCTAACTGGCCTTGTGTTTGACGAGCTTTGTGATTGGTACTGAAAGCTCCTGAAATTAATACTTTTGGTGTCTTCTCACGAGCAATATCGCCTTCAAAATTGGTTCCGTCTCTACTAAATGAACCTAAAGGAAATAATTCTAATTTACCTGTGAGTGCAAATCCGTTATCGGGTTCGCTGGTTACATTTCGTCCATCGCCCGTTGTGATAGCAGTTTTGATATTGTATGAAAATTTATTATCTCTCTCATTTAAATAATACACTTGCCATCCAAAATCACGATCAATATTAAATCGGTTATTATTAATTGTTCGATCGCTTAACTGCAATGCACCACTGGAATTTACTCGTTGTCTGTTTCCGGGTAATTTAGTTTGGCCAAAGGCAATGCTCCAGTTTTTATTGGGTCTATAAAAAACAACTGCATCTCGAATAATATTGATGTTTTCGCCTTCTTCAATAACCCCAACATCACCGGGTGCAAAGGATAATTGAATGGCATATAGAAACTTCGGATTACCCACATAGCCATCGAAACGCAAACGCAAACGTCTGATTTGTGCATCATATACTTCTGTTTCATCTTCTGCATCAATATAACTTACCCTATTTTGCATGCGGAAACGAATATTTAATTGAAAAATACTGTCGGGTGAAGTAAGACCCAAACCTCTACCAAAACTGTAATAGGGTATGGTGGCCAATTTTAAATCGTTATCTTTTGTACTAATTTTTATATCCTGGCCAAATGAAAAGAAGGACACAAGGCCAAATAGTAAAAAGAGTAACTTTTTCATGAATTTTGAATATTAATTTAATGTGCAAAAATAATTTAATTATTGATAAGACAAACTTTTGTAACTGTATTGTTACCTTTGCAAAAACAAAAAAATGTCAAATAGTTATTTAGGATACCATTTTATAGTTGAACCCAAAGAATTAGGAAGTGAAATTCTTGTAGCAGAATTAGGTGAAAAACCTTTTGAAAGTTTCATTGAAACCGAATTTGGTGTAACCGCATACATTCAAAAAGATCTTTGGAGCGAAGATGTATTGGAAGATATCTTTATTTTGAATTCACCTGAATTCACCATTTCGT
>NZ_JBILTE010000273.1:0-2573 GCF_044371705.1 Flavobacterium sp. | reverse complement strand
TTTGCTTCGCAAAGTGAAATCAGAGATCGGTATTACGATGATTTTTCAACCAAAACGGATGTGAATGTTTTTACTAAAATCAATTATCAACTCACTGAAAAATGGCGTTTGTTTGGGGATATTCAGTACAGAAATGTTGGTTTTACGGCTAATGGCAATGAAACAGGTTTGGTAAACGACACTTTTAATTTTTGGAACCCAAAAGCGGGAGTGACTTATGTGATGAATGAAAAACAAAATATTTATTTCTCCTACGCTAAAGCCAATAGAGAGCCTAATCGTAATGATTACGAAAACGGCAATCCGCGACCTGAAAAAATGGATGATTATGAATTGGGTTGGCGTTTATCTACCGAAAAAACAAAGTTGAATGTGAACGGGTATTTCATGAAGTACAAAGATCAATTGGTTTTAACCGGCGAATTAAATGATGTGGGAGCTCCTGTTCGAGCCAATAGCGGTGATAGTTACCGCTTGGGCTTGGAAGTTGATGCCACTTTGCAACTTTCAGAAAAATGGTTTTTGCAACCCAATGTAACGGTAAGTCAGAACAAAAATCAGGATTTTGTATTTCAACGCGATGGTGTTTTAGAAAATTTAGGAACCACGAATATTGCTTTTTCACCGGATTTAATTGCTGCCAATCGTTTGGTATATATGCCAATTAAAAATTTTCAAGTCTCACTTTTGTCCAAATATGTGGGCGAGCAATACATGGGAAATATCGATGCGGAAAGTTCAAAGTTGGACAGCTATTTTGTAAATGACTTGAATGCTTCCTATGAAATTGTAACTAAAAAAGTATTTAAATCCATTCGTATTGATGCGTTGGTAAACAATATCTTCAATTTAGAATACGAAAGCAATGGGTATTTTTATACGTATGACGATGATTTTTCCAATCCGGGAACGGTTACAACCATTGAAGGGGCCGGTTTTTACCCGCAAGCGGGAATTAATTTTCTTGTGGGATTGACGTTGAGTTTTTAAACGGAAGTAATTATAAAAGTAAACCCTGACTTCTTCCGGTCAGGGTTTTTTACGTTAGGGATAGGAGCAAAGTACCGTGTACTGCGTATAGCCCGTCTCTCGCTGAAAGCAGGAGAGAACGCCAAAATTAATTGTAAACTCTTATGATTGAGCCATTCACTTGAACTCGGTAACGTTTCATAGGATATTCTAAATTTCCTTGTCCGGTAAATAAACTATAACTTGCATTGTCACACGGACAAACAGCATTGACGCCGCTGATGGTCATTGTGGAACACGCTGCCAATGGTTGATTGGGACAAGCGGCATCAAAAGCATTAAACACACCGTTGCCGGCATTAAAAACGATAATTCCTCGCACACCAACGCCCGGATCGTTATACTTAATGGCATTACTGATAAAGTTTAATTGACTGTTGGAAGGCAAATTCAAATCGATATCTATTGAAAATCCGTAATTGGGTAAATAGGGATTTGCGTTGTTAAAATCTTCACTGTCACAAGTGATTAAAAACGGTGTTACAATCAGTAAAAAAAGAATCTTTTTCATGGTAATATTTTGATAAAGCAATTGGAAACAAAATTAATTTATTTAACTTTGTAAATGTCTTTTGACAAGATAAAAATTGAAATAAATTAAATATACTATCTTTGCAGAGAGAAATCCCGTGTGAGTGGGATTTTTTCTATTTATATAAACGACAAAATTATGAGTACAGTATCTTATTATACCGCAGAAGGATTAAAAAAATTAAGAGAAGAGTTAGAGCAATTAAAACACGTGGAACGTCCAAAAGCATCGCAAGCGATAGCAGAAGCACGTGACAAAGGTGATTTGTCTGAAAATGCAGAATATGATGCTGCCAAAGAAGCACAAGGACTTTTAGAGATGCGTATTGCCAAATTGGAAGAGGTATATTCCAATGCACGTTTAATTGATGAATCACAATTGGATTTGACCAAAGCTTTAGTGCTTTCGAACGTTAAAATTAAAAATCAAGCTAATGGTATGGAATTAAAGTATACGTTGGTTGCCGAAAGCGAAGCAGATTTGAAAACCGGAAAAATATCGGTAACCTCACCCATTGGCAAAGGATTACTAGGAAAATCGGTTGGTGAAGTGGCTGAAATCAATGTGCCAAATGGAACATTAAAATTTGAAATCTTAGAAATTTCAAGATAAAATGAGCAGTATTTTTTCTAAAATAGTCGCCGGAGAAATTCCCTGTTATAAAATAGCTGAAGACGATCGTTTTTTAGCTTTTTTGGATGTGAATCCCAACGCAAAAGGGCATACGCTGTGTATTCCAAAGCAGGAAATCAACAAGCTTTTTGAAATGGAAGAGGACCTTTATTTGGGTTTGATGCAGTTTTCAAGAAAAATAGCCATTGCTTTGGAACAGGCCGTTCCTTGTAAACGAATTGGTGTTGCTGTGGTTGGATTGGAAGTGCCACATGTGCACGTTCATTTAATTCCGTTGCAAGACATGGATGATATGCGTTTTCAACGAAAAGTGAGTTTGACTAAAGAAGAATTTGAAGAAATCGTTCAGAAAGTTCAAGAAAAATTATAATTTATTTTG
>NZ_JBILTE010000107.1:0-9228 GCF_044371705.1 Flavobacterium sp. | reverse complement strand
TTAGATGTTAAAAGTACCGAACCTTCATCGGCTATAAGATTTTCACAACTACTCAACAAAAATTTGGGCTCTTTTGGATTTACGTGATTTAATTTATTTTCCTCGAGTAGGTATGATAAGGAAGGTTCATAACAAACCGCATCACATTCAAACCAATCATTTTCTTCCAGTATGTTAAGGAATTGTTCTTTGAGCTCTTCTTGGGTTTCACAATACAGAAACTTACCTCCATTTTTTTTAAAATTGAAGGTAAACAATTCATCCGTTGGAATTTTGGTCTCAGGGTTAAAAGGACTCACTTCTTTTTCTTTATTCTCTTCGGATGAGTCATTTCCTGAACCAAACAACTTTTTAAATAGGCTCATATTTCGTTTGGAAAACTTAATTTTCAGTTTGAAATCGTTCAAAGATAAAAAAAACTCAATTCAAAAATGATATCGAATTGAGTTTTTTATAATTTTCGTTAAAAAAATGTATTTATTCCGTAAGTGGGATTGCTATTTCTTTGTCAAATGGTCGCTTGCCAAAAATGGTTTCCAAATCATCTTTAAAAATCACCTCTTTTTCAATTAAAATATCGGCCAATTGAATCAGCTTATCTTTATTGTCTTCCAGCAATTTGATGGCTCTTTGGTATTGTTCCTCAATTAAATTTGAAATCTCACGATCAATAGTAACTGCAGTTTCCTCTGAATAAGGTTTAGAGAAGTTGTACTCACTTTGCCCCGAAGAATCATAATAGGTTATATTTCCTAATTTATCATTCAATCCATAAACCGTTACCATTGCTCTTGCTTGTTTGGTTACTTTTTCCAAATCACTTAAAGCACCGGTAGAAATTTGATTAAAAACGACACGTTCTGCAGCACGACCACCCATGGTTGCACACATTTCGTCCAACATTTGTTCGGGTCGCACGATCAATCGCTCTTCAGGCAAATACCAAGCAGCTCCTAAACTTTGACCTCTTGGAACGATGGTTACTTTTACTAAGGGAGCGGCATGTTCCAACATCCAACTGGTAGTTGCATGACCGGCTTCGTGCACTGCGATGGCTCTTTTCTCCTCGACTGTCACAATTTTATTTTTCTTTTCTAAACCACCTACGATTCGGTCAACGGCATCTAAGAAGTCTTGTTTATCTACTGCTGTTTTATTGTTTCTAGCGGCAATTAATGCGGCCTCGTTACAAACATTTGCAATATCTGCTCCTGAGAATCCCGGTGTTTGTTTGGCTAAGAAATCAGTGTCTAAACCTTCTTGCTTTTTCAAAGGTTTTAAATGCACTTCAAATATTTCTTTGCGTTCCCTAACGTCCGGTAAGTCCACATAGATTTGACGGTCAAAACGTCCGGCACGAAGTAAAGCTTTATCCAATACATCTGCACGATTGGTAGCTGCTAAAACGATGACATTTGAATTGGTTCCAAAACCATCCATTTCTGTCAGCAACTGATTCAAGGTGTTTTCTCTTTCGTCGTTAGATCCGGAGAAATTGTTTTTTCCACGAGCTCTACCCACGGCATCAATTTCATCAATAAAAATTATTGCAGGCGATTTGTCTTTGGCTTGTTTAAATAAATCACGCACACGTGACGCTCCAACACCTACAAACATTTCGACAAAATCGGAACCTGAAAGGGAGAAGAACGGCACTTTTGCTTCACCGGCTACAGCTTTCGCTAGCAAGGTTTTTCCTGTTCCCGGTGGGCCTACTAATAAAGCACCTTTTGGTATTTTTCCGCCCAAAGCGGTATATTTTTCAGGGTTTTTCAAAAATTCAACAATCTCCTGAATTTCTTCTTTGGCACCTTCTAATCCGGCTACATCTTTAAATGTAACTTTGATATCGTTCTTTTCATCAAACAGTTTGGCTTTCGATTTACCGATGTTGAAAATCTGTCCGCCTCCGCCACCGGCTCCACCACCCGACATACGTCGCATGATTACAATCCAGATAACCACTATGATTAAGATAGGAAGTAAGCTAATGAAAATGTCACTCCAATTATTTTTAACTAAAAAATTGTAATCGGCAATTTTACTTTGCGTTTTGGCTTCTTCCAGTTTTTTCTGAAAAAGTTCATCATTACCAATATTATCTAATTTGTAATGAGCACCTTTATTTTCTCTACCAAAGGCATCTTTTACAACATCTTTGTGTTTGGTATCTTTTAAAGCGTCTTTGGTTAAATAAATATCTGCTTCACTTTTGTTGAAGACCAACACTTTTTCTACTTGTCCGCTATTTAATAATTCATTAAACTTGGAAGTTGAAAGTTTATTTGGTTCTTGGAAAGTGCTTCCGCCACCTAGAACACTTACAAAAATAAAAATCGCGGCTACTGCTACATAGATGAGCCACGGATTAAACTTAAATTTATTTGGACTTGGATTATTTTCGTTGGCCATAGTTGAAAAATTCTTTTTAGCAATTTTTAGTATTTATTCTCGATAATGGTGATTTTAGCATCTCCCCACAATCCTTCAATGTTGTAAAATTCTCTGATTTGTTTTTGGAACACGTGTACTACAATATCTACATAATCCATCAAAACCCACTCGCCGTTGTCGTTTCCTTCAACATGCCATGGTTTGTCTTTTAATTCTTTGGATACAGTTTTTTGAACAGAGTTTACAATCGCATTCACTTGGGTGTTTGAATTACCATTGCAAATTACAAAGTAGTCACATACAGTATTTTCGATTTCGCGTAAGTCTAAAATCTCGATATCATTTCCTTTTACTTCTTCAATTCCTCTAATGATGTTGGTTAACAAATCATCTTTACTTATTTTTTTATTCGCCATCTACAATTTGATATATTTTCGCAAAGTTACCATTTTTTGTGTTTAAATTTGAACCTTAACACAAGATTACCAGTTGTTTTTTTAACATTATTTCTATGAACATAATCAAACTCGATGCCACAACCTCTACCAATGACTATTTAAAGAAATTAATTGCTTCGCAAGTGGTGGAGAATTTTACAGTTGTTACCACTTTTAATCAAACTTCCGGCAAAGGACAAATGGGGTCTATTTGGATTTCGGAAGCAGGTAAAAACCTAACAATGAGCGTTTTGATTAAAGACTTATTGACCGATGTACATCAAATATTTGATTTGAATGTGGCAGTTTCTGTAGCAGTTGTAGATGCATTAAAAGAGCTAGGGGTTTACGATGTATGTGTCAAATGGCCCAACGACATTATGTCAGGCAATTTTAAATTGGGAGGTATTTTAATAGAAAACAGTTTTAAATCCAATGGTGAAATTGTTTCAATTGTTGGAATAGGATTGAATATTAATCAAAGTAATTTTAATGATTTACCGCAAGCGGCCTCTATTTTTACAAGGATAAAACATACATATGAAGTAGATTTTGTTCGTGATGAATTGTTAAAACACATTCGAATTGCCGTTGCTAAAGTGATTAATAAACAAGTTGATAACTTATGGCAGTTATATCACGATTATCTATTTAAAAGAAATGTTCCCATGACTTTTGAAACCCCATCGGGGAATCGATTCATGGGAATTATTCAACAAGTTAACACAACCGGTTTACTGGAAGTGCTCCTAGAAAATGAACAAGTACAATTTTTTGACGTGAAAGAAGTGAAAATGTTGTTTTAGGGAGTGACTGAGTAGCAAAGATGCTGAGAAACTGTAAACAAATCTTTTCAAAACGAAATCCTTTTAACTACTTTTGCATTTCAATTCAATCCTTATGTATAAAATCCTAATCCGACCACTTTTGTTCTGTTTTGATCCGGAAGAAGTGCACTATTTTACTTTTTCATTGATTCGTTTTTTAAACAAAATTCCGGGTTTTGGTAAACTTTTTAAAGCGATGTACGAGGTTAAAAGTCCAAAGTTGGAGCGGGAAGTTTTTGGTTTGAAGTTTAAAAATCCTGTGGGTTTAGCTGCAGGTTTCGATAAGGATGCGAAGTTATACAAAGAACTTTCCAATTTAGGTTTTGGTTTTATAGAAATAGGTACTCTTACCCCAAAGGGTCAGGAAGGTAATCCGAAAAAGCGTTTGTTTCGTTTGAAAGAAGATTCGGCCATCATTAATCGAATGGGTTTTAATAATGGCGGCGTTCTGGAAGCGGTGGAACGATTAAAGAAGAATACAGGCGTCTTGATAGGAGGAAATATTGGTAAGAACAAAAATACACCCAATGAAGAAGCAACGTCGGATTATGAAATTTGTTTTGAAGCATTGTTTCCACATGTGGATTATTTTGTAGTGAATGTGTCTTCGCCCAACACACCCAATTTACGAGCTCTACAAGACAAGGAACCACTCACGCAATTGTTGCAAACACTTCAAAATTTGAATTTGGCAAAACCAAAGCAGAAACCGATTTTATTAAAAATTGCTCCCGATTTAACGGATGATCAATTGTTGGACATTATCGATATTGTAAAAGAAACCCAAATTGCGGGCGTTATTGCAACAAATACCACACTTTCGCGTGAAGGATTGCAATCGGCAAATAAAAGCGAAATAGGTGGTTTAAGCGGCAAACCCTTGACCAAACGTTCCACAGAAGTGATTCGTTTTTTAAGTGAAAAAAGCAATAAAGCGTTTCCAATCATTGGGGTAGGAGGCATTCATTCTGCCGATGATGCGATTGAAAAATTAAACGCCGGTGCCAGTTTGATTCAATTGTACACCGGATTTATTTATGAAGGTCCGGGGTTGATTAAAGCAATCAATAAGCGGATTTTAGACGAAAACTAAAGTTGTAGGTTGTAAGTTGTAAGTTGAA
Source organism: Flavobacterium sp. (assembly GCF_044371705.1). Classification (GTDB taxonomy): domain Bacteria; phylum Bacteroidota; class Bacteroidia; order Flavobacteriales; family Flavobacteriaceae; genus Flavobacterium. Next base: position 4,449 of record NZ_JBILTE010000107.1, on the reverse strand, counting down.
TTCTAGTTGGGACTTACTACCTACAACTTACAACCTACAACCTACAACCTACAACCTACAACTTAAAACTCATGTACTCCTTCCTACTTGCCTCCATCGCTCTTACAATTTCTCCGGGACCGGATATATTGTATGTGATGACCCAAAGCATTTCCAACGGAAAGAAGTTTGGAATCGCCACAGCAGCAGGATTGGTTTCAGGAATTTTGGTGCATACAACCTTAATTGCTTTAGGAATTTCGGCAGTTCTCAAACAATCAGAAATGGTATTTACCGCCATCAAAATTTTAGGTGCTTGTTACTTGCTCTGGATTGCTTTTCAAGTATACAAAGCTCCGTCATCGATTACTTTTTCAAAAGAGGGAAGTCCGCAAAAATCTGTTCGAGCCCTATTTAAACAAGGATTTATCATGAACGTGCTCAATCCGAAAGTGACTCTTTTTTTTCTGGCTTTTTTCCCGGGGTTTATTGATGAATCGTTAGGGAATGTGACACAACAAATTTACTTCCTCGGCTTTTTGTTTATGCTGCAAGCCTTTTTGATTTTTTCCTTTGTTAGTATTGTCGCTGATCAACTCACTATTTTTATCCGCACCAATCAGAGGTTTGCCCTGTTTTTAAAATGGTTGCAGATTGTTGTTTTTGTGGGTATCGCGGTCTTGATTTTGGGATAGTTTTTAGTTGCACAAAGTCCACGAAGATTTTTTAAATTCCTCAAATTTTTCAAATCTGTGTTCTGATTAAGTACGGAAGTTCATTGTTGGACGAACAACTTTAAACAACCTTAAACAATCTTAAACTTTTAAACCATCTTAAACATATTCCCCTTTTCAAAAACAAAATACTTTCCTATATTTGAGCACCTATGCAACCAATCAAAATAATTGAATGTCCGCGTGATGCTATGCAAGGCATCAAAACCTTTATTCCAACAGCGAAGAAGGTAGCATATATTCAATCCTTATTACGCGTAGGGTTTGACACATTGGACTTTGGGAGTTTTGTTTCACCAAAAGCCATACCGCAAATGGTGGATACCGCGGAGGTGTTGGCACAACTCGATTTGTCGCAAACCCGCAGTAAATTGTTAGCGATTATTGCCAATACCAAAGGGGCCGAATTGGCTTCAGAGCATAAAGCCATTAAGTATTTAGGTTTTCCGTTTTCGATTTCGGAGAATTTTCAAATGCGAAATACCCATAAAACCATTGCGGAATCCATTATTACCTTGCAGGAAATTTTGGAAATAGCTAATCAATCCAATAAGGAAGTGGTGGCGTATTTATCGATGGGATTTGGAAACCCGTATGGCGACCCATGGAATGTGGATATCGTAGGCGAGTGGACTGAAAAATTAGCAGGAATGGGTGTCAAAATTTTGTCCCTTTCGGATACTATTGGCAGTTCAACACCTGAAATTATAACCTACTTATTCTCAAGTTTGATTCCGAAGTTTTCTTCAATTGAGTTCGGAGCTCATTTACATACGACGCCCGATAAGTGGTTTGAAAAAGTAGATGCAGCCTACAAAGCCGGTTGTAGACGTTTTGATGGAGCTATACAAGGTTTTGGCGGCTGTCCGATGGCAAAAGACGACCTAACAGGTAATATGCCGACAGAAAAATTATTGTCGTATTTCACGACTCAAAAAGAAACTACGAATACCAGTCCGATGAGTTTTGAAAGTGCGTATAATGAAGCGACGAAGTTGTTTAGGGAGTTTCATTAAAGTTGCGGGTTACGGGTTGCGGGTTTCGAGTTTTACGCGATACAAAACTCGCAACCCGCAACCCGTAACCCGTAACCTGCAATTACTCCACCCGAATCTCAAACATTTTATCCCAATTCTTACCAGTAACAAAAATAGTTTTTGTTCTAGGGTTATATGCAATCCCATTGAGTACATCGATATCCGGATGTTGTGTCACTTTCTTCTTTAAGTTGGATAAGTTGATGATCCCTTCGATGGCTCCTGTTTTTGGGTCGATGATGGCGATAGCGTCTTTCTGATACACGTTTCCGTAGATTTTACCGTCAATCCATTCCAATTCGTTCAATGCTTTTATTTTATTATTACCGGAATACACGTTGATGTAATCGGTCATTTCAAATGTCTCCGGATTCATGATCCAAATTTTTTCAGTACCGTCGGTTTGGTAAAGGTTGGTTCCATCGTTACACAAACCCCAACCTTCAATGCGTTTGGAGTAATTAAAAGTTTTTAATTGTTTCAAATTATCCGCATCGTATATAAATCCAATTAAACTCGTCCAAGTTAACTGATAAACTTTATTATTTAAAACCGTAATACCTTCTCCAAATAAATCATCGTTTAATTCAACAATTTGATGCACTTTTCCTGTTTTGTAATCCGTTTTGCGAAGACTTGATTTTCCTTTGGTTCGAGTGCCACTTCCTTCACCATTTCCGGTTCCTTCATACAAGGTGTCACGGTGAAATTCCAGTCCTTGTGTATAGGCTTTAATGTCATGCGGGTAGGTATTTACAATCGTATATGAAAGTAATTTTGGTGCTACATTCGACACTAATTCTACTCGGTATTCCGTTTCTACATACTCGTTTTCAGCATAAACTAACGCTTTCAAATTTTGATAGCCTAATTTCTCATTGGTAAAAGCAAATTCTGTTTTTTTATTGCCTTCCACTTTGGTAATCTTTTTACTGTTTAAATAGTAAATGATACTGTCAATGGTCTTATTTTTGTTGTTGACAATTTCCAAAGTTGCTTTTTCACCGGCCTTAAATTGCGGTTTTAAAACGGCGGTATTAAAAGAAAACCATTCCGCTTTGTCTTTTTTTGAATCTTCACAGCCGATTAGTGCTGAGGCTAATAAAATGAATGAGAGTAATTTATGTATTTTCATGATATTTCTTTACTAATGCGGACAAATATAAGGATTTGAAACGATTAAAATTACTTGCGAAAACATAAAAAGATTGTATATTTGCAGCGGCAAGTCCTACACGACCAGCTCCTGCAAACTCCTCCAGGGTGGGAACACAGCAAAGGTATGCGGTTGTAGCGGTGCGATGTAGGTCGCTTGCCATTTTTAATCTGAACTTTTAATCTGAACTTGTTTCAGATTCCCCTCTTCACTTTTTCAGATTCTCCTCCTTACTTTCCTATTTTTTTTATCATATATGACTTATGTATTTAAAAATTAATTGATTTTACACTTTTCCTTGATCATAAGTTTTCTTTCCTTTACTTTCGTTTTTCTAAACTACATCCATGCAAATCAACTGGAAAATAGTACGCCATCAACTCAAAGAACCTTTCAAAATTGCTTACGGCGTTTATAATTTTCGGAAAGCACTTATAGTTTCTCTTTCATATCAAGGAAAATCAGGTTATGGCGAATGCACCGAAATTGATTACTACCATATTCATTTAGAAGATTTTGTGCATACTCTTGAACAATTGCAATCGCAATTTTCTTCTATTGGAATTATACATCCGCGAGATTTTTACCAACAACTGACTACTTTTTCTTTACATCCCTTCTTGCAATCGGCTTTGGATTGTGCGTATTGGGATTTGTATGGCAAATGGGTCGACCAATCATTCGGACAATTGAATCAATTGGAAACGGCTACATTTCCTCAGTCGTCTATTACCATCAGCATGGACGAAGAAGCATTGCAAATTGCCGCCATCAAGAATTCGGAGTGGGACTATTGCAAAGTAAAAGTCAATCATTGGTCGCATTCCCTGCGGGACCAATTGTTGCAAACAGGAAAGAACATCAGTATTGATTCCAATGGCAGTTTTTCACCGGAGGTTTGCAACGCAATCGCTAGCGACCCACTTTCCAAAGAGTTTTTGTATTTTGAACAACCGATGCTGAAAGGAGCTGATTCTTATAAAAATTTAAATAAAAGCGGTTTTGCCAATTGGATGGCCGATGAGGATGTGCAATCGATCGACGATTTGGAATTGTTACAACCACATTACAAAACTTTGAATATTAAAGTGATGAAATGTGGGGGTTTGATACCCACTTTAGAACTCTTGAAAAAGGCTAAAGCAATGGGATTTCAACTAATGATTGGTTGCATGACTGAATCTACTATTGGTATTTCTGCCGGAATTGCGTTGGCTTCTTTTGCGGATTATTTGGATTTGGATGGAGCGAATCTATTGGCGAATGATGTGGCAGCGGGTTCGGAAATTGTGAATGGGAGAGTGGTTTTGAGTGATGGAGCGGGTTTGGGGATTCGTTTGATAGATTCAGGTTTTTGATGTGATGTCGGGTCGCACGGCTTGGTTTTTTCCTCTAAATCCTAGATTTCAAGTCCATCCTTTCATGCAATATTCTCAGAACTTCAATTTCTTTTGGAATAATGATTCGAAAGAAAATGATGTGATGATTACTTTTGAAGCCTAGCAAACCTTTGGTTACGATGTCATATTGTTTTCCAAAACTG
>NZ_JBILTE010000272.1:0-2612 GCF_044371705.1 Flavobacterium sp. | reverse complement strand
CCAGGATTTATTGAAAAACCCTACTGATGAAGCCAATTTTGACGCATTAGCAAAATCGGAACTATACAAAGTGTCGCTCTCCGGAAAAGCGGAATTATTTAAAAAAGCTGATTTATATGCAGGTGTGAGTTTTTCTCCTGATGGTTCGTATGTGATGATTACAACCATTCAAAAACCGTATTCCTATATTGTTCCTTTGAGTCGTTTTCCGCAAAAATCAGTAGTTTATGATACTATGGGCAAAGAAATTAAAGTGGTAAACGAAGTGCCTTTAACCGAAGTAATGCCCAAAGGTTTTTCTTCCGTTCGTAAAGGAAAAAGAAGTATGAGTTGGAGAGCTGATCAGCCCGCAACACTTGTGTTTGTTGAAGCACTTGACGGTGGCGACCAAGCAGTTAAAGTAGATTTTAGAGATGAAGTATTTTTATGGAATGCACCTTTTTCAAATGCTCCTACATCTTTGGTAAAAACACAACAGCGTTTTGCGGGAATCATGTGGGGAAATGAAAATACCGCCATCGTAATGGACCAATGGTACGATACACGAAACATGAAAACCTATTTAATCAATCCGTCCAATCCGAATGTTGCTCCAAAAGTAATTAACGACCGCAACTCTCAAGACATGTATTCCGACCCGGGTTCCTTTGAAATCAAAAGAAATCAATACGGCAGAGGCGTCATTGCGATTGAAAACAACAACGCTTATTTAATTGGCGAAGGGAACACTAAAGAGGGTCAGTTTCCTTTTATTGATGAGTTCAATTTGGGCACTTTAAAAACGAAACGCTTGTATCAATCAAATTATAAAGATAAAAAAGAAGACATCTATTCGATTGCCGATTTGAAAAAAGGCGATGTTTTGGTGATGATTCAATCGAAAAATGAATACCCCAATTATTACTACAGAAATATTAAATCGAAAAATAAATTAACACAAATCACCAACTTTAAAAATCCGTTTGAAAGCATCAAAGATGTCTATAAGGAAGTTATTAATTACAAACGTAAAGACGGTGTCGATTTATCAGGAACGTTATATTTACCTGCCGGCTACGACCGTACTAAAAAAGAAAAATTGCCTTTATTGATTTGGGCATATCCTCAGGAATTTAAAGACAAAAATACAGCCGGACAATCGTCTAAAAACTCCAATGAATTCACTTTACCTTATTATGGATCGTTTGTGTATTGGGTGACTCGCGGTTATGCCGTTTTAGACGATGCTGCGTTCCCTATTATTGGCGAAGGAACTACCGAACCCAACGACACCTTTATTGAACAATTAGTTGCCGATGCCGAAGCTGCCATTGATGCAGTAGACAAATTAGGCTACATCAACCGAAATAAAGTTGCGGTGGGCGGACATTCGTATGGAGCTTTTATGACCGCTAATTTATTGACACATTCCAATTTATTTGCTTGTGGAATTGCACGAAGTGGAGCCTATAACCGAACGTTGACTCCTTTCGGTTTTCAAAGCGAACAACGAAATTATTGGGATGTACCGGAAATTTACAACGGCATGTCGCCTTTTATGAATGCCGATAAAATGAAAACCCCGATGTTATTGACTCACGGAGAAGCAGATAACAATCCCGGGACATTTACCCTACAAACCGAACGCTACTTCCAAGCGTTGAAAAACTTAGGAGCTCCGGTGCGTATGGTCATTTTACCGAAAGAGAGTCACAGTTATGTAGCCAAAGAAAACATCATGCACTTGCTTTGGGAACAAGACCAGTTTTTGGAAAAATATTTGAAGAATTAAGTTGTAAGAATATATAAAATTGAAAAACCCTGAAATTGAGAGATTTTGGGGTTTGTTTTTTAATAAAAAACGAGGATTCACAGATTTCTTTTGAACACAGATTTTGGAAATTACAATAATAGTTAGGAGTTGGGTCGCAGACTTGATTCGTTATTTTTTAAAAATAAAAATGTAATATAAGTGAATTTCACTATTCATCGTGTTGACCTTTTAATTGAGTAGTGCTGATGGAAAGACTTCGAAGTTTTATTTATTTCATGTATTTGAGGTACCACAACCCTTAAGTATCCCTTAAGTATCCCTTACTTTGACTCCTCTGAAATTTATTGATTTTTAAATACTTGTCATATAAGTTTCTTTTTAAAAGCTAAGTCACACTTCAATGAACTTATTTGACTTATATGGTTATAAACAAATTCAAAGTAAATTTGAAGTCAGTACATTTCAACTAAAATACACCTTTATTCTTTAACCAAAAACAATACATAACCCAGAATCAATTCCTTTTCATGTTCAAAAAACAAAACACCCTTTTCATAACTTGCCTCAATCAATAATGACTAACCTCACCAGGATTTCAAATTTTATGCTGACTCCAATCAATTGTACTCATCAAATAAAAACCATAGATTAATAAAAAAAGTAGTAGTAAAATAAAAACAAAAACTAACCAACCTCTTATCATATTTTTCTCTTTAGGGAGTTGGTCAAATTGAACTATTATATCTTTCCACTTATCTTTATGATTAAAAATATAGTAATGTGGCAAAACAATAGTAAAAAAACCTATAGTATATACATATAATGCTAAATTGTCATGGTCTAAACAAATAGATCTATC
>NZ_JBILTE010000271.1:0-2620 GCF_044371705.1 Flavobacterium sp. | reverse complement strand
TTGGATAGCATTTAATTCAATTCCTGAACCAAATGCACCGGTATCTGCCGATGAAACGGCCGCACCACCCATTCCGATTCTATAATTTTCACCACCTAAGATGACAATTTTGTCGCCTACTTGTGGTTTGTGTTTTTGAGCTTGTTCTGCTTTTCCGTATCCAATTCCGCCGGCAAGCATGATTACTTTGTCGAAACCAAGTTTGCGGGAATCATCAACTCCGACAGAGTTTGGAACGCTGTCGGAGTTATTTTCTTGATGTTCGAATGTAAGTACCGAACCCGTGATTAATGGCTGACCGAATTTATTACCAAAATCGGACGCACCATTCGATGCTTTAATTAAAATATCCATTGGTGTTTGATACAACCATTCTCGTTCGTTCATGGCATTTTCCCACGGACGATTTTCCTCCAAACGAGAATACGAAGTCATGTAAACAGCTGTTCCTGCAAGCGGTAGCGAACCTTGTCCGCCCGCTAAACGGTCTCTTATTTCACCTCCCGAACCGGTTGCGGCACCGTTGAAAGGCTCAACCGTTGTTGGGAAATTATGTGTTTCTGCTTTTAATGAAATGACAGATTCGTAGGTTTTTGTTTGATAGAAATCAGGTTTATCGGCACTCTTGGGAGCAAATTGTTCCACTTGCGGACCTTTAATAAACGCGACATTATCTTTATAGGCAGAAACGATATCGTTGGGATGTTCTGCGGCTGTTTTTTTAATTAATTTGAAAAGAGAGGTTGGTTTTTCTTCCCCGTCAATTACAAATGTTCCGTTAAAGATTTTGTGGCGACAGTGCTCGGAATTCACTTGTGAGAAACCAAACACTTCAGAATCGGTTAAATTCCGCTTTAATTTAATGGCTAGAGTATTCAAGTAATTTACTTCTTCTTCGCTTAATGCCAAACCTTCCTGCTTGTTATAAGCCGCGATATCTTCGATTTCTTTGATTGGTTCCGGAAGAATATTGATGGTGAAAATCCCTTGATTTAATTCCGAATATTTTTGCGAAAGCATTGGGTCGAAGTCATGAAAGCCTTCGGATACGATTTGAAATTCTTCAATTCGGATGATTCCGATAATACCCATATTTTGAGTAATTTCCACGGCATTGGTACTCCAAGGAGTCACCATTGCGGCACGGGGACCAACAAAAAAACCCGTAAGTACGGATTTGGGTTGGTTAGAATCGTCTGAAAGAAGTTCGGCTTGAAAAAGCCAGTTTAATTTAGAGGTGTCTTGAGCCGAAAGTTCTTTTTGTGACTGAACTGCAAAAACAGTAGTACTTTCGTTTCCGAAGAAATGAATCATGTCAAAAATATTTGTGTTGTTGTTGGTGCAAATTTACGTCTAATATTGGTAGTTTCAAAGTATATTTATGGAAGAGTTGTGAACAAAAAAAAGACTGTGTGAGCAGTCTTTTCTAATGATAAAAATAGGGATTGATTATTTCTTTCTGGTCATGGTAATTTCCATACTTTTGTATTCTTTTCCGCTGAAATCAACGTCAAACATTTCCATTTTACGCGTGTTTTCATCCACAATGGTGTAGGTTTCGCGAACCGCTTTCTCTTTTTTAGTAATAGGATCTACTACAGTTCCTGCAAAATTGATGGTTTTTGTTGTTTCGTCGTACGTTCCGTTCATGATCATTATACCTGTACTCATATTGTCGATCCAAACGGAGGTATATTTTTGAGAAGCTTTGTTGAAGCCCAAGGTGCTTTTCCCTTCAAAAGGCATGCCCATGAAATCCCCTTTATGAGTAATCTCTTGGTAGCGGTCGCCATACAACATTTTTGCATCTGCCGTCATGGTGGTTTTCATAGGTTCCGCTCCGGGTTCCATCCAAACAGTCATTTCTTCTTTCCAAATGCCGTTTTCCAATGCAAGCATTTTGTGTGGTTCTGCAGGAGTCATGTAGTCTTCCCACGCTTTTGCGATGGTTGCCGAATCCGGAATAACGATTTTCGTTTCTTCCACAACTGTAGTGTCTTTCACAGGAGTAGTTTTTTCTTTGGTTTCTTCTTTTTTTCCACAGGAAACCACCGTTAGAATAGCAATAAGTGATAAAAATGTAAGTTTCATAATTTTTTGTTTATTGGTTTGTTTGGTAAAATTATGAAAAATTGTTAGGTTTTTTACTGTTTTTGGAACACAGATTTATAAAATTGGAGGAATTAATAAAAAGACTTACGAATTCGTTTGAGAAGCCCTTTGTGGTGCAAGTATCTTGCTCGTTTCTCTTATCAAAAATAAATTTTCTATATTTGAAAAACACTTTAATTCTAAATCTATGAAACGATTTAAAAGAGACATAATTTCTTTATTAATTTCAATTTCATTATTTTCATGTAGTTCTCTAGATAAACAAAGAGTCGATATGCCAATTAGCACATTTTTGATAATGGAGTCAAATATTAACTCGTCAGATATAATTTCAAAAATTGTTTATTTTTTCCCTTCGAATGGTATTATCAATAAAATAAATTATAAAATAAATGATAAGGATTATAATTTTACATTTTTATATCTCTCAAGAGACGGTTTTCAACTTATACCTTGCTGCGAATTTGGCCAAGTTAATTATTTATCAAAAGACATTGAAAAATCTTTG
>NZ_JBILTE010000269.1:0-2643 GCF_044371705.1 Flavobacterium sp. | reverse complement strand
GGAAGTAGAAGCTCAAGAAGCCCAACAATTGATGGCAACTCATTGCTACATCTGTCACAGTCCAACAGCTTCTGAAACCGAAGGTCGTATTGCTCCACCCATGGTTGCTATCAAAGCTCGTTACTTGATGAATAATGCTACAAAGGAGGAATTTGTTTCACACATCACACAATTTGTAGAAAACCCAACAACAGATAATGCCATTATGTATGGTGCGGTGGACCGATTTAACGTCATGCCCAAACAAGTCTTTCCGGAAGGCGTCGTGCAAAAAATTGCCAATTATATGTATGAGTACCAAATTGAAGAACCTTCCTGGTTTAAAGAACATTGGGAAAATAGCGGCAACGGACAAGGAAAAAGAAAGGGAAAAGGGGAGTGGTTGCAAAGTGGTAAAAAGTTAGTAGTTGCTGAAAAACCAAAAACCTACGAAGAAATTGGATTAGAATATGCCTTAGCTACCAAAGCAGTTTTAGGTAAAAACCTGATGGGTGCCATTCAATCAAAAGGAACAATGCATGCGATGGAATTTTGTAATGTGCAGGCCATTCCATTAACCGATAGCATGTCAACGTATTATAATGCAAAAATCAGACGCGTTTCTGATAAAAACAGAAACCCTGCTAACAAAGCTAATGCAGAAGAACTGCAATATATCGAGCAATTTAAAGCCGATGTAGTGAATAAAAAAGAATCAAAACCTATTGTGATTGACAAAGGAAATCAGGTGCAATTTTATTATCCTATACCAACCAATACCATGTGTTTGCAATGCCATGGAACACAAGTGAAACCGGAGGTTACCAAACAAATACTCAAATTATATCCAAATGATTTGGCCGTGGGTTATGGCGAAAATGAAGTGAGAGGCATTTGGAGTATTACTTTTGAAAAGAAATAAGAGATCGTTTAAAGACAAAAATAATGAATAAAAAAGCACTGATTTTAACGGCAGTTGGCGTAATTGTAGGCTTACTGGCAGGCTGCGTACTATCATTTTGTAGGTTGTAATTCCGGCACTTGTGCCATTACATCTAATCCTTTAAACAGTACCTTGTATGGAGGTGTAATGGGAGGTTTGTTGTTCAATATGTTTGTTACATCTCCTAAAAAGAAGGAATAATGGCAGTATTTTTCAATCCATGCTTCAATAATTTCCTTTTTTTTGGCAGGAGCTATTAATAAATCAGTGCGTTAATTAGGGCGAATATAAACACCCGATCGTAATATCATCATCTGGAGGTTTTGATGATAGTTTTTTGGTTAGTGAGCAAGCATTTCTGAAAAGAAGTGCTTGTTTTTTTGTGACCTATGTTACACTGTAACATTTGTTACTTCCTGAGCATTTTTTGCGATTTAAATTTGCCTCATAATTCAGATACAATAACATGAAACGAATCAAAACAATTATTTTTTCAGGAAGTCTTTTACTTTCATTGGCTTTGTATAGTCAAGATACTATTCAGATTTCTAAAGTAGATTTAGTGCAAAAACTATCGGACCAAAATCTGCAATTAAAAATTGCTGAAAAATCATTTGAGTCGGCTCGTTCCGATTACCGGCAGTCCAATGCTCTTTTCTTGCCAAGTATAACTGCGTCAAATAGTGCTTTGACAACTACTAATCCATTAACAGCTTTTGGTTCTAAATTAAATCAGGAAATCTTAACGGCTTCCGATTTTAATCCGGACTTGCTAAATAATCCGGAGCAGACGCAAAATTATGCCACCCGTTTCGAAATTTTACAACCGATTATTAATGCCGATGGCATTTTTGAACGCAAAGCTGCTAAAGCAAAAATGGAAGCGTATCAATTGCAAACCGAACGCACAAAGGAGTATTTGGAATTAGAAGTGAGCAAGTCGTTTATGCAACTACAAATGGCATACAAAGCGGTTGGAGTTTTAGAAAAAGCCAATCAAACGTCGCAAGCAAATTTAAAGTTGGTAGAAAATTACTTTAAGCAGGGAATGTTACAAAAAACGGATTTACTTTCCGTGCAAGTTCGAGTTGGTGAAATTGCCAACCAATTGCAGTATGCCAAAAGTGCTGTAAAAAATGCGTCGGATTATCTGGCGTTTCTTTTAAACGAAGATACTAATGGAGGTGTTTATAAACCTATAGAAACCTTAGAGAATGAGATGCAGCCGGAAACCATCAATGTACTTTTGCCTGCCTCTCGTAAGGATTTAGTAGCGATGGAAAAATCGTCGGAAGCCTATAAAAGCATGATGCGATCAGGTAAAATGAGTTTTTTACCTCGATTGAATGCTTTCGGATCGTATGAAATTTACGATACGCAATTCATGCAATTTGGAGCTAGCGGTTATACGTTAGGAGCCCAATTATCGTGGGATTTATTTGATGGGTACAAATCCATAGGTAAACTGGAAAAATCAAAAGTAGAATTCCAAAAAGCGGAAGTGGAAACCGAACAATACAAAAAACAAAGTCAGTTGGAACTTAACAAAGCATCACGTCAACTGATAGATGCCGAAAATAAAGTGAATGTGACCAAACTGGCATTTGAACAAACAGAAGAAAGTTACCGCATCCGTCAAAACCGATTCACACAAGGATTAGAAAAAACATCCGATTTATTGCTAACAGAAACGCAAATGGCTCAGAAGGAATTGGAGTATT
>NZ_JBILTE010000268.1:0-2647 GCF_044371705.1 Flavobacterium sp. | reverse complement strand
TTGATATACAACAACGGTTTGATATTCATAACCGGAGTTTTTTGTAAGAAAAAGCGAAATACTATATCAAAAACAAAATAATAAATAAGGAATCGATTGATAACTGCAAAAGGTTCAGTTTTCATCACATCTTCAATGATAAAATAGGAACCTGCTCCTAAAATCGAAAAAACCACTATAAAATACAGAGCTCCAAAAAGCATCAAAATTTTTATTGCCAAATTGGTTTGAAAAGAAGCCGATCTAATAAATGATTTCCATTCGAGTGAGAGAAATTGTTTGATCATAGGAGTTGCTTTTAATGTTTTAATTAGTAATCAACTAGCTATTTTTGTTACAGATTTATTCTACAAATGCATATTCAGGATAAGTACGCTCTAAATAGTGTTTTGCTTTGGAAGGAATTATTTTAATCATGATGTAAAAAAACAAGGTCAGTACAACAAAAAGTATGGAAAAAAATAATTGTGATTGCCAACTTTCCAATCCGTATGACCCAAATTTTGAAACATGAAAGAAAAGCTGAAACATCACCGGAAAAGCAGTTCCCAAACCAAATTGGTAAATAATTTCTTCCATGAGCCAACGTTTTCTACTTTCTTTTTTATGTTTTTTCAATAATCGATAGGTTTTAAACTGCCACAATCCAAAAGCCACTACAAAGAATAAAATCAAAGCATAAATAATGAATTCTTGATAAGGGAAAAAGTGCAGTAATTGAAACACTATACCTATAATTCCTATTGTCAATAGGATTTTGGGAAGTTTGAAAAATGAGACGAAATGTGTCCAAACGAACTTGAAATATCTTTTTTGCATGGCGTTTTGTCTCTTTTCAACCACGTCACCAAACCCAAAAACTCCAAACTTCTTAAATTCCTTTTGTAAGGCTTCTTCAAAAGATAATTTAGGATTTTCTTTCCATTGTTCTTCAATTGCATTGGAAAGATGATCCACCAATTCGGTTTGTAAGTCATAATGTTCTACAAAATGTTCGCGAGTGAAACGGTAGAGGCGTTCTATCTGTTCTCGGTTTACTTTTGGTCCCATAACAATTAATAACTCAATTTAGGATTCACAATGTTCTGCATATTCTTGATAAATTCTTCCAGTTCCGCCAATCGGTTCACGGTTTCTTTGGTGCCTTTTTCGGTGAGTTTGTAGTATTTACGTAAGCGGTTGTCCACTTTTTCTACTTCCACTTCCAGCAAACCTTCAGCTTCTAATTTGTGTAATGCGGGATACAAAGCTCCTTCGGTAATGTTTAATTCACCCAACGTGATGGCTTTTACTTTTTGTGTAATTTCATACCCATACATTCGGCCATTTTCTTCCAAAAGCTTCATTATAATGGTGTTAAGACTTCCTTTGTACAACGATGAGTTTTTCATTTGATGCAAATTTGAAAAACAAATATACATAACTGTCTTATACAATGGAAACTTAGGTATAAAATTTTGATTTTTTTACAATTTGTAAAACTGTGGGTTTATTACCTTTGTAAAAAATTACAATCCATGTCATCATTCTATAAACTTGCTATAAAAGAAATTACTAAAGAAACTGCTTCCGCCGTTTCCATTGTATTTTCTGTCCCCGAAGAGTTACAAGCAAACTATCAATTTATTGCCGGACAATACATCAATTTAAAACTGACTTTAGACGGCACTGACATTCGCCGAGCCTATTCCATTTGTTCCACTCCGGAAAGTGGCGAGTTACGAATAGCCGTAAAAGCAATCAAAAACGGCTATTTTTCAAAGTTTGCCAACGAACAATTAACTGTTGGGAAAGTGATTGAAGTGGGCACTCCCGAAGGAAAATTTACTTTTGAACCGGATATATCCCGACAAAAAAATTATGCTGCTTTTGTTGCCGGCAGTGGAATTACACCGGTTATGTCTATTTTGCAAACGGTTTTAGAAAAAGAGCCAAACAGTACTTTTGTATTGGTTTACGGAAATAAAACAGCCGATGAAACGATTTTTTATAAACAATTGCACAATTTACAATTAAAATATGTGGGTCGATTTTTTGTACATTATGTGTTTAGCCAACAAAAAGCCGAGGATCAATTGTTTGGAAGAATTGTAAAATCGACAGTAAATTTTGTATTGAAAAACAAACACAAAGAGAAAGAGTTTGACAAGTTCTATTTATGTGGTCCGGAAGAAATGATCAATACTGTAAGCCACGTTTTAAAGGAAAATAACGTTAAAGAAAAAGATATCAAATTCGAGTTGTTCTCGGCTTCTATTGCTGAAAACACTATTAGCAAATCGTTAGAAGGTCATACTAAAATCACCATTTTGTTAGACGGTGATGAAACTTCCTTTGAGATGTCGCAAAAACAAAACGTGTTAGAAGCTGCGTTAAAACAAGGTTTAGATGCTCCTTATTCTTGTCAAGGAGGTATTTGCAGCAGTTGTTTGGCACGAATTACTACCGGTTCTGCTGAGATGAAAAAGAACACGATATTAACTGATAAAGAAATTGCTGACGGATTAATTTTAACTTGTCAAGCTCATCCAACCTCTAGTGAGATAGTTGTGGATTATGATGATGTTTAAATAATTGCGAGTTGAAGGTTGCGGGTTAGGGGTTGAAAGTTGTCTGATGAAGTTGATTTTTGCCATTGTTATTGCTA
>NZ_JBILTE010000267.1:0-2656 GCF_044371705.1 Flavobacterium sp. | reverse complement strand
AATATCTGATATTGCTTGACAAACAACCTCAACTTTTCCAACGTATCCCGCTTACATATATTGCTTCCTTTCTTGGAATTTCAAGAGAAACACTCAGCCGTTTAAGAGCAAAATAATTTTGTGACATTTGTCAAATGAATTCATTTTTAGGCATCACAAATTTGCAGTCTAAAAATGATAATTAAGATGAATGTAACAACTCAAAACAATAGACTTTTATCCATAGACCTTGCCAGAGGTTTGGCAGTATTTTTTATGATTGCTGTTCATACACTTGAGGTATTTGCAAGTGAACAAGTAAAAAACTCGGTATTCGGACAAATTATAGAGTTTTTCGGAGGTCCGCCAGCCGCACCAGTTTTTATGACTTTGATGGGATTTTCATTTATGTATTCAAGGAAATCAGCATTGAAGCCAAGATTATTACGTGGCTTTAAAATATTCTTATCAGGCTATATGCTAAATATCCTAAGGGGTGTTATTCCATTCACTCTTTCTACTCAATTAGAAATGGATATTGCAAAAACACTCCCTTTAGAAAAATTAAATGAATACACTATTTTAACCATAGTTGACATTTTGCAATTTGCCGGAATTGCATTAATGATTATGGCACTTATTCAGGAGTTCAAAATCAACAAGTATATCATACTATTTACTGCATTTCTGATTAGTATGCTGTCACCATTTCTTTGGGGATTAAACCTAAACATTCCGGTAATAGACCAAATTTTTGAACTGTTTTGGGGAGACCAACCCATTGCATTTAGCTTTATCGCAAATAAAATTGCTTTTCCGGTATTTCCTTGGCTATCGTTTCCGTTACTGGGTATGTTTCTTGGCGACACAATGAAAAACTCAAAAGACCAAAGTATAACATTTAAAAACTTTGGAATAATTGGCATTTTGGTTTTGGTTATTGGAGTGGCCATTTCATATTCAAACGTAGATTATCATTTCAACGACTACTATCATAGCCGACAAGGTGGAATGTTATTTATGTGCGGCTTTGTAGTCTTTTGGCTTTACATCAATCAATTAATTCTAGACAAAGTACCGCAGAACAATTTTTTTGACTTACTTTTTAAATGGAGCAATGGAGTAACAAACATTTACTTTGCTCAATGGATAATTATCATTTGGAGCATTGCTTTTTTGGGTATTAACCAAAGCTCTTACCTCACCATTGTTTTATTAATTTTTACATTCACGTTTATATCACACTTAATAAACGAATTCATCGTATTCATACAAGATAAGAACAAAATAAAACAGACAGCATGAGCAAATACGAAATAACGCAAAGAACCACTGCTTATACAGTACCTGCAAGAAATTGGCGGTTCAGTGGTTAATTTTTAGCTTAGCTTATACTTGTAAGAGTTCAAATTATTGCACTATTACAGCAACCGTTACGGTAAGTGTTTGAATTCATGGTAAGCATGCTATGAAAGAGGAATATTGATGATGCGTTGCAAACGATGATGAGTTAGGGTGAGTTGGGCAATCCATCGCGCTGCTCAGGCCGGGCCATTCGCGCTACACGGTAGCTTGCTGCTGTCCCTATTGCAACTGTTCTAAGCGGCATAACGCTCAAAGTAGGCAGATCACTTCAACAGCACAACCTTTTAGTCAAGCATATAAGCGCTTCCGCTGTCTCGTGATGACGTTTTTAAAAAAACTACACGTGGCAACCATTCACACAATTGCATCATCGGCACATTGGCACATTGGCACATTAAAAAAGGGGGCGGGGGCATTAACGAATCAGCACATCAGCTAATTAGCTAATCAAATTGGCACATTAAAAATCTCGTATCAGATGACCTATTTTTTATAGCGGATAGTTGATCGTTAGCAGAAATGCGCCCAAAAGCTTAAAAGACAGTTGGACTTATTTTGTTATCTTTGTGAAAAGTAAAAGATTATGAGAATAGCATTAAAAAATACAACTATCGATAAATATTTTGGTTTCTTGACCAAACTAGATAATATTTCTAAGAAACGACTGATTGTAAAATTGACAGAGTCTATAGAGGTTAAAGAAAAGAAACATTTTGACTTGAAAAGCCTTTATGGTGCATGGGAAGATACAAGAACCTCCGATGAAATAATAAATGATATTAGAAATTCAAGAGTAGAAAAAAAGTCAATTGATTTATAATGAAATATTTGCTTGACTCTAATATCTGTATTCATTTTTTAAGAGGAAAATATAACGTAATTGAAAAATTGAATGAAGTTGGCATTGACAATTGTGCAATTTCTGAAATAACATTAGCAGAGTTAGTTTTTGGTGCAGAAAAAAGTGACAATCCTAAAAAGAATCATAAACTCATTGAAAAGTTCATTGGACAACTTAGTATATTGCCCATATTTGACGCAATTCAGACTTATGGAAAAGAAAAAGCACGACTACAAAGTGAAGGAAAAATGATTAGTGATTTTGACTTATTAATTGGTTGTACATCCATCGAAAATGACTTGATTATGGTTACTGAAAACATTAAAGAGTTTGACAGAATTAAAGGCATTAGAATTGAAAATTGGGTGAAACGTTAAGCGCACATCAGCTAATTAGCTAATCAAATTGGCACATTAAAAAAGGGGGCGGGGAAATTCACAATTCACCATTCACCATTCACAATTAAAAGGG
>NZ_JBILTE010000106.1:0-9503 GCF_044371705.1 Flavobacterium sp. | reverse complement strand
ATTGACAAAGCGAATGCTATTTCAAGAGCCCTATTGCGATTAGGCGTTCAAAAAAATGATAAAATAGCTGTGATTTCCACCAACAACAGAACCGAATGGAACATCATGGATATTGGGGCACTGCAAGTTGGTGCTCAAAATGTGCCGATTTATCCCACCATCGGTTCCGAAGATTATGATTATATTCTAAATCATTCCGAATCGAGTTATTGTTTTGTATCCGATCAAGGAGTTTATGATAAAGTAGCTGCCATTCAAGCAAATGTCCCCTCTTTAAAAGATATTTATTCTTTTGATGTGATTCCGGGTTGTAAAAACTGGACGGAGTTATTGGAATTGGGTGCCGCCACCTCCAACCAAGACGTGGTAGAAGACCGAAAAAACAATGTGAAACCCGAAGAATTAGCAACGATTATTTATACTTCCGGAACAACAGGAAGACCCAAAGGTGTCATGCTTTCGCACAACAATATTGTTTCAAATGTGTTGGATAGTGCACCACGAATTCCATTTGCAGAAGGAACCAGTCTAGCATTAAGTTTCCTACCCATCTGTCATATTTTTGAACGCATCATTTTATACATTTATCAATATTATAGTGTATCGATTTATTTTGCAGAGAGCATCGAAAAATTAACGGATAATTTAAAAGAAGTGCATCCGAATGTGATGACGGTTGTACCGCGACTTTTGGAAAAAGTGTACGATAAAATTTATGCAAAAGGAGCAGAACTCACCGGTATTAAAAAACTGTTGTTCTTTTGGGCGGTTAATTTAGGTCTTAAATACAAACCCTATGGTGCGAACGGCTGGTGGTATGAAAAACAATTAGCTTTGGCTCGCAAACTGATTTTTAGCAAATGGAAAGAAGCCTTAGGTGGAAATCTGGATGTGATGGTTTGCGGTAGTGCCGCCTTACAACACCGATTATCTCGTGTATTTGCAGCAGCAAATATTCCGGTAATGGAAGGTTATGGATTAACAGAAACGTCTCCCGTTATTACGGTTAACGACATGCGAAACGGTTTATTCCGAGTAGGAACTGTTGGTAAACTAATTAAAAATGTTGAAGTGAAAATTGCCGAAGATGGTGAAATTCTTTGCAAAGGTCCCAATGTCATGATGGGCTATTACAAAGACGAAAAGTTAACCAATGAAGTAATCGTGGACGGCTACTTTCATACGGGTGATATTGGTGAATTTGATTCAGACGGATTTTTAAGAATTACCGATCGTAAAAAAGAAATGTTTAAAACTTCGGGCGGAAAATACATTGCCCCGCAATTAATTGAAAACCGCTTGAAACAATCACTTTTTATCGAACAAGTCATGGTAATTGGTGATGGTGAAAAAATGCCGGCTGCGATCATACAACCTAATTTCGATTTTGTTCGCGAATGGGCTCATCGCCACGGATTTGAAATTACCGGAACCAATGCAGAATTGGTAGCCAATGAAAAAGTAATTGAACGTTTTCAAATTGAAGTGGACCATGCCAATGAAAAATTTGGAAATTGGGAAAAGATTAAACGATTCGAACTTACGCCGGATGCTTGGACAATTGAAGCGGGTCACCTCACTCCTACCATGAAATTACGTCGAAAAATCGTACGTGAAAAGTACCAACATTTATACGAAAAGATCTACCAATCGTAATTTTCGATGTTTTTTTAACAACTGTTTATCTTTTTTTTGTAAGTTTAACTCACTAACCAATAAATAGTTACTTATGAAAATGAAAAATTTTATTATTGCTGGTATCGTAGGAGGAATTGTAAATTTCCTTTTGGGATGGTTGTTTTATGGAATGCTATTCAAAGATTTTTTTCCACAGGACGAAGAAACAATGAAACTGGAATTGATTTTTTCCGGATGCTTGGTGTATGGCTTATTTATGTCGTATATTTTTACCAAATGGGCTGGTATCACTCAGGCTACTACCGGGGCGAAAGCGGGAGCCATTATTGGCTTTTTTTATTCTTTATCCGTAAATCTCTTTATGATTGCCGAGCCAAAATTTGGAATCAGCTATGAAACGATGGTCATTGATGTGGCCATATCTGTAGTATCAGCTGCAATTATTGGAGCTGTTATTGCAATAGTCAATGGAAAAATAAAATGATCCAGCTATAATGAAACCAAAAAACGCTCTAATTTAGAGCGTTTTTTTTTGAAAACTTTTTGGTACTACGTTGCGGAAATAAAATAGTACTGCTGTTTATTGACAGATTATTAATCACTTATTTGGATAAAGTACATAAATCCATAATAAAGATATATTGTCGCTAAAACAAAAGATAAAACAATAATTGAAAATGTAGTAATAATTTGCCAAAGTAGCATTTTAGAATTCTTAGCTAAAATTAGTAATGAAATTATTGTTGATAATCCATAAAGAATTGACCAGCTAAACAAAAAAAGTCCTAAAAACATAAAGAAATCGGTTCCAGTTAAGCGAAATAAAAGGAAAAGTACAGTGCCAGATATAATGGAAATGACTGTAACCTTTTTTACAAAGCTTATGTATTCAAGTTTTGAAATTACGGTTTCATCATCCATAAACAAATTTTCTTCAGGTAATCGTTCTACAAATATTTGAGCTATCTACTTTATTTTTTCTAAAACATAAACTTACTCAACGTTTCTTTTCGAATAATTTTACCGGTAGGTGTTTCTTCAAAATGTTTGACAAAATGGATTTCTTTTGGTTTTTCATATTTATCCAATACATCAAAAACCGAATCTTCAATAGTCATTGGTTCGCCTTCCACAATTAAAACCAATTTCTCTCCCAACACTTGATCCGGTTTCCCTATTACAAAATAGCGACGGGGAATTCGGGTAGCTAATTTTTCCTCGATTTGTTCAGGGATTAATTTAATCCCTCCACTATTAACAACATTATCAAATCGACCCAACCAGATAAATTTATTTTCAGAAACCATTTCAACAATATCGTTGGTTTCAATAATTGTATCAGAAATGGATAGAGCTTTGATGAGCAAACAACTATTTTCATCCTGAGACAACATTACATTTGGGAAAACGGTAAAAGCTTCTTCTCCTATTCGCTTGGCTGCAATGTGTGTAATAGTTTCGGTCATTCCATAGGTCTCATAAATCTCCGATTTAATTTTCATTAATTTATCTTCCAGTGGTTTCGTGATTTTGGCACCTCCAATAATTATCTTCTTTACACGATGCAATTTATCTATTGAATATTGAGCTTGCATAGGAACCAATGCTGTAAATTCATAATCGTGACCAATAGTATCCAATGGATGTGAACTTGGAGCAACAAAGTCAATCTCCAAACCTAAAATAAAACCGCGAATAAACATCATTTTTCCGGCCACATATTTTGCAGGTAAGCAATGAAGTACTCGGTCACCGGGTTTTAAATCAAAGAAATCGCCGGTGGCTAATGACGAGCGAACCATTGCTTGTTTATCTACACGAATCAATTTTGGAATTCCAGTAGATCCGGAGGTATTTATTTCTAAATAACTTTTATCATCAAACCAATCCAATAAAAAATCACCTACAGGTTTTTCAAAATCCTCGCCTTCTTTAATAAAACTATAGGCAACTCGACATAAATCTTCGCGGTTTAGATGAAAACCATTTAATTTAAATTTATTGTGAACGTTATGATAGGTTATTTCATTTAAATCAATCATTTCCAATAGAATTAATTTGTTCAGATTCAGGAGATAGTGGGTAGACTTTTCCGGTAAGTTTTTCCTTCCAATTGACCCAGCCATATTTTCTACCAAAAATAATTAAAAGAATCGGAAATATGATAAAAATCGGAAATAATACATCGAATCCCGCTGAGGGTTCTGACACGTCTTTTAAAATAGAATCAGTTTGAAAAGCAGTCCAATCTGCAGTGACTAAAAGTGCCCCAATCAGGTTGTTGGCTGCATGAAATCCTAAAGCTAACTCTAAACCTTCATCCATTAAAGTAATAATGCCCAGAAAAAATCCTGTGCCTATATAATAAATCATGATAATCATACCTAGCTTACCTACTTCGGGATTGGCAATGTGCATGACTCCGAAGAGAACCGACGTAATTATCAAAGGAATCAACCTGCTTTTAGTAACCACACCGATACCTTGCATTAAATAGCCTCTAAATAAGAACTCTTCAAAACTGGTTTGCAACGGAATTAAAATAATTGCCAAGAATAAAAAAATAAAAAAATCTACAGGATTAAAATTAATCGTAAAATTTTCGGGTGAAATAAAGTAAACCAGAAGCGTGGACACTACCGTAAACGAACCCCAAACTATAAACGAAAAAAAGATGCGATGCCAGTCTACTTGCTTACGAGAAGTAGTTAGACTTCTGATACTTTGGTTATGAATATATTTTACCCAAAAAAGCAAAACGAGGCATGCAATAGACAGGGGGCTCACCAAAAATGCAAATGTTATATTGTTCCCAAATTGGTCAATCATTTGTTGCATAACCACGTTTACATCAACATCTATTGTGGTAATATAATTTACAACCATTAATCCCATAAAAAATAACGGAATTGGTAAATAAAGAAACCAATTAAAATTTTTGCCTTGAACTTGTTCGATATACATAACTGCTTATTTGTTTTTCAAATATAAGTGATGTTCTAGAATATGTTAGATTTTTTTTAACAAAAATTGACTATACAAAGGTTTTCTTTGCACAAATAACACGTATGATTACAATTTTACATAATCCGAGATGTGGTAAATCAAGAGAAGCCCTTTCACTTTTAGAAGCAACCGGGAAACCATTTGAAATAATTAAATACCTTGACAACCCCCTTACTACTGCAGAATTAAGTACAATTATTCAGAAATTAAAGTTGCATCCCATCGACTTGGTTCGGCAAAAAGAAGCAGTTTGGATTGATAAATTTAAGGGAAAAAATCTTAACGATGCGGCTATTATCAAGGCAATGGCTGATTATCCCATACTAATTAAACGACCAATAATTGTCAATGGATCCATAGCGGTAATTGGCAGACCAATTGACAACCTATCTGGAATCGTTTAAGGTTTTGCAACAATCATTTAACAAATCTTTAGGACTGCACTGTTAAACCAAAGTTTAATTTTACCGTCGAATAAAATCATATATATCTTACCCTAATGAAAAAAGTACTAGCGTTTTTATTTCTACTTTTTATCGGAATTAATTGCTTGTTTTCACAACAAGGTCAGCCCGGAAAAAAAATCAAAGTAACCGGGAAGGTTATCGAAAAGAACTCCTCACAACCCTTAGAATATGCAACAATTGTTTTGCAGAGCACTCAGAGAGCCGATGTAATTAGCGGCGGAATCACCAATGCCAAAGGCGAATTTGATATTGAAATCATAGCAGGAACCTACGATATACGTGTAGAATTTATATCTTTTAAGACTGTAGAGATTAAACAGCGAGCAATCTTAGAAAATACAAATTTAGGAATTATAGGTTTAGTAGACGAAACTACTCAATTAGGAGAAGTGGTCTTGCGTGCTGAACAATCAACTGTTGATATAAAATTAGATAAGCGTGTATACAACGTTGGTCAGGATATGATGGTAAAAGGCGGAACCGTTAGTGATGTATTAGATAATGTACCTTCAGTAGCGGTAGATGTAGATGGAACGGTGAGTTTGAGAGGGAATGAAAGTGTTCGTATTTTGATTGACGGTCGTCCATCCAATGCGATCAATATTAACGATGCTTTGCGATTAATACCGGCAGAAGCAATCGATAAAGTGGAAATTATTACCAACCCATCTGCCCGATATGATGCCGAAGGTGGGGGTGGAATTATCAATATTATTCTAAAAAAAGGGAAAAATAGTGGTATTAATGGAACGATAACCGGCGTATTAGGAGATCCTACGAATAGGGGAATTACAGGTACAATTAATTACAAAAATAAAGACGTCAATTTGTTTACTACGCAAGGTTACAACTACAGCGATAGCCCGGCAAACGGACTGACTGACACCGAGTATCTTAATCCGGATGGTAGTACACGAAACTTTATTTATGAAGATCGCTCAAGTTCAAGAATTGGTGATAGCTACAATGGTAACTTTGGTTTTGATTGGTTTTTAACCGAAAAAACTACTTGGACCAACATCTTCACCTACCGAGAAAATACAACTGAAAATCCGCAGCTGGTAACTTTTGCCAACTTTGATGAAAATAAAGTATTCCAGTTCGATCGCACGCGAGTAATTAATCAAGATAATGAAGGACAAAACATCGATGTTACAACCAATGTAACACATAAATTTGATAAAGAAGGTCACCAATTGACCGTAGACGCCAATTACTCTAAAAATACTGGTTTGGACTTTACTGGTATTGAAGATTCTGTTTTTGACAACCAACGTACTTTAAATGATCAAATTCAGGAAAGAAGTCTACTGCAAACAGATTATGTAAAACCTTTTGGTAAAACAAGTCGTTTTGAGGCGGGATATAAAGGAGAATTCATTGAGAATTTGAATGATTTTTCTGTGGAAGATTTTGATGAAGACATCAGTGATTGGGTAATTAACCCAAATATTAGTAACCTTTTTGAATACAAGGAGAAAGTACACGCTTTTTATGCACAATACGGTAGCAAAATAAATAAATTTTCGTATTTCTTTGGTCTACGATGGGAGGATTCAAATATTGATGTGAATCAATTATCTACCAATGATTTGACAAACAAAAGATACAACAACTTTTTCCCAAGTGCTGTTTTCTCCTATGAAATCGACGAAAAAACGAATACTTCGTTAAGCTATAGTCGCAGAATAAGACGTCCGAGAGGTTTCTTCTTGAATCCGTTTCCAAACTTAACCAGTAATATTAATATCTTTCAGGGAAATCCTGATTTAGATCCTGCGATGACACATGCTGTTGATTTAGTTTACCTTCAAAAATTTGGTAAGTTAACATTAAGTAGCTCGGCCTATTACAACATGACCGAAGACTCCTTCCAATTTATCAGAACAGAGTCGGGCCAGTTTGTTGAAAACATAGTCGATGGTGAACTAGTAATAACACCAATTATTATTACCACTCCAATCAATCTAGCAAACGAATACCGTTTCGGGTTTGAGTTTAATTTGAATTACAACCCCTACAAATGGTGGAAGTTAAATGGAAACTTCAATTTCTTCAGAAATGAAACAGCAGGTGAATATTCATATGAGGATTTTTTAGGCAACACCATTGTCCAAGATCTTGACAATGTAGCCGTAACATGGACCACACGAATTACATCGCGAATTACCTTGCCTTACAAAATTGATTGGCAACTAAACGGAAATTATCGAGCTCCGGAGACTAGACCACAAGGAAAATCTTTGGGAATTGCAAGTGCAAATACATCCTTAAGCAAAGACATATTAAAAGATAAAGCTACAATTGCTTTAAACGTGAGCGATATTTTTAATACGAGAAAAAGAATCACTGAAACCAGTATTCCCGGTGTGATCAACTCCTACGACGAAAATCAATTTAGAGAACGACAAATAAACCTCTCCTTTACGTACCGTTTCAATAAACAGAAAAACGAACGCGAACGTCAGCAAAGACGTGAAAATGGCGAGGAACCTGAATTCATGGGGTAAATACAAAAAGAGGGACGCAAACGCGTCCCTCTTTTATTATAATCAAATTATAAAAATGATTATTCGTCGTCTTTTTTAGCTCTTTTCTCTTTGATTAATTCCATAATAGCTCCGCCCAACCAATAGTGGACAAAACCAACTAAAAATATCATCAACCAAAAACCGATGGTTAAAACGGTCAAGAAAAGAATAAAGCCTAAGTACTGTTGAAATTCAAACATGTTTTCCGGAATTTTTCGAATTCAATTACAAAGATATGGGAACAATACCATTTTATCAACTGAAAATAAAATTATTTTTAAAAGTCAGTTGTTAATAACTAAATTTACAATAGCTATGGCAATTACAAAAATCAATGGCAATTACAAAATGCAATAGCAATAGCAAAATTCAATAGCTAACTTAAACGCTCAATATAAAATGGATTACCGCATCGAAAAAGATACCATGGGTGAAGTGCATGTTCCTGCAGCAATGTACTGGGGAGCACAAACGGAACGATCCCGAAGCAATTTTAAAATTGGTCCTCCAGCATCCATGCCCAAAGAAATCATTGAAGGCTTTGCCTACTTAAAAAAAGCTGCTGCATTTGCCAATCACGATTTGGGCGTTTTAACCATTGAAAAAAGAAATGCGATTGCTGCTGTATGCGATGAAATTTTAGAAGGCAAATTAAACGACCAGTTTCCATTGGTAATTTGGCAAACCGGTTCAGGGACTCAAAGCAATATGAACGTTAATGAAGTAATTGCCAATCGTGCACATGTACTGGCCGGAAATCCTTTAGGTGAAGGCAATTTGGTACTCAAAGCAAACGACGATGTCAACCAATCACAATCTTCCAATGATACCTTTCCTACCGCAATGCACATTGCTTGCTATAAAACTGTTGTAGAAAATACGATTCCGAGTATTACGCAACTTCGAGATACATTACACGCAAAAAGTGAGGCTTTTATGCAAGTAGTGAAAATTGGTCGCACCCATTTAATGGATGCCACTCCCCTAACCTTAGGACAAGAATTTTCAGGCTATGTTTCCCAATTGGACCATGGAATTAAAGCGTTAAAAAATACGTTGGCTCATTTATCTGAACTAGCGTTGGGCGGAACAGCTGTTGGCACCGGTTTGAATACTCCTCCAGGTTACGACGTGAAAGCAGCTGCGTACATTGCAGAGTTTACCGGATTGCCCTTTAGTACCGCACAAAATAAATTTGAAGCTTTAGCCGCTCACGATGCTTTGGTGGAATCGCATGGTGCTTTAAAAACGATTGCTGTTTCTCTGACTAAAATTGCAAACGACATTCGAATGATGGCTTCCGGCCCACGTTCGGGAATCGGTGAATTACTCCTCCCCGAAAATGAACCGGGATCTTCAATCATGCCCGGAAAAGTGAATCCAACGCAATGCGAAGCTCTAACCATGGTTTGTGCACAAGTGATGGGAAATGATGTAACTATTACTATAGGTGGCATGCAAGGACATTATGAATTAAATGTTTTCAAACCTTTGATGGCAGCTAATTTTCTTCAATCAGCGGTATTATTAGGTGATGCTTGTCGATCTTTTGACGAGCATTGTGCCAAAGGAATCGAACCCAACATACCTCGCATCAATGAATTGGTTCAAAATTCCTTAATGTTGGTCACGGCTTTAAATACAAAAATTGGCTATTATAAAGCGGCCGAAATTGCACAAACGGCTCATATAAACGGTACATCTTTAAAACAGGAGGCAATTGCGTTGGGATATGTTAGTGCGGAAGATTTTGATGCTTGGGTGAAGCCGGAGGATATGGTTTGAATGTAAAATAGCTTTTATTTATTCTTCAAATTTAATTCAAGTAAAATATCTTGTCGGGGTATGTTATAAGATCGGA
>NZ_JBILTE010000265.1:0-2662 GCF_044371705.1 Flavobacterium sp. | reverse complement strand
TTTTGGTTTAAGCTATGTAGGTCGTTATGAAATAATAAAAGAGATACCTGAGCCAAATTTTGAGGCGTTAACGAACGCTTTTTCCGGTAGAGTGAATTATTCTATCAATTCATTTTACTCATCGTTAGAATACAATTACAAAGCGGAAGATGCAGTTTTAAATCGGGTTAGTAATACCATTGATAATGATTTTGTAAAACCAGGTAGTGCAATTTTATTTAATTTGGGTTATTCTAAGCAAGGTTTAGGTATTGATGCAACTTTGCGAAGATCCGAAAACATGTTGTTTTTGTCGGAAAGGGTTCCAACAGTTTCCGGTGAAAATACAAGTTTAAACTTTAATGATAAAGTTTTGAATTTTACACCGGCTTTAACTAAACAACAACATTCAAATTTAGCTAACATTTATGTTTACCAAGCACAAGTAGGAGTGGATTTTAAATCACCAACCATTTTAAAAGCCGGCGAAACCGGTGGACAAATAGATATTTTTTATGATTTTGCCAAGGACACTAAAATAGGTGGAAAATATGGTACAAAAGTCGCTTTTAATATGTCACAATGGTTTAATTTACCTGGTGAATACCAATTAACGCCTAGCAATTATGAAACCAACTTTTTTGGTGTGGGTACTAAATATTTCTCAGATTATAATTTAGAAATTAAAAAGAAAATTTCTGAAAAATGGCACACAGGTTTTAATTATGTCAATCAATATTATAATAAACCTTGGATTGAAGATGCTAGTACTGATGTAAATACAAATATTATTACCGGAGAAGCCATTTATAATTTTGCTGAAACAAAATCCATCCGTTTTGAAGCAGAACACATGTGGGCCGATGCTGATTTTAAAAACTGGGCAGGAGGAACATTAGAGTTAGACATCAATGATACCTATTCTTTTTATATTTGGGATATCATTAATTATGGTAATGATGACCCTGATAAAAGAAACCATTACTTTAATATGGGTGGTGCTTACCGTATTAATTCAACTAGAATTGGAGTGAACTACGGAAGGCAACGTGGTGGATTGGTTTGTGTAGGCGGGGTTTGTCGTTTTGTACCGGAAAGTACTGGACTAACTCTTACTTTGAGTACGGCATTTTAAAATTTTCAGTTGCTTATATAATTCCCTGCATTCATTGAGTGTGGGGTTTTTTATGAAATGAATTTTTTGCGTATCCCAATTAACACAAAAATAAAAACAGTGTACACAATAAAAAAAGGCACAATATTTTCAATCCAGCCCATGGGCAACATCACTGCGATAATCAATAATTGAAATCCTAAACCATAGCCCGAAAGCAAGGTCATGAACCAGTTTGGAAACGTCTTTACCTTATAGGCATCTTTGTCTAAAAAGTGAATAATTTTGTCAAAGGAGCCGTAAACAATCGTGTATAATGTAAATAGAACATTGACCAATTTTTGACTTTCACCCGGTAATGCTTTGGGTGTTTTGTATTCAAATACCTTACTGGTGGCATCACCACCTACCGATTTTGTTCGTAAAATTACATAATAATAATTGTATAAAGTCCCTTGTAATTGAAGGGCAAAAAATGCTAAAAAAGTGAACCAAAATGTAGTATTTGAAACATAGCAAATAGCCATCAAAAATCCGAAATTCAAGAAAATATCAAAAATACTGTCCAAGTATCTTCCGGAATAGGAAGGTGTTTTTTTTAATCGAGCCAATTCACCATCGGCAGCATCAATAATCGATTTTAGAATGATAAAAAAAGCAGCCCAAACATAGTGTTGATAAAGAATGCAGTAAATAGCAAACGAACCACTAATACCAAAAAGTAAGGTTACATGAATAGGCGTAAAACGCGTGTTTTTTAACTGTAAAGCAAAAATTCTTCCGAAAGTTCTACCATAGTCTGATAAATCTAAAAATTTATCCTGAACGGCAAGTTTTGACATTTAATTTTTTCTAACGAAACTGCGACAATATAGTCCTTGATATTTTTATTTACTGAAACGATGTAAGGTAAATGTCATCGCACTCAATAAAAAGAAAGCCATTACTTGATGTACCAACCCTAACCACAAGGGTACATGAAGTAATAAAGTGAGAACACCTAATAAAAATTGAATACAAACGATTACCACCAATGCATTCAATCCTTTCCTTTGTAGGGTTGACAAAGTATATTTTTTACTGCTGTAATATAAAAAAACAATCATTCCAACCACCAAATAAGCTAACGTTCGGTGCACAAATTGTACACCACTTTTTCCCTCGGTTAGGTTTTGTAAAAGTGTGGGTTGTTCCATCCAAACAGTTTCATGAATCACTTTTCCTTCACTCATCAATGGCCAATGGTTGTGAATTAAACCGGCGTTTAAACCTGCCACAAATCCACCATAAATGATTTGGACAATAAGCACAACTAATGCGATTCGTGCTAGATTTTTTAAAGGTTGAATCACTTCAATTTTGTTTGGATAAATCAAATCTAAAGCCACCCATAAAGTATAAGCGAATGTTATAAAAGCAAATGTTAAATGTAGGGCCAGTCGATAATGACTCACATCGGGATTATCTATCAAACCGCTTTTTACCATAAACCATCCCAAAAAACCTTGAAATCCGCCCATGAAAAGCAAAATGATGCATTTTTTAATGGTTTCAGAATCAAGTTTATTT
>NZ_JBILTE010000266.1:0-2662 GCF_044371705.1 Flavobacterium sp. | reverse complement strand
TGAATTTTACTTGCCCTAGTTTAAGAGCTAATTCATACGAAATAAAATCACCAAATAGAGAAGGAAACTCCCTGTTCCAATTAGAAATTAAATCGTCAATTATATTATTTCCTTTTGGTGTAATGTGATAATAAAATCTTTCATTTATTTCATCTTTGTCCAATTCTACAAGACCCAAGTCCACGAGGTTTTCACCAATCCATCCAATCCATTTATAATCGCTATTCCCAACACTATTTACATCTAAGTATTTTTCAATTAAATTGATTTCCTCTAGGGTTGTAAGTCTTGCTTCGTTATTTTGTTTAAACAGTTTTTTATTTAGGCACATATTAAGAGCACATATTATTGTTTTCTTAAAAGCTGTCATATTTTCTTTTAACGGAGAAATATCGCTTAACACAGCAAGATATTTGTTTATAAAAAAATCGGGTAAGTGATTTTCACGAGGCCAGTTTTTTAGACTTTCTTTATCAATACCATTCTCAAATAAATATTTTTTTAATTCGTTTTTTAAAATAACACCTCGTCCACTTAATTTCATGTCTTCACCAAGTTGACCGGAAAAATCA
The DNA here is from genome assembly GCF_044371705.1 of Flavobacterium sp. Classification (GTDB taxonomy): domain Bacteria; phylum Bacteroidota; class Bacteroidia; order Flavobacteriales; family Flavobacteriaceae; genus Flavobacterium. The sequence goes on along the minus strand of NZ_JBILTE010000266.1, from coordinate 2,090 downwards.
GTTAACCAAACTCCTTCAATAAAATCAAACTCAGTCAAATATCTTAGACGTTGTGACCATCCAGACCTTTTAAAACCTTCTAAATCTTTTAGGTCTTCATGTACAATTGTGTCGCTTGTATCATATTTGTCATCTAAATACCAACCCCAAACAACCATTGATTTGATAAAATTTCTGTAAATATTGTTTCCGTTTAATTTGTTATAAATAGGTTCGCTATAGTTGTTCCGTATGTTTTTACAAATCCGTTCAAATTTTTCTTCTCTTGATATATTAAACGAGTTAGCTTTAGAATTAATTATTCTTTCTGCTTCTTGGGATATATTATATGTTTTACCTGTGCCAGGAGGTCCATAGAAGATTTGATTTAGTGGAAATTCATTCCCCTTAGCTTCAATTATATCATCATCTTCTTCAAATAATTCGGTAAACTCTACAGTATCTTGTAATTTATTTTCAAAATAGTCGATAAAACCATCAATAGTAGATTTACGCCATTGATTGGAAACGTAATATTTTACTCCTTTAATTTCAACCAAAGAGTATCTCTTAGTTTTATCCTCTGCGAAGGTTAAATACTCAGCATCACTGGCTATTAATTGTTTGTTGTGAGTCGGGTTTAATTTGGCATCATTAAGTTCACTAATTGCAATCAAATCATATTCGAGAACATACTTAATTGATTCGAGTACTAACTGACGTTTACTTAGATTTTCAAGGCTCAATTGAATTGGACTTAAAAATTTTACATTGTATTTAGTGTAGTCGTTTGCCATCTTATTTATTTTAATATCTTAATTATTTGCTTTGCAATTACATTTGCTAAAAGTGGAGGGACTGCATTGCCAACTTGTTTATATTGACTCCCTTTTGTTCCAAGAAACTCAAAACTATCGGGGAAGCTCTGAATTCTTGCAGATTCTCTTGCTGTTGGAATTCTATTTTCAAAATAGTGAAAGTAATTTCTGTGACCTGTATCGATTGTGTTTGAAGCAAGATTACTATTCATTCGTTGGAAAGCTTTGTTGTATTTTCTAATCTCCCAATATTTCGGAGGTAAGGATTTTATATTGCCACCATCAGGCACAAGTGAAATAACCCTGATTGTTTGTTCATTGTGAATTGTTACTTCATGATTTTTTAAATGTTTAGACTTTTTTCTCATCATTTTTTGGAAATCATTTAATGCTGAACAACTGTATTCTTGAATCTCTTTTGCATCTGCTTTGGTGATATCGCCTATTGCATCGCTTGCCGAAAATTTAAAATCGAATTTTTTGGGAAAAATATATTTTTGGTTTTTTAATCCGACAAAGAAAACTCGTTGTCTATTTTGAGGAACACCGTAATCAGAAGCATTTAGTATTTTGAATTCAACATTATAGCCTAAGTTTCCGAATCTTTCAATAATGTCCTTAACAAATGCTCCTTGGTTAGCTGAAACAAGTCCTCTTACATTTTCGATAACAAAAAACCTCGGCTTTACAATCTCTACCGTTCTGAAAAATTCAAGATATAAATGATTGCGTTCCTTGTTTATCTCATGAATTTTAACTGTTGCATTTGAAAGCCTCGCTGTACTAAAACCTTGGCAAGGTGGGCCTCCAATAACGCCATCAATTTTATTTTTTCTAAGTATTGTGGGAAGTACATCATCATTAAATTTTTTGATATCAATTGTCATTCCAACCTTATTTAATCTATTATGATTATATGTTTTAATAGCATCTTCCCAAAAATCTATAGCAGCAACAGATTCGAAACCTGCCCATTCGAAGCCTAATGACAAGCCACCAACACCAGAAAAAAGATCAATTATTTTCATTTCTTCTTAATAAGTTTAACAATTTCTGTTGCTACTGCTTTCGCTAATAATGGTGGAACTGCATTCCCAACTTGTCTATATTGACTGGTTCTTGAACCCAAAAAAACATAATCGTCATTAAAGGATTGTATTCTAGCAGCCTCTCTAACTGTTGGAATTCTATTATATCTTGGATGAAAGTAATTGCTATGTGCATTACCGGTATCAATAGTCACAGAACACGAATCCTCCTTTAATCTTTTAAATGCTGATGAATGCCTGTTAT
>NZ_JBILTE010000105.1:0-9513 GCF_044371705.1 Flavobacterium sp. | reverse complement strand
AATCTATGTTCGGGGGCAATTCCTATTACTTGTGGAAGTGTTGAAGGACAAACAACCGTTGGAGCAACTACAGCAGGTGCACCTACCTTTACTTGCGGAACCGGTCCGGGTTCCGGTGGTTTATGGTATTCCTATATTGGAACAGGTGATATTACTACCTTCTCCTTATGTGGCTCCGCTTATAATACAAGAATTCAAGTATATACAGGTTCTTGTGGTGCCTTTACCTGTGTAGGTGGAAATGATGATTTCTGTAACGTTCAATCACAGGTTGACATCATAAGTACTTTAGGGACAGTTTATTATGTATATGTTTACGGAACAACCGGAAGTCAGGGAATCTTTACTTTAAACACTTCTTGTGTACCTCCACCACCAGTTCCTGCAAACGACAATTGTCAAAATGCAACTGTTGTTCCTGTTAATACCGACTTTACTTGTACTTTAACAACTCCGGGAACAATTGAAGGTGCTTCACAATCTCCACAAGCAAATACTTGTGTTGGAACTCCTAATGATGACGTTTGGTACCAATTTGTAGCGACACAATCAATACATTTAATTGATTTTCAAAATGTGATCGGTTCTACTACCAACTTGAACCATGCCTTATTTACGTCAACAAATCCGACTGATCCTTGTGCCAATTTAACATTGGTTTATTGTAGTGACCCGAATAACAGTTATGCTCAAAATTTAGTTCCCGGGCAAACGTATTTTATTCGAGTGTACAGTTCCGGAACGGCTATTTTGCAAGACACTACATTTGATTTGTGCGTGAGCATTCCACCTTTGCCACCTCTAAATGACGAATGTATCAATGCGGTCACTTTGACTGTTAATCCAAACACCAGTTGTGCTGTTTTTTCAGCCGGAACGGTTACTAGTGCTACGCAATCACCACAAGCAAATACTTGTGCGGGTATTGCAAATGATGACGTTTGGTACCAGTTTACTGCAACCAGTCAAGCACATACAGTAGATTTGAACAATGTCGTTGGCTCAACAACCAATTTAAATCATGCGGTGTATACATCAACAAACCCAACAGACCCTTGTGCGAATTTAACATTATTGTACTGTAGCGACCCTAATAGTAGTTACAACAATACTTTTGTGGTAGGTCAGACCTATTATATTCGCGTATTTTCAAATGGAAATGTGCTAGGTTCTACTGCTAACTTTAATATTTGTGTGGGCTCCATTGCTCCGCCAATTACAACAAGTACTGCACTATACACAGTTCCTGAATTGATTGAAGATGTTCTAATTAACTCAACTTGTGCACTTGTATCTAATATTACTTGGAGTACTGGTACCAACTTTGGTTCTTCAAATGGTATAGGTTATTTCCAAGAAAACGGTTCCGGATTCCCATTTGAAGATGGTATTGTAATGACATCAGGTAATGCTTTAAATGCACCAGGTCCCAACTTAACGATCCTTAGTGATGGTGGCGCTGGCGGCTGGGGAGGAGATGCAGATTTGGAAGCGATTATTTTAGCGGCTACAGGTCTAGCAATGAATTCACAAAATGCTTCTAAAATTGAATTTGATTTTGTTCCATTAATAGACCAAATCAGTTTTAACTTCCTTTTTGCTTCAGATGAGTATGGAACATTCCAATGTTCATTCTCCGATGCATTTGCTTTTTTATTGACCAATGTTGCAACAAATACGACGACTAATTTAGCATTGATCCCTAACACCACTACTCCTATTTCTGTAGTAACTATTAGAAATCAGTTATATAATGCAGGTTGTGCCTCTGTAAATCCTGCATATTTTGCTTTCTTCTATGGTGCAGGGGGTGTAAATCCATTAGGGGCTCCAATCAACTTTAATGGAGTCACTGTACCTATGACTGCTTCGGCCACCGTAATTCCAAATAACCTATATAAAATAAAAATGGTTATTGCTGATAGAAGTGACACCGCTTATGACTCTGCTGTATTCTTGGAAGGAGGTAGTTTTGATTTGGGTGATTTAGATTTAGGAATTGATTTACTAATTTCCAGCGGAAATGCACTTTGTCCTGCTGAACCAGCTACTATTGAAACAGGCCTAGATCCGGATGATTTTGCTTTTGAATGGTTTCAAAACGGAGTCTTAATGCCGGGTGAAACAGGTGCAAACTTGATTGTTACGGTTGCCGGAACTTATTCTGTGGAAGCACAATATAATTTAACAAGTGCTTGTTCAGCCACAGATTCAGTTATTGTTGAATTTTTCCCGGTGATTGCTCCGGGTGTTCCTCAAACCTTGCAAGCTTGTGATGGTACAGGTTTCTCAACTTTTGATTTAACCGAAAATGCAGCATTAATTACAGCTCCTATCGGAACTGATTATACGCTGACGTATTATACTAGTCAAAGTAATGCTGATGATGAGTTAAATGCAATTGCAACACCAACAGCATTTACAAATACTACGGCATTTTTACAAACTATTTATGTACGAATAGACCCAATTGTTGGTGATTGTTATGAAGTGATTACATTTAATGTAAGTGTTCAAGATTTGACTCCTCAATTCACGATTACTGCTAACCAAGACATTTGTGCAGGCGCCACAGGTACAATTGTAGTGACGCCTACAAATTATACAGCATCAGACCCTGTAACTTATACTTGGACGTTGGATGGAAATCCATTCCCTGGTGATACAAGTAGTATAACGGTTTCTCAAGCAGGTACTTATGCTGTTTTGATTAACTTTAATGGATGTACTGCAACGGGAACCTCTACAGTTACTGTTGTTCAATATCCTGTATTAGCTCCACAACCTGATGTAACAGTTTGTAACAGTTATGTATTACCTGCCTTAACAGTTGGTAATTACTTTACTGGTTCGGGAGGCACGGGAACTTTATTAGCTGCTGGTACAAATATTACGGCTACACAGACTATTTATGTGTATGCTGCCAATGGAACTTGTTCATCAGAAGAAGATATTTTGGTAACCATTAATTCTATTCAAGCACCTACACAAGCCAATGTAACGGCATGTGATTCGTTTGTATTGCCAACTTTATCGGTTGGAGGCTATTTCAGCCAGCCCAATGGTGTAGGTCCAATAACAAGCTCAACTATAACGAGTTCACAAACCATTTACATTTTTGCTCAAACAAATACGACTCCTAATTGTACCAGTGAAACGAGTTTTACTGTAACGGTTAATGCTACCCCAACGGTTAGCACATTACCAAACGTAACGGGTTGTGGCACGTATACTTTACCGGCAATTACTAGCGGCAATTACTTCACTCAGGCCAATGGTGGTGGAACGCCTCTTGCAGCAGGATTTGTTGTGACAAGCAATCAAACCATCTACATTTATGCACAAACAGGCACTACGCCCAATTGTTTTGCACAAAGCAGTTTTGTGGTAACGATCCTTAATGTAAGTGCAGAGGAGTTAGACGATGTTGAAGCTTGTGGTAAATTTATTTTGCCAATGCTTTCTTCAGGCAATAATTACTATACAGGTCCGGGTGGAACAGGAACAATGTTAGCCTCAGAAGCTGAGATTACCACTACTCAAACCATCTATATTTATAAAGAGGAGGATATTTGTTCAAGTGAGAGCAGTTTTGTGGTGACCATTATATCGTGTACGATTCCAAAAGGAATTTCACCAAATGGTGATGGACAGAATGATAACTTCGATTTATCAACTTTTGGGGTTAAACGATTAGAAATTTTCAACCGTTATGGGATAAAAGTTTACAGTCGCACAGATTATACCAACCAATGGTTCGGACAAACCGATAAGGGAGACGAACTTCCTGATGGCACGTACTATTATGCAATAGAACTCAGTACGGGAGAGAACCAAACCGGTTGGATTTATATCAATAGAGAGCGATAATAAGAAGAACAGAGAATCTGCTCTTGGCATTCAAGAGCAGGTTTTTCTAAACAAAACCCTATAAAGATGAAGAAAATATATAGCCTAGTATTCGTAGCCCTAATCTGCTTTGTAGATGTATCGGCACAACAAGACCCGCATTATACACAATACATGTATAATATGAATATCATCAATCCGGCCTATGCAGGTAGTAAAGAAAACCTAGCCTTCGGATTGTTATACCGCAAACAGTGGATAGAGATCGAAGACGCTCCCACAACCTTTACTTTCTCCGGAAGTAGCCCAATTGGTAAAAACGTAGGTTTAGGTTTATCGATGATCTCCGATCAAATCGGACCCGTTACCGAGCAAAACGTGTATGCTGATTTCTCGTATACCTTAAATTTAGGCGGCGAACACCGTTTGGCTTTTGGTTTAAAAACAGGTGTCACCTTTCACAAAGTAGGATTGTTTGACATCTCATCAACACTCCCGGTGCCAACCGACCCGGCTTTTGCTCAAAACACAGATAATCAGTATTTCAATTTTGGTGGTGGATTATTCTACTACACCGAGAAATATTATGTGGCCTTTTCTGTGCCAAACATGATTCGTTCCACCTATTTAGATTTCAACGGGGTGGAATACGGAACAGAAACACTGCATTACTTTTTAACAGGGGGATATGTTTTTGATTTGAGTGAAAACACTAAATTCAAACCCTCGGCGATGTTAAAATCGGCTTTAGATGTAACACCCTCTTTGGATGTATCGGCTAACTTTTTGTTCTTTGAGAAGTTTGAAATTGGTGGAACTTATCGACTGGAAGACAGTTTTGGAGCCATGGTAAACTATGCCATCACACCCAACCTTCGAGTAGGTTATGCCTATGACCATGTTGTATCGGATTTGAATGTCACAACACCTTCCTCACACGAGATTATGTTGTTGTTCGATTTGAACTTCCCGAAAAAAGTATCCCGTTCACCACGATTTTTCTAACCTAAAAGAAGCCTAAACAATGAAAAAAGTATATATATCCTTGTTAAGTTTAGTGGTTTTCGGAACTGCAACACTAACAGCACAGAACAAAGACACCCAAAAAGCAGACAAACACTTCAATAGGTTTGAATATGTAGATGCCACGGCCGAATACCTGAAACTGGTAGACAAAGGCAAAGCAGATGGGTATGTGCATAAACAACTAGCCGATGCGTATTTCAATACCTTTAATCCGGCAGAGGCAACCAAATGGTATGCCAAGGCAACCCAGAGTGAGCAAGATGCAGAAACGTATTTCCGTTATGCTCAAATGCTAAAAGCTCAAGGGAAGTATGAAGAGGCCAACAAGCAAATGCAAAAGTTTGCAGCCAAAGCTCCTAATGATCAACGAGCCAAAGACTTTAAGGCCAATCCAAACTATTTACCATCGCTAGTAGACAAACAAAAAAGATTTGACATCAAGCCTTTGGATATCAATAGTGATAAATCAGACTTTGGAGCAGTGCTTCACGGAAGTAGTTTGTATTTTACATCGGCCAGAAATGCCGCTAGAAAAAACTATGGATGGAACGATGAGCCGTATTTGGATATCTACCAAGCCACCTACAATGTAGATGGAACAATCACTAACCCAACAGCGGTGGCTGAATTGAACACAAAATGGCACGATGGTCCTTCAACGCTTAGTGCCGATGGGAACACCATTTATTTCTCAACGGAGAGTTACAATGATGGTGAATTTGAAAAAGAAAAAGCCATCAACACCAAAAAAAGTCAGGTTATTATCTACAAAGCTACCAAAACGGGAGACAAATGGGGGAATATTACCTCTTTGCCTTTTAACAGCAAAGAATATTCCACGGGAAATCCTTCGCTAAGCAAAGATGGTAAAACCTTGTATTTTACCTCAAATATGCCCGGCTCAATTGGAGGAACGGATATATGGAAAGTAGCAGTGAATGGTGATGGCGGTTTTGGAACACCTGAAAACTTAGGAACCAATGTAAACACCGAAGGTGATGAAAGTTTCCCTTTTATCTCTGAAGACAACAAAACATTGTACTTTGCCTCTAATGGCAGACAAGGTTTTGGCGGCTACGATGTGTTTGCTTATGATATGGCGGGTGCCGCTGTAAACATGGCCAAACCAATCAATAGTGAGAAAGACGATTTTGCCTTTACTTTCAACCCTGATAAAAACATTGGCTTTTTATCGAGTAATAGAGCAGGTGTTGACAACATTTACTTAGCCACACCGGTTTGCGGAGTGGAGGTAGTAACCCTTGTAACCGATGCTAAAACAGGAGCGATTCTTTCAGGAGCAAAAGTGTCCATCTTAGATGATAAGAAAAACGTGATTGCGACCGAGATGAGTAACGAAAAGGGTGAAGTAACCTACAATGTAGAGTGTAACAAAGCCTACGCCATACAAGCCTCGAAAGACGGTTATGAAAGCAATACTTTTGCCGTTGCAGCAAGTAAAGGCGGTACACAAAAAGTAGCTGCTGCACTAAGCCCAATTGATGTGATTGTAACGCCAACAGAAATTGTACTAAAACCAATTTACTTTGAATATGACAAAAGCAACATCACTCAAGAAGGAGCTTTTGAATTGGATAAGTTAGTACAAGTCTTGAAAAACAACTCCGCAATGGTCATCCTTGCTAAATCGCACACTGATAATAGAGGAAGTGACCAGTACAACATGAGTTTATCTGACAGAAGAGCCCAATCAACGGTGCAATACATCCTATCTAAAGGAATCTCTAAAGACCAAATCTCCGGAAAAGGAATGGGAGAATCCGAACCAAAAGTAGATTGTAAAGAAGCGTGCAGCGAAGAAGACCATGCAACCAACAGAAGAAGTGAGTTCTTGATTGTCAAAAAATAATCAAACCATTCTAACCAAACTAAAAAAGACTATCGGAAACGGTAGTCTTTTTTTTGCTTTGTCATTCTGAACTTGTTTCAAAATCTAATATATATTCTTTATTTTTATAGTCTGAAAAATTCAACACATGAAGTATATTATTTTAACTATCGCAATCGCAATGGGAATTTCAAATGCTAAAGCTCAAGAAGTGTTAAGTCCTGAATTATTATGGAAACTGGGTAGAGTAACGCCATTAGGAATCTCAAAGGACAATCAAAGCATTCTTTACAAAGTTTCCGTTCCTTCAGTGGAAGCAAACAAATCGACCACAAAAACCTACAGTATGCCCATTGGTGGCGGAACTGCCAAAGAAATTACGGAAACCAAAGACCTTTTAGAAGACAAAAATCTTTCTCCTGATGGAAAATACCTTTTATCGCATCAAGAAATAAAAGTTGAAAAAGTACATGGTAAAGATTTTCATCCCGAATTAGACCAATCAAATGTACAAGTGTATAACGGCTTGGATTATCGCCATTGGGACACTTGGAATGATGGGACACACAATCATGTGGGTTATGCAAAAATTGACGATCCTAAGTCCTTTATTGATCTTATGAAAGACGAACCGTATGATTCACCTCAAAAGCCTTTTGGTGGTGATGAAGATTATATCTGGTCGAATGATGGCAAAAGCATCATCTACGTTTGTAAAAAGAAATCAGGAACCGCTTATGCAATTTCTACAAACACCGATTTGTATGAATACAATTTAGAAACAAAAACCACTAAAAATCTAACCGAAAGTAATTTAGGGTATGATACGCATCCTCTTTTTTCACCGAATGGTGAATTGACTTGGCTGCAAATGAAACGAGATGGTTATGAAGCCGATAAAAACGACATTATCGTTCGTTTTAAAGGAATCGACATGAATTTAACTGCCAATTGGGACGGAACAGTAGATAGTTTTCACTGGAGTTTGGATGGTAAAAAAATCTATTTCTTAGCCGCTGTAGATGGAACCAAACAATTGTTTGAAGTCAACTTTCCGGGGATGACACGCATTGCAATTAACGTACGTCAAATTACAAACGGAACTTTTGACGTAACTGATATTGTTGGCGTTGTTGGTGATCAAATGATTGTGGGAAGAACCGATATGAACCACGCCAAAGAACTTTATTCGTATGATTTGAAGAAAAACACTTGGTTGCAGTTAACCAAAGTAAATGATGACACTTATAAAAAACTGGCTTTGCCAACCTATGAAAAACGTTATTTAACCACAACAGATGGCAAAAAAATGTTGGTTTGGGTGATTCTTCCACCTAATTTTGACAAAACAAAAAAATACCCAACCTTGTTGTATTGCCAAGGTGGTCCGCAAAGTGCGTTGACACAAAGTTATTCGTTTCGATGGAATTTTTCATTGATGGCTTCGCAAGGATATGTTATTGTAGCTCCTAATCGAAGAGGAATGCCGGGTCATGGCGTTGCTTGGAATGAACAAATCAGTAAAGATTGGGGCGGACAAGTGATGGATGATTATTTAGCGGCTATTGATAACGTTGCGAAAGAGAATTATGTGGATAAAACACGTTTAGGAGCCGTTGGAGCAAGCTACGGTGGTTATTCGGTGTTCTTTTTGGCGGGAATTCACAACAAGCGATTTAAAACGTTTATTTCACATTGTGGTGTATTTAATTTAGAAAGTATGTACGGAACCACAGAAGAAATATTCTTTACGGATTGGGATAACGGCGGACCGTATTGGGACAAAAGCAATGCGGCAGCACAAAAAACATACACGCAATTCAATCCAATTAATTTGGTAACTAAATGGGATACGCCAATTTTAATTATTCAAGGAGGAAAAGATTATCGCGTGCCAATCGGACAAGGTCAAGAAGCTTTCCAAGCAGCTCAATTACTCGGGCTCAAAAGCCGATTTGTACTTTTCCCGGAAGAGAATCATTGGGTTTTGAAACCGCAAAATGCCATTGTTTGGCAAAGGGAGTTTTTTGGATGGTTGAGAGAGACGCTGTAATTTAGAAACTAATTCAAATCTTAAATTCTGAACATGCCCCAAAAAGTTGAAGACTTTTCGGGGCATTTTTTTGTTCATTAAAACTTTATGTTATTTTTAACGTAACCGTTGCAGTCGATTAATATCTTTAGGTAAACAAAAACCTACCCAATGAAAAAAATTCAGTTTCTTCTATGCTCATTAATTTTAGTAGTTGCTTTTTCAAGCTGTAATCCTTCCGATGATTCCAATAACTCAGTGCCAGACGATGATCGTTTCAGTGAAAACTTTGGAAGTGCTGTTTCAAGAGACTTTATAGGGCAAATAATTGATATATACAACAATCCACTACAAGGTGTTACCATTAAAATTGGAACGTCAACTTCACAAACGGATGTTAACGGAGTTTTTATCATTAATGATGCTAGTGTCTATCAAAAATTTGCTTATATCACAGCTCAAAAATCCGGTTTTATAGATGGCTCCCGCTCTATGGTTCCGACAATGGGCACAAACAATGTGAAAATTATGTTGGTGCCAAATTCTCCTCTTGCAACTATACAATCCGGAGAAACAAGTGAAGTTTCTCTAACTTCCGGGACAAAAGTTAAATTTGATGGGGCTTTTGAAGACGAAGAAGGAAATCCCTACACCGGTTCCGTTCAAGTTTCTTTATTTCATTTAACGCCAAGCGATGAAAACATTAGCGAGCTTATGCCTGGAATGCTTTATGCTCAAAGCGAAACTAACCAACAGG
>NZ_JBILTE010000129.1:0-7311 GCF_044371705.1 Flavobacterium sp. | reverse complement strand
TTGTAAAATGGTTTGTAGAGGTTTTTGATGTTGAGAATGAATTGGTTGCTGTAGCCACTATTTTAACTATGGTGCAGAAAAAACAAGAAGTTTTTGCAGAAATGACCGATGAAAAAATTGTAGAATGCCTAAATAAATTATCCGAAAATACCAAACCGAAATGGGGAATTTTAACACCGCAACACCTTTTGGAACATTTAGAACACGGTTACAGAATTATGTCGGGTGAAATTCAAGATTTTGAAATTGTAACCCCCGAAAAGATTCTGGATAAAGTGCACAATTCATTATACAATTACGATAAATTCCCAAAAGGAACCGCTTTTCCAACCATGAAAAAAGATGAATTTGAAGACCTGATTCATCCAAATTTTGAAACGGCAAAAGCTAAATTTTTCGAAGCGAGAGAAGCGTACAAAACTTTTTTTAAAGAAAATCCCGATGCCGTTCTAAAGAATATGGTTTTCGGAAATTTAAATAAATACGAATCCTATTTACTGGAACGAAAACATTTGAATCACCATTTCGAACAATTTAATATTTTATAATTGAGAATGAACTTTGCGGTCTTTGCGTAAATCTTCGCAGACTTTGCGGTTAAAAATATAGATAATGACAGAACCTTACGTAAAATACAACATACAAAATAACATCGCCACCATCGAGTTTTTTCATCCCGAACAAAATTCGTTGCCAAGTGATGTCTTAAAAGATTTGGCATTCACTATCACCGAAGTCGGAAACAATGACCAAGTAAAAGTTATTATCCTAAAAAGTGGTGGTGACCGTACGTTTTGTGCCGGAGCCAGTTTTAAAGAACTAATTGCCATCAACGATGCCGAAACCGGAAAAGTATTCTTCTCCGGATTTGCTAATGTCATCAACGCCATGCGTAAATGTCCGAAATTCATCATCGGCCGTATTCAAGGGAAAACTGTTGGAGGCGGTGTTGGAATCGCTTCCGCAACCGATTATTGTATGGCGACCAAATTCGCTGCAATCAAACTAAGTGAACTCAATGTCGGAATCGGACCTTTTGTGGTTTCACCTGCAATTGAACGCAAAATGGGCGACTCAGCCATGTCACAAATCGCCATTGATGCCAATACATTTTACGAAGCCAATTGGGCTAGGGAAAAAGGACTGTATGCATCTGTTTTTGAAACCATTGAAGAATTAGACGAAGCCGTGCAAAAATTTGCAGAACACCTTTGCACCTATAATCCGGAAGCGATGATGGAAATGAAAAAGATTTTTTGGAGAGGCACCGACGATTGGGATAATCTTTTAGCCGAAAGGGCCGCCATCAGCGGACGATTGGTTTTGTCAGATTTCACAAAAGAAAAATTAAAAAATTATCTGTAGAGACGTTGCACTGCAACGTCTGTAGGGAATTAATAAAAAAATATGATCTACGAATTCAAAGGGTTCATCCCCGTCATACACGAAAGTAGTTTTATCCATCCGCAAGCAGCGGTTAGCGGCAATGTGATTATCGGTAAAAATGTGTATGTGGGTCCCGGAGCAGCGATTCGTGGCGATTGGGGCGAAATCATCATTGAAGACGGTTGTAATGTCCAGGAAAATTGTACCATTCACATGTTTCCGGGCAAATCAATGATTTTGAAAGAAGGAGCACATATCGGACACGGGGCGATTATTCACGGAGCCAATATCGGCAGAAATTGTTTGGTTGGAATGAATGCCGTCATCATGGATGATGTGAATGTGGGAGACGAATGCATCATCGGTGCATTAACTTTTATCAAAGCCAGTATGCAAATTCCTAACCGTAAATTGGTCGTTGGAAATCCCGCAGTCATCATCAAAGACGTTTCTGATGAAATGATTGATTGGAAAACAAAAGGATCGAAATTGTACCAGCAATTACCATCAGAATGTTATGAAACGTTGAGAGCGGTTGAGCCATTGCGAGAAAAGCCTGAAAATCGCCCGACTCAGGAAGCATTTTATAAGACGTTAGAAGAATTTAAGAAAAAATAAATTTTGTTTCAAGTTTAAAGTTTCAAGTTACCGTAACCTGAAACTTTAAACTTGAAACCTGAAACAAATAAATATGTTTGAATTCAAAATGCCCAAAATGGGCGAAAGTATTTTAGAAGCCACCATCATCAATTGGACAAAAAACGTTGGTGATTATATCGAAGCGGAAGAAACTTTGCTGGAAGTTGCCACCGATAAAGTGGATAGTGAAGTACCGTCTCCCGTTTCGGGCATAATTACCGAAATACGTTTTCAAAAAGATGATGTGGTAGAAGTGGGAACTGTTTTGGCGTTGATTTATGAAAAAGTCGGAAGTCAGAAGATGGAAGCTGGAAGTAAAAAAGCAGAGGTTAAAAAAGAAGGAGTAGCTTTAAGTCAAAAAACTGAAACCCGCAACCCGCAACTCGCAATCCGCAACGTTGATGCCTTTCTTTCACCTTTAATAGTAAGTATCGCCCAAAAAGAAAATCTTTCCATCGAAGAATTACAATTAATTCCCGGTTCCGGAGCGGAAGGACGTTTACAAAAAAGCGATGTTTTCAATTATTTAAAAAATAGAAAATACCCGATTCAAAGTAACCCGCAACCCGCAACCCGCAACCCGCAATCAACTTTCCCTAAACCAAAAATCAATTTTGTAGAAGGAAAAGACCGAATTGTAGAAATGGATCGCATGCGAAAAATGATTGCCGATCACATGGTATATTCCAAGCAAACTTCGCCGCATGTGACATCCTATATTGAAGTAGATGTAACGAATTTAGTGCATTGGCGTAATGAAAATAAAGATAATTTTTTAGATAAATACAGCGAGAAACTAACGTTTACGCCTATTTTTATAGATGCGGTGGCAAAAGCCATTCACGATTTTCCGTTAATCAATGTTTCTGTTGACGAAAAGAATATAATCGTCCACAAAGACATTAATATTGGAATGGCAACCGCTTTGCCCACAGGTAATTTAATAGTTACGGTGGTGAAAAATGCAAATGAAAAGAATGTTATTTCGATTGCCAAAGAGGTCAATCAATTGGCTGAAAATGCACGCAGTAATAAACTAAAACCGGAAGATACGCAAGGAAGTACCTTCACTATTTCTAACGTAGGAACGTTTGGAAGTTTGATGGGAACACCCATTATCAATCAACCTGAAGTAGCCATTTTAGCCTTAGGAATCATCAAAAAAAGACCGGAGGTAATCACCACTTCAACCGGTGATGAAATAGCTATTCGAAGCATGATGTACCTTTCATTATCCTTTGATCACCGAGTGGTTGATGGCTTTTTAGGAGGATCGTTTTTACGACGAGTAGGAGATTATTTAGAACAATTTGATACTAACACAACGATATAAGAAAATGCAAGAAGTAATGACAGCAATCAAAGTAACAAAAGCAGCACATTCCACTCTTGGAGAAGTTGATTTAAACAACAGCGTGATGGGAAAAAAGTTCACCGATTACATGTTTGTTTGCGATTATCACGAGGGTGAGTGGAAAAATCCGCGAATTGAACCTTTACAGCTTATTCCAACGCATCCGGCGGCAATGGCTTTGCATTATGGCCAGGCGATTTTTGAAGGAATGAAAGCCACATTGGGAAAAGACGGAACGCCTTTGTTATTCCGTCCGGATGAAAATGCAAAACGTTTGAACTTCAGTGCAGATCGTATGGGAATGCCGTTATTTCCTGAAGATTTATTTGTGGAAGCCTTGCAAAAATTCGTTGCAATTGAAAAAAATTGGATTCCAACAGCTGAAGGAAGTGCTTTGTACTTACGTCCGTTTATGTATGCTGATGAACCGTTTATTGGAATGCGAGCAGCAACTAGTTACAAATTCATGGTGATTGCTTCTCCGGCTGGTCCATTTTTTAGTCGACCCATTAAACTTTATGCAGAGACTAAATATGTTCGTGCCGTCAACGGTGGAACGGGCGAAGCCAAAGCAGCAGGTAATTATGCAGCAGCCATTCGACCTACCGAAATAGCTAAATCAAAAGGATATGACCAAGTACTGTGGTTGGATGCTCAAAATTTCGAACAGATTCAGGAAGTTGGAACAATGAATATTTTTTTCAAAATAGGAGGAAAATTTATCACCCCTGATTTGTCCGGTTGTATATTGGCGGGAATCACGCGGATGTCAGTTATTGATTTATTAAAAGACAAAGGATTTGAAGTAATTGAACGACCAATAACCTTAACTGAAGTAAAACAAGCAGCCGCAAACGGAACGTTAGAAGAAGCATTTGGTGTAGGAACAGCGGTGGGTATTGCTATGATTTCTGAAATTGGCAACGATGATTTTACAATTAAATTTGAACATGGAACTCCAACCGGAGAGATGATTCAGAATACCTTGAACGGAATTAAATTACAGAAGATTGAAGATAAATTCGGTTGGATTGTAGAAGCGAAATAATAATTTTATTGAACACAGATTTTAAAAATTAATAAAATTTCAAAAATCTGTGTTCTCCCCATATAGATTCTTTAAAATGTTAGACAAAGATATCCTAAAAAAGGCCTTTTCAACCATGGCAACTGCTAAAGCTATGGCTGAGCTGTATGAAGATAACTTCAAAATAGTTTCCAAATATGTGCATGCCACTTCACGAGGACATGAAGCGATTCAGATTGCTATGGCGATGCATTTATTGCCACAGGATTATGCTTTCCCTTATTACCGTGACGATGCTATGCTTTTGGGAATAGGAATGCGACCGTATGATTTGATGCTCCAATTAATGGCCAAAAAAGACGACCCGTTTTCAGGAGGTCGAACCTATTATTGCCACCCAAGCTTAAAAGATGCTGATAAGCCTAAAATTCCACATCAATCTTCTGCAACCGGTATGCAAGCGATTCCAGCCACCGGAGCTGCGATGGGATTTTGGTATAAAGAAAAAAGCCCCCTAGCCCCCGAAGGGGGAACTATTGAGGACGAGTTTCCCCCTTTGGGGGTTAGGGGGCTTGTCGTTTGTTCCTTAGGAGATGCTTCCGTAACCGAAGGTGAAATTGCCGAAGCCTTTCAAATGGCCGCTTTAAAGCAATTGCCTATTTTATATTTAGTGCAAGATAACGGCTGGGATATTTCAGCGAATGCCGCAGAAACACGTGCTCAAAATGCCTTTGAATATGCTAAAGGATTTCATGGAATAGAAGCCATTTCTATTGACGGAGCAAATTTTTCCGAAAGTTATTTGGCTCTTGAAAAAGTAGTCAAAACTATTCGCGAAGAACGTCGACCGTTTTTGGTGCATGCCAAAGTTCCCTTGTTAAATCACCATACTTCCGGCGTACGAATGGAGTGGTACCGAGATGATTTGGAAGAAGCAAAATCTCGTGATCCTTATCCGGTTTTGATACAACAAATGTTGGAAGCAGGAATCACACAGCGGGAAATAGACGATCAATTGGCGGTGGCTTTAACCACTGTCCAAAATGATTTTGAAAAAGCCCAACAAGCCGAAGACCCAAAACCCGAAGATTTATTCACGCATGACTTTGCCCCAACAGCAATCATAGAGGAAGTAGGCGAGCGAAATCCAACCCGTGATGAAAAAGTGGTGATGGTGGATTGTGCCTTATTTGCTGTAGAAGAATTAATGAATAAGCATCCCGAATGTTTGCTATACGGACAAGATGTAGGTGGACGATTAGGTGGCGTTTTCCGGGAAGCGGCGACATTAGCCCAGAAATTTGGCGATGAACGTGTTTTTAACACGCCCATTCAAGAGGCTTTTATCGTTGGTTCAACGGTTGGAATGTCGGCCGTTGGTTTGAAACCCATTGTTGAGGTGCAGTTTGCCGATTATATTTGGCCGGGACTCAATCAATTATTCACTGAAGTTAGCCGTTCTTGTTATTTATCTAACGGAAAATGGCCGGTGAGTATGATTTTACGTGTGCCTATTGGAGCTTATGGTAGTGGCGGACCTTATCATTCGTCATCGATAGAAAGTGTGCTAACAAATATTCGGGGAATCAAAATCGCGTATCCCAGTAACGGTGCCGATTTAAAAGGTTTGATGAAAGCGGCTTATTACGACCCCAATCCAGTGGTGATTTTGGAGCATAAAGGATTGTATTGGAGTAAAGTGAAAGGGACAGATGCTGCACGTGTAAACGAACCAAGCGAAGATTATGTGTTGCCTTTTGGGAAAGCGAATGTGCTGCAAGAAATTTGGGAACAGGAAACGGCTGAAACCATTACTGTTATTACTTACGGAATGGGAGTGCATTGGGCGTTGAATGCTTCATTAGATATCAAAAACCAAGTAGAAATCATCGATTTAAGAACTTTATTTCCTTTGGATGAGGAAACAATACTTAAATCTGTAAAAAAGGCTAAAAAGTGCTTAATTGTGACTGAGGAACCCACCAATAATTCGTTCGCCAGAAGTTTAGCAGGACTTATCCAAGAAAAGTGTTTTAAATACTTGGACGCTCCGGTTATGGTCATTGGTTCAGAAAACATGCCGGCGATACCATTGAATAGTACTTTGGAGCAAACGATGATACCTTCAGCGGACAAGGTGCAACGAAAAATAGAGGAATTGTTAAACTATTAACGAATACTTGATTACCCTATATATACCGCGACCGTAACTGATAAGTTGCGGTCGTCGTGTTATAATGATGATTAGTAAATGTGTTCTATTTTGGTATCGATGGGATGAGCATAGGTGTTTTTATATTGTTTTGATAAAGTTTTCATACACTATCCACACACTATCTATCCTTTATCCTTACTTGAAATATGGACTTGATTCCGAAGAATTATTTTGGTTTTTGAGGTGGATATTGAGCTAAAATTTTTGTAACAAAGTCTTTAATCAGTTGGTCTTTTTCGTTGGTTTTTTGTGTTAAAACCCCTGAACCTTGTCCTTGCCAGACTAATTCTTTTTTCTGAGCGTCAATAAAATCGATGAAAAGGGTGCCTTCCACGTATTTGCTTACTGTTGTTGAATTTCCTCCCCAATAAGGATTCCATCCCCATCCCCATCCGTAGCCCCAATTATTATTGAAACTGGATACATCGACTGTTTCGTGTTCTTCGGTAAAAACGTTGATTAAAAGATCGGGAGTTTCGCTTTTAGTGAAGCCTTTGGCAAGCATTTGTTCTTCGATGGCACCTAAAATTCTTCGTTTATCTAAATCAGAAATTTTTAATTGGCTGACACCTTTTTGATGGAACGCATAGGTTTTATACTGTTCAAAGGTGGCTTTTTTGTCGTAATCATAGTTTACCTTAATTGTAGAGCTACAAGAAGATAAAATGAATAGAAACAAGACGGGTAGAA
>NZ_JBILTE010000264.1:0-2702 GCF_044371705.1 Flavobacterium sp. | reverse complement strand
TACAATTATTGAAAAACTGACTTCCGGCAGAAGCGTTTTCAGAATCACTGAAGACGAACTAAAAGAAGGTGAGTTTGCAAACCTGACTCTTTTTAACCCTTCCAAAGAATGGGTTTTTAAAAGTGAACACATCCAATCGAAATCTAAAAACTCGGCCTTTTTAAATCAAAAAATGAAAGGTGAAGTGTATGGGATATTTGTCAACGGAGTTTTAAATACAAACACATGAACGAATCAGTTGAACAAGGAAAAAACGCAGCAATAGTTGCCTATTTAACCCTTATCGGTGCAGTTATTGCCATTTTTATGAATAGTGAAAACAAAAATGTATTTGCAAGTTTTCATATTCGTCAGGCTTTGGGAATTTTTCTAACATTTTTTGCCTTGGGATACCTCATTGGTTATTTTGATAACTGGATGGTTTCGGGCGGATTTTATTTATTTTTCTTTATTCTTTGGATCTATGGATTTCTAGGAGCTTTGAATGGTGAAACGAAAATTGTACCTTTAGTTGGAGGCTTTTATCAAAAACTCTTTAAAGGTCTGTAATATGGAATTAGAATTTCTTATCAAAACACCCAAAGTAGTTAAAGACAAAAATCCTTTACTTCTATTGCTTCACGGCTATGGAAGCAACGAAGCAGACCTGTTTTCATTTGCTTCCGAACTTCCGGAAGATTACTTTATTATAGCGGCACGTGCTCCTTACGATTTAATGTATGGTAGTTATGCATGGTACGCCATCAATTTTGATGCTGACGAGAATAAGTTTTCCGATTTGAATCAGGCACGTCAATCCAGAGATTTAATTGCCCGTTTTATTGACGAAGTTGTTGCAAAATATCCGATTGATACTACAGATGTAACGTTGGTTGGTTTTAGCCAAGGAACCATTTTGAGTTATGCAGTGGCACTTTCCTACCCTGAAAAAATAAGTAAAGTTGTGGCATTAAGTGGCTATTTAAATACCGAAATTGCCAAAGAAGGTTTTGAGAAAAAAGATGTTTCGCATTTGAAAATATTTGCCTCTCACGGAACCGTAGACCAAGTAATACCTGTAGAATGGGCTCGAAAAGCACCGGAATATTTACAACACCTAGGAATTGACATCCAATTTAAAGAATACCCAATCGGTCACGGAGTTTCTCCTCAAAACTTTTTTGATTTTAAAAATTGGTTAAAAAATAATTAGTGTTAAGGTCTAAAATAAAAAAACTTGTCATGCTGACTTGTTTCAGCATCTCAACGTTAATTTGTGCTTTTAGATTCCGAAACAAGTTCGGAATGACAGGTTTAGATAAAAAGTTCTTTTATTCTTCCTTTTTATCACTACCCGTTATTTTCGGTCCAATTAAGCCATCACCGGCGAAAAGTATCTCTTCATTTTTCATCAAAACATATCCTTCATTCGCAACCAACTGCCAATCTTGATAAACCCAGGGCTGAGATTCTTCCGTTCGTAAAAACATAACCGATTCTTCTTGCGAAGGAAGAAACACTTCGGCTTCAAACGCATCGTCACTTAAGATCAGATAGGCTACTAAAACTGCGTTTTCATTTGTAGGGTTGGATTTCGGATTCAATCGAATTCCAATATCAAACAATCGAACGCAGTCATTCTTTATTTTAGAATGTATGTATCCTGCAGAAGTCAAACATCCTTCCTCATCCGTTTGAGCACCTACAACAATATTGCTGGTTTGTTTGGATTCCAGTACTACTTCTACTTTTGGTTTTGTTCGATCTTTACAAGAGATGAAAACAAAAAATAATCCAAACATAAAAAACGATTTTTTCATAGTGTAAAAATGTGGATGTTAAAAGTACTAAAAATTTATTGTTTAGGATATAAAAATGATTGAATCACTTTAAAAGTAATCGAACCATCTTCTTCAATAAAATATTGAATCAACACATCGCCCCATAAAGTTCCATCATTAAAATCGGCTATCACCCATCGATGGTTCACTACTTTAATTTTGTTAATAATAAACTTTTGATCGCCCAACTTTTCTTGTCCTATGTATGGGTTTCCTTCCAGTGTGCTGTTAAAATCCATTAAGGTCTCACTAACTTTGGTGCTAATCTTAGCATAATCATAGGGATACAAATAGTCTTGAGCATTGCTGTTTGATTCAATGGAAAAGTAATCTGCATCTTGCATTCGCAGTTGCATCGAGCTAATACTATCGGTCATTCTTGTTTGATAAGTCTCAAATCGTTGTTTCTCAAATTTTAGCTGTTTACTGTAAAAAGCATAGGTAAATAGTGCCATTAAAACTGCTATAATAAATAAATAAAGGAAAAGTGATTTCTTCATGGTTTTAAATTGAGATTTCTAAATTGTCATAAGCTAAATAAACGTTGGTTGGTAATTTTTGTTGCACCGCTTCATGAAAACCTAACAAGTGACTGATGTGTGTTAAATACGCTCGCTCGGGCTTTACTAAAGCAATAAAAGCCAACGCTTCTTCTAAATTAAAATGGGTAGTATGTGGTTCTTCACGCAAAGCATTGATTACTAATACTTTTAAATTTTTAAGTTTAGCAACCTCTGCATCAGCAATGGTTTTTACATCGGTTAAGTAGGCAAAATCATCGATGCGATAGCCAAAAACTTGTAATGAACCATGGTGAACATTAATCGGAACTGCCTTTTTATCTCCAATTAAAAAAGGAACATTGTTTGTAACTTCATGAAC
>NZ_JBILTE010000104.1:0-9694 GCF_044371705.1 Flavobacterium sp. | reverse complement strand
CTTTTCACTATTTTTATTTTCTGTATTTTTACGAAAATTTCTAACTATGCCAACGGACTGTATCAGCTACCAAGAATCGGGATATTTTACCTCTATCATGGTGGATTACTTAAACCAAAAATCGGATCTGTCAGCGTTGTATAACCGTTTTCCAACGTTGGAAAACTTCAAGTTGCAGTTGGAAGAAAAAGGGAAAAACTTCAATAGCACTGGTGATGGCCAATTGAAGAGAGAACTATTGGTTGCTGTTTTAGAAAAGCACTATGCGTCTATTGAAGCTTCTCAAACTACCTTAAACAACATTAAACTTTTAAACCATTCAAACACCTTTACGGTTACAACCGGACATCAGTTGAATTTGTTTACGGGTCCGCTTTATTTTTTATATAAAATTGTTTCAACAATAAATTTGTGCAAACAATTAAAAAGTAACTATCCGGAGCATAATTTTGTCCCCATTTACTGGATGGCAACCGAAGACCATGACTTTGACGAAATCAATTATTTTTCACTACATGGCAAAAAAATCAGTTGGAATGCAAACGGTTCGGGTCCAGTAGGTCGTTTGTCAACGGAAGGACTTAAAAAAGTTTTCGAAATTTTCGAATTAGAAATCGGTCACGGCAACAATGCAAACTTTTTAAAAGACCTTTTCCAAAAAGCCTATCTCGAACATGCTAATTTAGCCGTTGCCACCCGATTTTTAGCAAACGAACTTTTTAAAAATGAAGGTTTAGTGATTATTGATGCAGATGACCGTGATTTAAAAAAACAATTTATTCCTTTTGTAAAAAAAGAATTAATCGAGCAAGTCTCCTTTAAAAAAGTAACGAAAACCATTGAAAAATTGAAGGATTATGCAGTTCAGGTAAATCCTAGAGAAATCAATTTGTTTTATATTGAAGATGATTTACGGGAACGCATTATTTTTGAAAACGGCAAGTATCAAGTACTGAATACTAAATTGACATTCTCAGAAGATGAATTACTAAAAGAAGTAGAAAATCATCCGGAAAGATTCAGTCCGAATGTTATTTTACGTCCGCTCTACCAAGAAGTTATCTTACCCAATTTATGCTACATTGGTGGCGGTGGCGAATTGGCTTATTGGTTGGAACTAAAGAGCACTTTTGAAGAAAATCAAGTTACTTTTCCTATCCTATTATTGCGAAATTCGGTACTACTTGCTACCGAAAAACAAGAAAAAAGACTAGAAAAATTAAATTTAAATTGGAGTGACCTATTTAAAACGCAACAAGACTTAATCAATCAACAAGTACAGAAAATGTCAGAGTTTACGATTGATCTTTCCACTCAAAAAGAAGCTCTGATAAAACAATTTTAGCACTTACATCAAATTGCTACTCAAACCGATCCTTCTTTTGTTGGAGCCGTAAAAGCTCAGGAAGCTAAACAAATTAAAGGACTAGATAACCTGGAAAAACGATTGCTGAAAGCCGAAAAAAGAGTCCACCAAGAACTATTAAATCGAATTAGTACACTTCAAAACGAATTGTTCCCCAACCAAAGTTTACAGGAACGCAAAGCAAATTTCTCTGCATTTTATGTAGAATTTGGACAGGAGTTGATTGAGAAATTATTGAATGAATTGAAGCCGTTGGAGCAGGAATTTAAGGTGATCGTTTTGTAGAAAAACTTTTGGCTTTCAAACTAAAACCCTACCTTTGCACCCGAATTAAAAAAACAAACAAACAAAATGGCTACAAATAGAACATTTACAATGATTAAACCGGATGCTGTAGAAAACGGACACATCGGTGGGATTTTAAATATGATTACAGAAGGTGGTTTCAAAATCATTTCTTTGAAATTAACACAATTAACCATTGCTGATGCTCAAGCATTTTATGCAGTTCACGCAGCAAGACCATTCTTTGGAGAATTAGTTGAATTCATGACCAGAGGTCCAATCGTTGCAGCTATCTTAGAAAAAGACAATGCAGTAGAAGATTTCAGAACTTTAATCGGAGCTACCAATCCGGCTGATGCTGCTGAAGGAACTATTCGTAAAAAATATGCAACTTCTATTGGAGAAAATGCCGTTCACGGTTCAGATTCTGATGAGAATGCAGCCATTGAAGGTGCTTTTCATTTTGCAGGAAGAGAGATGTTTTAGTGGCAGTTTTCAGTTGCAGTGGCAATTGACAAAATATCAAAAATCCCTTTTTTAATGTAAAAAGGGATTTTTTTTGACTTTCTAAATTACTTATAATTGCAGTATAAACAGAACTGTTACTGAAAACTGAGACTGAAAACTGAGACTGAAAAATACCTCAAAACCAACTCCTTCGGCACATCTTTTATCAATTCGTCAGTAATCATTTAGATTTATTTTGTTTTCCCTAACTCAATTCTTCTCCTACAACTGTAGAAATTATTTAAGTACAAATAAGAAGTAAATTTTACTACATTTATATTTTATAATAATTTAAAATAAACTTTGATAATGAAACAGTTTTTAAGTAATTCCATTCGAGTATGTTTTCTGTTGACACTTCTTGTTTCGTTTATGCCAAGTTCGGTATATAGTCAAAAAAACAAAAAAGCAGCTAATACAACTAGTAAAACGCAAGATGTTGTTTCTGATAGTATTTATAATGGTTTAAAATGGCGAAATATTGGTCCGTTTCGCGGGGGTCGTTCACTAGCAGTTGCTGGTCATGCCGATCAACCGCTCACCTATTACTTTGGAGCGACAGGCGGCGGAGTATGGAAGACCATCGATGGTGGAAACGATTGGAGTCCAATTTCAGATAGTGTCTTTAAATCATCTTCAGTAGGAGCAATAACAGTTGCACCATCTGACCCAAATGTAGTATATGTTGGAATGGGAGAAGCAGATATGCGTTCAAATATCTCGTTTGGGGATGGCATGTACAAATCGGTCAATGGTGGAAAAAGTTGGTTAAAACTAGGTCTCGAAAAAGCAGATGCCATCGCAAATATAGAAGTGCATCCAACTAATTCTGATATCATTTTTGTTTCTGCTATGGGAAATCCATTTCATTCCAATTCAGAACGAGGTGTTTATCGGTCAAAAGATGGCGGTAAAACTTGGCAGTTAGTATTATCAAAAAACGCAGAAACGGGAGCCGTTTGTGTTCGAATAGATCCGAGTAATCCTCGAGTAATTTATGCTACGTTGTGGCAAGCCTACAGAAATGGACATTCTATGTCTTCTGGTGGATTAGGTTCCGGCATGTATAAGTCGGTTGACGGTGGCGATACTTGGCAATGTTTAAATGAAAAACCCGGAATGCCTGTTGGCTTGCTAGGTAAGATGGGAATTGCAGTTTCACCGGTTAATCCAAATAGGTTATATGCCTTGATAGAAAATAATAAAGGAGGTTTGTTTCGATCGAACGATGCAGGAGAACATTGGGAACTAATAAACGAAGATAAAAACTTATGGCAGCGACCCTGGTATTATATGAACTTACAAGCAGATCCAAAAAATGAAAACGGGCTAATCGTTTTAAATGTAGACGCTTGGCAAAGTAACGATGGTGGTAAAGCTTTTAAAAAAATAGAAGTTCGTCATGGCGATACCCACGATGTTTGGATTAATCCTAAAAATCCCAAGAACTTTATTATTGGCGATGATGGTGGTGCCGAAGTTACTTTTAACGGAGGAGATACCTTTTCTGATCTTGACATCCCTACTGCACAATTTTATCATGTTTCTGTTGACAATGATTTTCCTTATAATATTTATGGAGCACAACAAGATAATAGTTCAATAAGAATTGCTTCACGAACCAATGGCTACTCAATAGATAGTAATGCTTGGTACCCTGTTGCTGGAGGTGAAGCAGGCTATATTCAAGCAGATCCAACCAATTCCGATATAACTTATGGCGGAGAATATGATGGGTCATTAACTAAATTCAACAAAAAGACACAACAAAGTCAAGATATTTCTCCTTATCCTGAAACCAATATTGGTGCATCTTCTGCTGCTAAAAAATACCGCTTTCAATGGACTTTCCCTATTGTATTTTCCCCTCAAAATCCAAAGCGAATGTATATAGGGTCACAATATGTGCATGTTACGGAAGATGGTGGACATTCTTTTGATATTATTAGTCCCGATTTAACAAGAAATGATCCAAAAACAACAGGTGAAACAGGTGGACCCATTACAAAAGATCAAACGGGTGCCGAAGTATATGCAACTGTATTTACGATAGCTGAATCGCCATTAGAACAAGGTGTAATCTGGACAGGCTCGGATGATGGTCTAGTTCATATTTCAAAAAACAATGGAAAAAACTGGGATAATGTGTCGATTCCTACATCAATTTTACCGGAATTTTCATTAATAAGCATTATTCACACTTCTGATCATACAAAAGGAAAAGCTTATTTGGCTGCCAATAAATACATGTATGGCGATCGCACGCCGTACTTATTTAAAACAACCGATTATGGAAAAACCTGGAAAAAAATAACCAACGGTATTCCTCAAGACGAATATTGCAGGGTTTTAAGAGAAGACCCAAATAAAGCAGGATTACTTTATGCCGGAACCGAACGCGGCGTTTATGTCTCTTTTAATGATGGAACTTCTTGGCAAAAATTAAATTTAAATTTACCTATCACCCCTATTCGGGACCTACAAATTCAGAAAAGAGAAAATGATTTGGTTGTAGCAACGCATGGAAGATCTTTTTGGATTTTGGACGATATTACTCCTCTCTATGAAATAATGGATAAAAAAGTTACAGGTAAAATTCATTTATTTAAACCACGAGCTACCTATAGAATGAGAGGTGGAACTACTAAAAATACAAATACAGGAACCAATGCAGCTAACGGTGCTATTGTTCGATATGTACTAAAAGAGAAATCAACCCAGGAAATAAAATTAGAATTTTTAGACGATCAAAATAGAAGTATTATTACCTACTCATCCGTAAATAATACAAAAGGAAAACCAATGAAGATTGCTAAAGAATTTCACCAAGATAAAGAAAAAGAGCAACCGGGATACGTTACCAACAAAGCTGGAATGAATGTTTTTGTTTGGAATTTACGCTACCCAAATGTTACCAGTGTAGAAGGAACCAATGTAATGTGGGCCGGATCTGGTGAAGGAGTTAAAGTAGTACCAGGAACCTATAAAGTGCGATTATTAGAAGGCAAAGAAATTGTGGCAGAACAAGAGTTTTTAATTAAGAAAGACCCAAGAGCAATAGCGTCTGATACTGATTTAAAAGAACAGTTTGATCTGCATCAAAAAATAAATAAGAAAGTAGATGAGGCTCATATAGCAATCAATCAAATACGTAATTTACGATCTCAAATAAATGGTTATCTTGAGAACGTAAAAGATTCGACAATGGTTCGTGAAATGAAAAAAATAACAAAACCTATTGTTGATGATTTAGATGATATCGAATCTAAATTAATGCAACCCAAAGCAAAAGCACCTCAAGATGTTTTAGCCTATCCTGTTCAATTAAATGATAAAATGGCGGGATTAGGATCGGTTGTATCATCTGGAGAAACAAAGCCTACCAAAAGCAGCTATCTTGTTTATGAGGATTTAAGTGCTAAAATAGACCAACAAATAGCTCGAGTAAATGAAATTATTACTGTACGAATAATTGAATTTAACGACTATGTAAAGAAAAAAGAAATTCCGGCAATTACTATTAATCCAAAAAAATAAACAGAAAATAAAAAGCAATCTCTAAAAAAGACTGCACACAAAAATTCAAATATATTATTAATTAATTTTAGCAATAATGAGTTCGATTGTTTATCGGACTCATTTTGCTTTTACTAATTATCTTAAAACCAACTCCTTCACCACATCTTTTCTTAATTCGTCGTTAAGCATTGTGATAATTTTTTGTTTTCCATAACTCAATTATTCTCTTAAAACTGACGATGTATAGGTGTTTACGCCATTTCCCATCAGATCTTTCCATGCTTTTTCCACATCAACTTTATCCATACCCGATTGGAGTTTATTGTTTTCAATAAACGCTTTCAGTACTTCGGAAATCGGACTTTCATTGCTTAGACGTTTGGCCATTTTTGCTGAATTTTTTTCAATATTATTTCAAGGAAAAAGGTGTAAATCGTTTGTAGTGGTATTCTAAATTTTGTTTGTTTTTTAAAACTAAAACACTGTCGGTTAATGTAATAATTTCTTCATTCCATTGAGTGTAAGCGGTTTTATATTGAATCATATAACTACCGGAACTATCGCTGATATGTATTTCTTCCGCTTCATTATTAGTTAATAAAGTACCGTCAAATTGGGGTTTCACTTTTTTCCGAAAACCTTTACTTTGGTTCCATTCAAAATAGTCAACTGTTTCATTGACAGTATATTCCTTCTGCTTGCCATCGGCAAATTCAACTTTGTGGATTTCCCAATAACCATTAATTTTTGCTATGGAATCAGACGAGACTTGTTGCTGACAAGAAATAAATACAACCAAAAAAAGAAGGGAATAAGAAAACTGTTTCATCGTTCTAAAAATAAAGTTTAAAATTACAATTATTTTTGATGGAATAAAAAGTAAATTTGATTAAACCTTTTAACTATTTAACAGTCAAAATTCTTATAAAAACCCAAATCATGAGAAAAATTTTTATCCTTTTACTAGTACCGGTTCTGTTTTTAAATTGTTCATCTGATTCAGACTCCACAGTTGATACACCAGCGGAATCAATGTATTTTCCTCCACTAACCGGAACAACCTGGGAAACCAAATCAATCGGTGAGATGGGTTGGAATGAAAATGAAGTACAACCTTTGCTAACATTTTTAGAAGAAAAAAATACCAAAGGTTTTATTATTTTGGTCAATGGCCGCATTGTTATGGAGAATTATTTCAACGGTCACACCGCATCATTGCCATGGTATTGGGCAAGTGCCGGAAAAACATTAACAACCGCAACTATTGGTATAGCTCAGCAAGAAGGATTACTTTCGATAAATGATAAAGTCTCAGATTATTTAGGAACAGGATGGACGTCGGCTCCCTTAGCAAAGGAGAATTTAATTACAAACAAACACCTATTATCAATGACTTCCGGTTTAGATGATGCTGTGGGTAATGGAAATGATCCGATTGACTTGATATACAAAGCCGATGCCGGAACGCGTTGGGCCTACCATAATGTTTTTGAAAAATTACAAGATGTGATTGCCGAAGCATCCAATCAAACATTTGATGCGTATTTTACTTCGAAACTTAAAAGCAAAATTGGCATGACCGGTGGTTGGTTTGAATCAGATGAGTTTAATGTCTATTGGAGCACCACCCGAAGTACCGCTCGTTTTGGTTTATTGTCTTTAAACAAAGGAAAGTGGAACACAGAGGTGATAGTTCCGGAAGATTATATGATGGAAGCTACCTCAACTTCACAATCTTTGAACAATGCGTACGGCTATTTATGGTGGCTGAACGGCAAAGCTAATTATCGTTTACCACAAACACAATTGCTTTTTTCGGGAAGTTTGATTCCGAGTGCTCCCAATGATATGTATTGTGCTCTTGGAAAAAACGACCAGAAAATTTATGTCATTCCCAGTAAAAAAATGGTGGTAGTTCGTTTGGGTGAAGTTGCAGATGGTGAAAACTTTGCATTATCTGATTTTGATGATCAATTATGGCAAAAAATTAATGCTGTAATCAATTAATTAATTCCCATAATTATTTTGCAAATAATAAACCCAATCCACTTCAAAGTAACGCACCGCAATAATTAGCACAACAGCTGCGATTGTTACCACCCATGAATATTTTTTGTAAAGAACTGTAAAGGCAGTCAGTATTCCCATGATGATAAAAGGTAGTGCCAAAATTATATTGGGAATCATCCAGGCACCGCGAACAATTGCAATTGATTTCAACAAAACAAAAAAGAAACAGTAAACAGATACAATTTTAGTTAACGAAACTAAATACCTATTAAAAACAAGCGGCTCTTGATTTTCCATTAATTAAAAAAGGAGTCTACAAACTCATATTTGTTAAACACTTGAAGGTCTTCGATGCCTTCGCCAACTCCGATGTATTTTACCGGAATTTGAAATTGGTCGGAGATTCCAATCACAACACCACCTTTGGCTGTGCCATCCAATTTAGTTACAGCCAAACAAGTTACCTCTGTTGCCGCTGTAAACTCTCTTGCTTGCTCAAAAGCGTTTTGACCTGTTGAGCCGTCCAAAACTAATAAAACATCATGAGGAGCATCGTCTACCACTTTTTGCATTACTCGTTTTACTTTTGTCAACTCATTCATTAAGTTAACTTTATTATGTAAGCGTCCAGCGGTGTCAATAATAACTATGTCAGCATTTTGAGTAATAGCACTTTGCAAGGTATCAAAAGCCACTGAAGCAGGATCACTACCCATTTGTTGTTTAACGATTGGCACACCTACTCGATCGGCCCAAATTTGAAGTTGATCAATTGCGGCAGCTCTAAAAGTATCGGCAGCACCTAAAACCACTTTGTAGCCCACTTTTTTAAATTGAAAGGCCAACTTACCAATGGTTGTTGTTTTTCCTACACCATTTACACCAACAACCATAATTACATAGGGTTTTTTGGTGGATGGAATATCAAATTCAGTTGCTTCCCCTGAATTGGTTTCGGATAATAATCCGGCAATTTCTTCACGAAGTATTTTATTAAGTTCATCGGTTCCTAAATACTTATCTTTTGAAACCCGTTCCTCGATACGATCGATAATTTTTAACGTGGTTTTCACTCCCACATCAGATGCAACCAGAACTTCTTCCAAATTGTCCAACACATCCTCATCAACCGTTGACTTTCCGGCTACTGCTTTTGTAAGCTTCGCAAAAAAGGATGTTTTTGTTTGCTCCAAACCTTTGTCTAAGGTTTCTTTTTTCTCTGATGAAAATATTCGTTTGAAAAAACTCATCGTATCGTATATTAATAAATAATTTAATTAATAGGCAAATATAAAAAATAAAAAAGCTACTCTCAAGGAAAGTAGCTTTTAGTATAATTCGTTTAAGTAAATTATTTCTTAGTTAAGAAAGAATCTACTAGCTCAGGAGCCATTACAGATTCAACAAAAGTATAAGCTCCGGTTTTTGGAGATTTTACCATTTTAATGGCTTTCGTTAATCTTTTTGACGCTGTTTGTAACGTTGCTACGGTTTTCTTTGCCATTTCTTATCTTATTTAATTTCTTTATGAACTGTTACTTTTTTCAAGATAGGATTAAATTTATTAATCTCTAATCTGTCCGGAGTATTTTTTTTGTTTTTAGTAGTGATGTAACGAGATGTTCCTGGTACACCTGAGTTTTTATGCTCTGTACACTCTAAAATAACCTGGATTCTATTTCCTTTCTTTGCCATTGTTCTTTATTTTTTAGAGTTGAATTAAGATATAAAACCTTTAGCCTTAGCGTCTTTCAGTACAGCAGCCAACCCTTTTTTGTTAATCGTTTTAATAGTAGACGCTGCTACTCTTAAAGAAATCCATCTGTCTTCTTCAGCAAGATAGAAACGTTTTTTAACTAAGTTTACAGAAAATTTTCTCTTAGTTTTGTTCATCGCGTGAGAAACATTGTTTCCTACCATCGCTCTTTTACCTGTAAGGTCACAAACTCTTGACATTATGCTTATCTTTTATCGTTATTCAAAATCAGGGTGCAAAGAAACAAAAAA
>NZ_JBILTE010000263.1:0-2736 GCF_044371705.1 Flavobacterium sp. | reverse complement strand
TCTTTACTTTTGATGGCAAAGCATTTACACCGTTTGAAATTCCGGAAGGAAAAGTAAATCCAACTATGGGAGTTAGCACTTCTAAAATGATTCACTCCATTACCGAAGATAGTCAAGGCCATATGTGGTTTGCCACCAATGGTGGAGCATATAGGTTTGACGGAAATACATTAACGAACATTTCAGCAAAAGACCAATCGCTATCCAATTTTGTGAATCGAATTATTGAAAGAGCAGATGGAACCTATTGGATTTCCACCGTAAACGGACTTTTTCATTACGATGGGGCTACGTTTATAAGCATCACTGAAAAGTTGTTGGGCAAAGATGAAGGAGTAGGCTGTATTTTTGAAGACAAAATCGGTACGATTTGGTTTACTGCAAATAAGCGTGATATCTATAGTTACAACGGTGAAACATTCCATAAAATACAAATTAAAGAAGGTGATTTTTCGCCATTCCCTTTCCAAATTTATCAAGATAAACAAGAGCGACTTTGGTTTGTAGGTTTTAAAGGAGCTTATCGTTTGGAAAATAATGCCTTTGTGAATGTTACAAGAAACGGACCGTGGTAACGATACAAAAACAATTTATTATAAATCATTAAAATCATCAATCATGAACAACAATTTATTTTTTGGCTTATTACTACTTTCGTTCAATTATAATTGTGCGGAGGTAAACTCACAGGACATGGCTCAAAACACCACAGCGGTTGACAGCGTGTATGTTGGTCCAACTTATTTTAGCGACGATTTGGTGCGAGAAGACTCCCTTTACACCGCTATCATTCGCATCGACAAACAAAACGATAAGGAACATGTACTTTCCATTCAAATGAATTTAAAGAAGAATGGCTATTTTGTTTCGCCGACAGAAAGCGGAGCTTTTACCGGAAAATTCACCATTGTGCTTACAGAACCGCAACATTTACAAACCAATGGAGCCATCATTGAAACCCCTTTATCAAAAGTGGATGAAAATGAAGGTTTTGTAAAATTGGTTCGAGAAAACACTTACTACAAACAATCCTTAAAAGTACTAACCAACGAGAATTTTGAAGTATCCGGACATATTCAATTTACCATTGAACCGCGTTGCACGTTAGAGAAAATACCTTTTATTCTTTCGAATGTGGATGGAAAGTTGAGTTTGAAGATTGATGGGTGTTAACAGTTGGCAGTTGACAGTCACAGTTTTCAGTGACAGTTACAGTTTTCATCCCTAGACTTCGGGAGAAGTTTTCAGAGGGTATAAAAAATCATCAAAAAAATCAATAACATGAAAAAAATTATTTCTTTAGTCATCTTAACATTAGTAGTGGTTGGCGGACTGGTGTTTAGCTTCACACAATTCAACAACGAATCGGTTGCTAAAAATAAAATAAAATCGGAAGCTCCAATAATTTCAAAACAAAAGCCACTCACAGCTGCAGAAAAAAATGCCGAATTAAAAAAATGGGAGGCGAGTCCTGATGGAATCCAATTCAAAAAGTGGGAAGCCTCTCCCGCCGGACAAAAAGTGTACGCCGCTGAAGCTAAAATCATGCCATCCATAAAAAGTTTTACAGCTATGGAAGCCGTTGTCACTTCACTTTCTCTTCCGGAAGGTTCGAGAGTAGGATTTGGCTTGATGATAGCAATAGAAGGCAAGGAGTATATTCTTTCTTTTGGCATTGAACAACCCGGTAAAAATAGTTTGAACTTAAAAAGAGAATTTGACCTTTTACGAACGCTAAAAGTGAATGACAAAATTAGTCTAAAAAGCAAAAATGTATCTCATGCACCCAAGTATGCCTATCCAATTGTGTCGGGTGACTATGTGGAACGGGAGGGTGAAATTATTTATAAACGGACGCCACGGAAAGGTGGGTGTTAGGTAAATTAATTTTGAAATAGATTTAGAAGTATGTTTTATCTGAGATGATCAATTGCTGATTTTATTTGTGGGTGCGAGCGAGACGCTTGTTCGATTGGGTGCGTGCTATTAACTTCTGCGGTGCTTTTCAAGCACCTATCATGTTTTCAGCTGCAATTTCTAAAGTTCCAATATACTTGTCGAAATATGTTTGATTAGCATCGTCACGATCAGTTGATTTTAAAAAAAAACTTGCTCTAGTTGTATTTGGATTCCCACCTAATCTTGACCTAACAAGATTTTCATATTTTTCCTTAGCAGTACCAGAACTATGTGCGATAAAATTTCGAACTTTGGTTATGTCCTTCAATTCGATACTAATAGTGTTTAACGTGTCTATTATTCGGTTTGGAACATCCAAATGTCTTTCAAATCTCTTTTTAATTATCGTTTCATCTGTCCACTCTATATAATTTTTGTCCTGATATATTATAGTACGAACAAGATTTCTATCTGCAATAGTCAATTTAGGTGTTATTGGATTACCATTTATAACTGTCTGTCCATTTAATAAACAAACAAGAATTTCTTCTAAAAAAACTTCCCAATTTTTATGTAACTGTATGAAAGCAGCTTCCACACCACTATCTGTATGTAAACCGACTGGACTTAAACAATGAGTATATAAGTCTCGTGATTCAGTAATTGTATCAATAAACTTATCTCTAACTTGTTGTAATGTCATCGCTAAGAATATATAGGTTTAATAATTTCTTTTAAAACTTCGTGACGATATTTTCTATTTGTTATTTTATCAGTACTACTTGTTGAAGCATTTTTAAAACTTTCATATTCATCATATACCTCATCTCCAGTTAA
>NZ_JBILTE010000103.1:0-9815 GCF_044371705.1 Flavobacterium sp. | reverse complement strand
AATAATGTTAATAAGTTGAATGATGGTTAATGCTACACATTAAAATCGATAAACATCGTCATAGATAAAATTTATAACTGATGTTTAATTAATTGATAATTAATTTTATAATACATATTTATTAAAGTAATTTTTGAACTGAGCTTCTAACGTTTTGAACCGAAATATTTTTTAAAAAATTTATAAAAACCACTTTCAATAATTGCTCCTTTTTGATGGTTAGTTGCTTGTTGAAAAGTGGTTTTGTCTGAAATTCCAAAGCCTATGATTTATAGATTTTTTAAATTCGTAATCTCTGAATATCAATCAACGATCAATAACCGTCAATGAATGAATGTTTAAATATCTAACCAGTTCTCTAAAATCTTTTTTCCGTGCGGAGTTAGGATGCTTTCCGGGTGAAATTGAACCCCTTTCACATCAAATGTTTTGTGACGAATAGACATGATTTCATTGTTTTCGTCAACGGAGGTTATTTCGAGTGATTCGGGGAAATTTTGTGAACTAATAGCCCAAGAATGGTAGCGACCAACGAAGAATTCCTTAGGAATAGCATTAAATATCGAGTCATCATTCGTTTGTGTTGTTTTTGTTGCTACCCCGTGGTAGACTTTGTTCAAGTTGATTAAAATTCCGCCAAATACTTCGCCAATAGCCTGCATTCCTAAGCAAATTCCCAAAATACTCTTGCTTGAAGCATAAGTTTTAATTACATCCAGTAATAACCCTGATTCAGAGGGTAATCCAGGACCGGGTGATAGAAGTATTTTATGAAATTCATTTAGCTCATTTAAGTCAAATTCATCATTTCTGAAAACAGTTACTTTACAATCCAGATCTTCTAAATAATGCACCAAATTGTAGGTGAAGCTATCATAATTATCAATAACCAATACGTTTGTCATTTGGTAACATTTTATGGTAAAAATACAAATATATTGAGGTGTTGCATAAAAAAATCCTGATACGTACCAGGATTCTTTTAGCAATTTTTCCCAAGTTGTGTTTAGAATAACATATTTACAGTTAATTCAAATTCGTCGTTGATAGCTTTGTCACCCAATCCGTCAAAGAAACTTCCAGAACCGTATTTGATATCAAATTTTGTTCGGTCAATCATTAATGAAGTTCTTGCTCTTCCTTCGGAAACAGCTAAATCAAAAGTGATGGTTTGCGTGATTTTTTTGATTGTTAAGTCAGCAGTAATGGTATAATTTCCATTTCCAGTATCCGCAATCGTTTTGAACTTTAACGAAGCAGTTGCATGCTTGTCAACTCCAAAAAAGTCGTCTGCTTTTAAGTGACCTTCTAACTTTTCTTTTCCTTTTCCAGCTTCTAAGTCAGTCACTGTGATTGAATTCATATCTACTACAAATTCTCCACCTTTTAATTTATCACCTTTAAAAACTAATGTTCCTGATGTAAAATTGATTTTACCCATGTGAGCACCGGTTACTTTTTTTCCAACCCAGTCGATTGAACTGGTTGCAACATTAATTTTTTTGTTTTGAGCGGATACAGTAGCGGTTGAAAAAACAGCTACTAAAGCGATTGCGATTGTTTTTAAATTCTTCATTGTAATAGTTGATTTTAGTTATTGATTAAATAGTTGTAAATAATTCTTCTTTTGATTTTCTTACTTTTTTATAAAACTGCGTAGCATCGTCTTCATGACGATAACCAATCGTTGCAATTAAGGACGCATTTAAACCTAAATTATTGAATCCTAAGAGTTCGTTTACTTTTTCAGGTTCAAAACCTTCCATGGGAGTTACATCAATTTTCAATTCAGCGGCTGCATTTAACAAATTAGCAAGTGCCAAATAGGTTTGTTTGGATGTCCATGTACTTTTAACTTCGGGTTCTAAAGCATTTATTTTCATTTTCATGAAATCAGCATAACCTTGCACACTTTCCACAGGTATTCCTCTAGTTTGTGCCATATTCCGAATATACGCATCAATTTCATTTTCTCCAAAGTTCGTATTATTGGCGAAAATCAACACATGCGAAGCATCGATAATTTGTGATTGGTTCCAAGCTAAAGGTTGCAATTGGGCTCTAACTTCCGGATTGTCGATGATAAATACTCTGTAAGGTTGTAATCCATAAGAAGAACTGCTCAACTGAATTGCATCTTTTAAAATTTCTAAATCGGCTTCTGAAACTTTTTTAGAAGCATCAAATTTTTTGGTTGCATAACGCCATTTCTGGTTATTGATAAAATTACTCATTTCTTTAATTTTTGGCAAGGGTTCTATATTTTTCTAATAGTAAATTCAATAGATTAAGTTCTTCGGAAGTTAGATTTTGAGCAAATAATTCCTCATAAGCTTCAATTTTAGGATCTAATTCTGCAAGTAGTTCCATTCCATTTTTTGTGATGGTAATTTCCATCTTCCTCCTATTTTCTTCACAAATTTCACGATTTACTAAACCTTTTAGCAACAATTTATCAACCAATCGGGTTGTGTTGCTGGTTTTTGCAATCATTCGCTCTTGAATAATGCACATGTTTGCAGGTTTTCCTTTTTGTCCGCGAAGAATTCGCAAAACATTAAACTGTTCAACAGACAAATCAAATGATTTTAAAATATCATTAAACGCGTCTGCAATTACATTTTGAGAGAACATAATATTTAAAACTGTTCGCTTTTCAATGCTGATTGCTGAATTAGACTTTATGATTTCTTCGATTTTCATTTGTAAATACAAAATTTGTATGTACAAATGTAATGGATTAATTCATTTGTATATACAAACGTATATTAAAATTATGTTAAATAAGGCGAAGCCCCGTAGGATATGATTAATTTTAAGGATGCAAATTCAAAAATTAAAATATTTAAAAATAGTACTTGTTGTATTTTTGTTAAACTTCACAATTTTTGTGCAAGCACAAACGCATGGTTTAAAACCAATAGAGATTTATTCAAAAGATGGAGTGATTGTAGAATCCTATGATTTTGAAAGCTTGGAGCCTTTGTTCAAAAAACAAAATGATACAACTTATGTTATTAATTTTTGGGCCACATGGTGTTTGCCATGTGTGGAAGAATTGCCTCACTTTGAGAAGATGAATAAGAAATATACTTCGCAGAAATTTAAAATGATTTTAGTAAGTTTGGATTTTCCAAATATGGTAGAGAGTAGGGTGATTCCATTTATTAAAAGAAAAAATTTAAAAGCCGATGTGGTTTTGCTTAATGATCCAAATGCTAACAAATGGATTGAAAAAATTTCAAAGGATTGGAGTGGTGCGATACCTGCAACGGTGATTTACAGAAATTCAGAATTGTATTTTTTTGAAAAATCATTTACCGAATCATCTTTAGAAAAAGAAATTAAAAAAGTAATAATTAAATAACTAGAGGTATGAAAAAAATCAAATTTGTGGTAATGTTTGTTGCAGCTGTTACCTTAACGGCGTTTACTTTTGTCGATTCAAACAAAGGATATGAGATAGGTGATGTGGCAACCGATTTTAAATTGAAAAACGTTAATAATAAAATGGTTTCGCTAAAAGATCTTGGCGAAACCAAAGGTTACATCGTTATTTTTACCTGTAACCATTGTCCGTATGCCGTAGCTTATGAAGACAGAATTATTGAGTTGAATAAAAAATATAAAAGTTTGGGATATCCTGTAATTGCTATTAATCCTAACAATCCGGAAAAACAAAAAGAGGACAGTTTTGAAAAAATGCAACTTCGTGCACGAGAAAAAGGATTTGACTTTCCTTATTTGTTAGATGAGGGACAAAAAATTTATCCTCAATACGGAGCAACAAAAACGCCACATGTTTATGTATTACAAAATACAGATCAAGGAACTATTGTTCAATATATTGGTGCCATTGACGATAATTATTCGGATGCTGATGCCGTAACGGAAAAGTATGTGGAGAATGCTGTGGATGCTTTGTTGAATAGTGAAGAAATAAAAGTCAAAACAACTAAGGCCATTGGTTGTTCAATAAAAGTCTAACTCTATGGATTTAAATCAAAACGATTGGTGGAGTCAATTGCAGGCCGATGAAAATGCCGTAGTTATAGATGTTCGAACCCCTGATGAGTTTAGTTCGGGCATTATTCCGGGAGCCATTAATATTGACATTTACAAAGGTCAGGGCTTTGTTTACATGATTGAAGAATTAGACAAAACCAAAAATTATTATGTGTATTGTCATGCCGGAAGCAGAAGTGCTCAAGCTTGCAAAGTCATGAATCAACTGGATATTTCCAATGCGTATAATTTATTAGGAGGAATATCTAACTGGAATGGTCCGATCATTGAATCAAATTAATTAATCTGCAAGAAGTTTTTTTTGTATTTTTAACAATCAAAAATTAATTTTTAATCCAAAAGTTAGAATTATGAAAAAAAATATTGGAAATACCGATCGCTTTGTGCGTGTGATGTTTGGAATCATCCTTTTAATTATTTTCATGTCAGGTGCAATTACTAATAGTTTATGGAATTGGATTATTTTAGCGGTCAGTTTAGTTTTAATTATCACCGCCTTTGCTACATTTTGCCCGCTTTATGCATTATTAGGCAAAAGCTCTTGTGAAGCAAAACGAAAAAAATAGGTGCATTAAATAGATTAATAAACCACGTTTTATGCGTGGTTTTTTTGCGTTTTTTAATCAAATTAATACGGATGCTTTGCTTATTTTAGCCATTCCTAAATAGTATATATAATGATTAGTGAGTTACAATTTCAGAATGAATTAAAACAAATTATACAAAACGGAATTCGGGAAGATATTGGTGAAGGCGATCACAGTTCTTTAGCTTGCATTCCAAATGACGCCCAAGGAAAGGCAAAACTATTAGTAAAAGATAACGGAGTGATTGCCGGCGTTCGTTTTGCTGAAATGATTTTTAATTATGTGGATGCCGACATGAAAATGGATATTTTTATGGAAGACGGCTCCCAAGTAAAATACGGCGATGTAGTATTTCATGTGTACGGCAAATCACAATCCATTTTAAAAGCAGAACGGTTGGTACTTAATTCTATGCAACGCATGAGTGCGATCGCTACAAAAACTAAAAGTTATGTAGATTTATTAAAAGGAACTTCCACAAGAATACTAGACACTCGCAAAACAACGCCGGGTTTTAGAGCGGCAGAAAAATGGGCGGTAAAAATTGGAGGAGGCGAAAATCATCGATTCGCATTGTATGACATGATTATGTTAAAAGACAATCACAATGATTTTGCAGGAGGTATCTCGAAAGCCATTCAAAAGACAAAAGAGTATTTAAAAAATAATAACTTAGATTTAAAAATTATCGTGGAAGCCAGAAATCTTACTGAAGTAGAAGAAATTCTCAATAGTGATGGCGTTTACAGAATTTTACTAGACAATTTTGATTTTGAAACCACTCGCAAAGCGGTTGAGATGATTGGAACTAAGTGTCTTACAGAAAGCTCGGGCAATATCAATGAAAGAACCATTCGTGAGTACGCGTCATGCGGGGTAAATTATATTTCTTCGGGAGCTTTGACGCATTCGGTTTACAATATGGATTTAAGTTTAAAAGCCCTTTAATGGTGTTAGAATCACATTTGTATGAGTACAGTAGATGATCAATTAGAAAAAATTCCTATCGTTCGAAACTTGGTTCGACTAACACAAAGAATTAAACTTCCCTGGTTAGAGGGACTTTCGTTGTATGAGCTGCTCAAACTCTATTTTTTCGGAATAGTAGAAGGAGCTTTTTCGTATCGTGCAGGTGCAATTGCGTTTAGCTTTTTTATGGCACTTTTCCCCTTTGCATTATTTATTTTAAATCTAATCCCTTTTATCCCAATTGAGGGTTTTCAGGAAGATTTTTTGGAGTTTGTAGAGCAAGGTGTTCCTCCCAATACTTTTGATGCCATACGAAATATCGTTGATGATATTTTGAATAACAGTTATCAAGGTTTATTGTCTTGGGGTTTTATTTTGTCTATCTTCTTAATGAGTAATGGAATAAATGCCATTTTAGGTGGCTTCGAGTCGTCTTATCACATTACAATTACTAGAAGTTTTATTAAACAGTACTTGATTTCTGTTGTTATGTCGCTGTTGCTATCGTTAATTCTTATTGTAACAGTTGCAGCCATCATCATAGCAGAAGTACTTATTTTAAAAATTGAACTTCGACAGTTTATTGGAGATGTTTCCCTTATTCAAATTACAAGTTTTGGTTTTGTGACTTTGATGATACTTATTACAACTTCTTTATTGTTTAAGTTTGGAACGCAGCAAACACTACAAATTCCATTCATTAGTATCGGTTCTGTTTTTACAACTTTGCTCATTTTACTTTCATCTTATATTTTTGGAATATACGTGGTGAAGTTTGCCAAATACAATGAACTATACGGTTCAATCGGTACGCTTTTGATTTTGATGTTTTACATCTGGATTAACTGTATGATATTATTGCTTGGATTTGAGTTAAATGCGACTATAAATAAATTTAAAAGGAAAAATTTGTACCTCTAATTTTCCAACAAATACTATCTTATAATGCCCTACTTCGTAGAAGTTATTTTACCGCTTGCTCTTGATAAAACATTTACTTATCAAGTTTCTGAAACTGAATTCCATTTCATTAAACCCGGGATGCGAATTGCTGTTTCGTTTGGTAAAAGTAAAGTTTTTACTGCATTGGCTTTAGAAACGCATCAAAATAAGCCATTGCTGTATGAAGCAAAAGAAATCGTTCAGATTTTAGATGAAACGCCTGTGGTAAACGAACTTCAGGTGAAACACTGGCAGTGGATGTCGGCCTATTATATGTGTAGTTTAGGAGAGGTATATCGAGCGGCACTACCTTCGGCTTTTTTGTTGGAAAGTGAAACCATCATCACATTAAATAAAGAGCATTTTTCAGATGAAAAATTGCTTACAGATGATGAATATTTAATAGTTGAAGCACTTCAACATCAAAGCTCATTAAAAATTCACGATGTTGTAAATATTCTCAATAAAAAAGCAGTATTTCCTGTCATACAAAAGCTAATAGACAAAAGGTTTATTGCAGTGCAAGAAGAAATCGTTGAATTGTATAAGCCCAAACAAGTTCGCTACATTCGTTTAAATCCTGCATTTACCGCTGATGAAAGTTTGAATCAATTGTTTCAATCACTTGCAAAAGCCCCCAAACAATCGGAATTAGTACTGGCTTACTTTCAATTGATTACAACTGAGAAGAAACCAATTACAGTCAAACAATTAATTGAAACTGCTAATTCTAGTGCCAGTGTTCTTAAAACATTAATTGATAAAAATATTTTTGACGACTATTTTCTTACCCAAGATCGAACGGATTATTTAGGTGAAGCTTTTGCAAACGAATTGCATTTAAGCGAAGCTCAACAAGCCGCGTATGATAAAATAAAACATCAATTTGCCGATAAAGATATTTGTTTGCTTCACGGCGTGACTTCAAGTGGAAAAACAGAAATTTATATCAAGTTGATACAAGATGCTTTAAAAACAAATAAACAAGTGTTGTTTTTACTACCGGAAATAGCTTTAACCACTCAATTAGTAAGTCGACTACGGAACTATTTTGGAAATAAAATTGCCGTTTTTCACTCCAAATACAATTCCAATGAAAGGGTAGAAGTGTGGCATCAGGTTTTAGATAATTCGTCAAAAGCCCAATTGGTCATTGGAGCACGTTCGGCTTTGTTTTTGCCGTTTACAAATTTGGGGTTGGTTATTGTTGACGAGGAACATGAACAAAATTTCAAACAAGTTGATCCTGCACCAAGATATCATGCGAGAGATGCAGTAACGGTTTTGTCGCAATACCATCAAGCAAAAGTCTTGTTGGGTTCTGCAACACCAAGTTTGGAAACCTACTTTAATACTCAAAATTCAAAATATGGGTTGGTTGAATTGTTTGAACGTTATGGGAATGTTCAGATGCCTGAAATTCATTTGGTCGATTTGAAAGATAAATACTTTCGAAAACGCATGACCGGACATTTTAGTGATACACTTATAGAAGGTATTACTAAAGCGTTATCACTTGGCGAGCAAGTTATTTTGTTTCAAAATCGCAGGGGTTTTTCACCTTTATTGGAGTGTTTGACGTGCGGACATATTCCGCAATGTCCCAATTGTGCTGTAAGTTTGACGTATCATAAATTTAAAAATCAATTGCGTTGTCATTATTGCGGCCATTCCATAGCGAAACCTACACATTGTCATAGTTGCTCCAGTATTGATTTAACAACTAAAGGTTTTGGTACGGAGCAAATAGAGTTAGAGTTGGCTGAATTATTTCCTAATAAAAATATTCTTCGAATGGATCAAGATACCACGAGAGGTAAATTTGGTTATGAAAAAATTATCGACCGTTTTCAAAATAGGGAAGTGGATATATTAGTTGGCACACAAATGCTTGCCAAAGGATTGGATTTTGACAATGTAAGCTTGGTTGGTGTTTTAAATGCCGACAATATGCTTTTTTTTCCTGATTTTAGAGCTTTTGAGCGAAGTTATCAAATGCTGACACAGGTGGCCGGTCGAGCAGGGCGTTTAGATAAAAGAGGAAAAGTCATTATCCAAACGTATAATCCGAATCACGCCATTATTCAGCAGGTGACCAACAATGATTATTTGGGAATGTACAAAGAGCAATTGTATGAAAGGCAAATTTTCCAATACCCACCTTTTTATAAGTTGATTAAAATGACGTTCAAAAACAAAGACTTTGAAAAAGTGAAAGAGAGTGCTTTGTGGATGTGTCAAGTTTTAAAACAACATTTAAATCTGCCGGTTTTGGGTCCGGAAGAGCCGGGGGTAAATCGTATTCGCAATGAATATATTCGCACCATTCTGATAAAAGTACCTGAAAAAACATCTGTGGCACAAACAAAAAAAACTATTCGCAAAATTGTGAATAGTTTCGATGCAATACCCAATTACCGTTCGGTAAAGGTTGTTCTTACAGTAGATGTTTATTAAGCAATAGCTAAAGCCTTTTTCAAATCATCTTTTTTATTTCTACTTAAGGGTATTTTGGTAACGCCTATTTCAGCAAATTTGCTGTTAAAACGCTCAATTTTTTCAATGTTTACAATATATGATTTGTGTACTCGCAAGAAACGTTCTTTGCTTAAAT
The DNA here is from genome assembly GCF_044371705.1 of Flavobacterium sp. Taxonomy (GTDB): domain Bacteria; phylum Bacteroidota; class Bacteroidia; order Flavobacteriales; family Flavobacteriaceae; genus Flavobacterium. The sequence goes on along the minus strand of NZ_JBILTE010000103.1, from coordinate 677 downwards.
CTTGCTCAAATGATTTCATCGTAGATAAAACCAAGTTACTGTCTTCATCGGTCACAACTTTCACATAATCACCATAGGCTTCAATCCACTTGATTTTGGATGTAAAAATCTTCAGTTTCTTCAAATTACTTTTTATAAAAATAAAATCACCTTCTTCATCAGTAATTTCATGTTTTAGGCGGTGCATATCTACGGCTCTTTTTATAGCTGAATCAAAGCGATCAACAGAAATTGGTTTCTGTAAATAGTCAGTAGCATCATAATCAAAAGCTTTTACAGCATAATCAGCTTTTGAAGTAATAAAAATTATTTGAGGTTTTAATTTCAGGTCATCAAGGAAATCAAAGCCGCTAATAATAGGCATCTCAATGTCAAGTAAAATAAGGTCAACTGCGTGCACAGACATGCAGCTTTTGGCTTCAATGGCGTTAGAAAAATCACCTACGAGGTTCAGGTTTTGATGATTATTAACTAACTTTGTAATGATCATTCTTTGTATAGAACTATCATCTACTACAACACAATTTAGTTTCATAATACAATTCATTATGGATTTGGAGCAGCAAACATATTGTATTTCATCTAATTAAACAAGCATTTCGTCGATTATTTGCATTACATCGAAAATATCTGTTTAGCACTTGTCAATTAAAAAAAATTCACTATTTTTGCACCCA
>NZ_JBILTE010000102.1:0-9833 GCF_044371705.1 Flavobacterium sp. | reverse complement strand
ATTTGCAAAAGATAAATTAAAAATTCTATGAAAAAAATTACCTACACCGTCCTTCTTAGTTTTCTATTTTTAAACACTTTTGCCCAAGTGGAGTTTAAAAAATCAGATGGTACAATTATTACTAATGGAATGATTATTCCTTTTGAAACAGTAGGTTCTACAGCTTACTTAAATTTTAGAGTAAAAAATATTTCAACAACTCCTCAAGATATCAAAATTAAATGTATTGGCTTAGTGAACGCCACAGGTTCAAATTTCGAATTGTGTTATGGCGGTTCTTGTTTTGATAGTGTTGCCCTAAACGGAGTATATCCTGATTATCCAAATCCTTTAGCTCCCGGTCAAAGTAATCCGTCGCAAGGAGATCATTTTGTAAATTTTAATTTGGGTACCGGAGGTGTAATGGACTATGTGTTTTCTGTATATGCCTTAGGTTCTGAAGCCAATGCGATTACTTTTACCTACAGATATGTCCCAAATTTAAGTGTAAATACACTTGAAGGTTTATCCAACTTAGGGATTTCAGTTACAAATACTGTCGTTGCTGATGATTTTTTATTCTCGGCTGCTGCTAAAGGAAATCTGTCACTTTATAATTTAAACGGACAATTAGTGAAAGAATTAAATTTTACTGAAGGTTCTCAAAACATAAACTTAAGTAATTTGAATACTTCAATTTATATTGCCCGTTTTACAAACGCTGAAGGTATTTCTTCGAATGTAAAAATTATCAAACAATAAAATCGCATGAATAAATTTAGTGCTTTTGGATTTTTATTACTCGTAATTAGTCTTTTTTCTTGCACAACAGATTACAAAATTTTAGAATCTGTTGACTCAATCGGATTAACAACTGATAAATCAATTAAAGTAATTGGAGAAACAATCACTTTTACTGTAACAACCAATTCAGGTGAGATAGTTACTGAAGATGCTACGATACTTGTAAATAACACTCCTATTGAAGGAGATTCATTTACAACTACTGAGGTAGGGACTTATGCAGTGCAAGCTAAATACTACAGTGTACTTTCTGAACCCATAAATGTGCGTTTTCATGATGGTTCGGAAACAAACTTTGTTAAAAGAGTTTTAATAGAAGACTACACCGGAACGTGGTGTGGTAATTGTCCACGCGTTTCACATGCAATTGAACTCGCTCGTGCACAATCGGAATATGTTGTTCCGGTAGGTATTCATCGTTCCAGCTCTAATCCGGCTGATGCAGCGTATGATCCATACAATTATGACACAAGTTCTTTAGAGGCTGTTTTAAACATGGCGGGTTACCCAAAAGCTCTTTTAAATAGAATGACACGCTGGCAGCCACTTGAACAAAACAACATTACTCAAGTAATTAATTTAACTCAAGGTGATAATCCAAAACTTGGTGTATCGATGTCAAATCAAGTCACCGCAACTACTATTAACCTTGACGTAAATATAAAATTTAGCAAAGATTTTGAAAATCTGAAATTAGTGGTGTATGTCTTAGAAAATGATTTAATTTACGACCAAGTAAACTATACCGCTTTTTACGGTGGATTGCCTTATATAAATGATTTTGAGCACGAACACGTTTTAAGATCATGCATTACGCCTTTATTTGGAGAACCAATTGCCTCGGAAGAAACAAAGGTTGGAAATACTTATACTAAAACTTTTTCTGTTCCAATTCCTGCTAATATTGCTAATAGTAATAACATTGAATTTGTTGCTTTTGTAACAGGTGCCGATAACAAAGCTATTAATGTGCGAAAAGCAAACAGAAATGAAACTCAGGAATTTGAAGAATTCTAAATTATAAACTATCAAATGTTTTAAAAAAAGACTGTCAGATTTGTTGACAGTCTTTTTTTTACCCCAACCATTCCTTAAAATCATTTACCCGTTCGCGACTCACAATGACCTCATCCTCTTTGTAGGTTGGAAGAATGACTTTTAAACGCGAATTGCTATAGACTAATATATCTTTGATTGATTTTAGTGGAATAATAAATTTTCTGCTAACTCTGAAAAATTGTTCCGGATTTAATTCCGTTTCTACATGATCTAACGTACCATCGATTAAATAATTCCTGTTATCCAAGGTGTGTAAATAGGTTCCTTTATTTTCGCTGTAAATACATTCCACCTCGTCTAACGGAATCATTTTAAGGCGTTCCCCAATTTTGATGGTAAATCGCTGTTTAAATGTTCTTTCAATCGGATTCACTAACATTCGCTTAATGGCTTCAAAATCTAAGGATGAAATAATGCTTTTTTGAAATTGATTTTTGAATTTTGTAATTGCAATTGATAAATCGTCTTCATCAATCGGTTTTAGCAAATAATCAATACTGTTTAATTTGAAGGCTCGCAAAGCATATTCATCAAAAGCAGTCGTGAAAATAACCGCACTTTTGATTTCGATTTGTTCAAAAATCTCAAAAGACAACCCATCAGATAATTGAATATCTAAAAAAATCAAATCCGGATGAGCATTGTTCTGAAACCACTCCAACGATTCTTCCACAGAATGTAAAAGTGTATCCACCTGTAAACCTACTTTTTCTAATTTACGTTGCAACAAACGTGCGGCCGGTTTTTCGTCTTCGATAATGATGATTTTCATGCTAGTATGTGGTTATGAATTATGGGTAAAAGCTGAACACTTAAAACTGATTACTGACAACTATTCCCACTTACTATTCTTCTCTTTATCCATTAGTTCCTTAATTTTTCGTTCTTCCCAATTATTACCTAAAAACCATTGTGGAACAAAAACTGAGAATCCGTGGGCCACTAAGCCAATTCCCCAGAACAAGAGTGTCGTAAAATTTTTGTACTGAAAATACGATTCTCCCGGATCTAAATTTTGATAATTCACAATTATAATCATTAAATTGATTATTACATACACAATAGCATGTGTGTAAAATCCTTTAATTTTTTTTACTCGTTTAAGAGCCTCTTGGTATTTTATTTCGTCTTGAGAATTCATAATTGATACTTTTTAATTACTATTTATTCTTGTTTTTTTCCTCTTCCATAAATTGTTTGATCTTTCGATGTTCCCAATCACTACTAAACATAGTATCGGTGCCAAAAACACCTATTCCGTGAAACAGTACTCCTATTCCCCACCCTATCATCGGATAAAAAAACCAATAATGTTCGGGTGTATACTTTATGTTTATAAATGCAGTAACCGGAATCACAAATACGTAGGCAATTAAGTGACTATAAAAGCCTTTTATTTCCTGAACTTTTTTACTTGCTTTTTGATATCTTTCGTATTCTTCGTTAGTTTCCATAAATGATACTTTTAATTCCATGTGTTTTTCTGTTTGTCCTCTTTCTCTAAAATTTCCTGAATTTTACGTTCTTCCCAGGATTTTCCGTAACCAAAAGTTTCTAATGCATGGAAAGTCAAGCCCATTCCCCAACCTAACATTGGGAACCAAAACCACTGAAATTTAGATGTATTTAAATTCACGATAATTAAAACTGGAATTACCACGCAGTAGGAAATTAAATTCCCGTAAAAACCTTTGAGTTTTTCTACTCGATCTTTGGCTCTTAAGTAAGCCGTGTTCTCGTTGTATTTCATTTGTGTTTCCATAATTGAAATTTGTTTTGTTAATATAGGTAGTACTATTTTAAATGATTTTTCTGATTCTTCTACCAACACTTTTCGCTGAGTAATGATGGCATATCGATTGACAATATTCTGCAACCCAACTCCTTTTCTGTCTGAGAGAATTTCCTTCTTTTGCAAATTATTTTCAACAACCAATTGGTTATTCTCTGTATAAATTTTTATATGCAACGGTTTACTCTCGCTTACCACGTTGTGTTTGATGCAGTTTTCTAATAATAATTGTAACGAGAGCGGAACCACTTTTGCTTCATCATTAGCAAATCCTTCAGGCAATTCGTAAGTGATACTATTTTCAAAACGCATCTTCAACAAGTTCATATACGTTTTGGCAAAAGTCAATTCTTCTTCAACCGGAACCAACTCCTTATCTTTTTGCTCCAAAACGTAGCGGTATATTTTAGACAAAGATGTGGTAAACTTTTGAGCATTCTCCGGATTTTCTTCAATTAACGAACTTAGAACGTTTAAACTGTTGAACAAAAAATGCGGATCTATTTGATTTTTTAAACTTTCAAATTGTGCCGATGCGGTTCCGGCAATTACTTTTTGTTCTTTTACTTTATGTTCCTGATAGGCTTTGTAAAAATAAAAAGCATGTATTCCTAAGGTAACAATAAAAGTAAGTACGATGGAAATTAAGTAATTTGCAGGTCGCTCCCCTGCTAAAAATGCTTCCCATGATTTACCTTCAATTACAACATCTTCAAAGATTCGCAATAAAAAAATCACCAAAATTGAAAATATAAATGATGCAAAAGCTCCAATAAAAAGACGTTTGCGAGAAAAACGTTCCTCTTTAAAATAATGGTCCAACTGCATGAAAAGAATAGCATTGGCATAATACAAAGAATATCCGTAAAGAATGGTAAAACCAAAACTTACTGCTAATTCACTATTCCAAGTTACTTGTCCGCCTGTAATTACTTCTAAAAGTATAAGCACAACAAATATGCCTACTACAATTGCGGTTGCTCGCGGAAATTCTTTGATTAATTTATTCATGTTCGTAATTATTTACAAGCGTCTAATGCTTCCTTTGCTCGCTCTAATCCCCAATTTGGGTGAAAAGCAGTCTCAGGTTTAAAAGTAGCAAAAAGTTCGATTGATTTTGCAATTTGTGCACAGATTGGTTGGGTATCCGTTCCGAAAAATTGAGCAGAACCCATTTCAAATTCAGCTTTTCCAAAAACCACGCGTGGATTGGTTGGGGCAATCACCTCTGCCTTTCCATATAGTTCCATCACTTTTCCGGACAATTTCATGCCATTGGTCATTGGGTCATATGCAATCCAAGCGGTGTGAATCATTGCTTGCAAAACTAATAATTCGGCGTTGTTCGGTTGCTGTGCTATTTCTACATCCAAAGCTGCTTGTGCTTTTGTTAGCAACGCATTGATTTGATCTTTGTCTTTGGTTTCAAAAGCTGCAGAAGTATTTACAAATGCTACATAGTAATTGGGCAACCAATTGTTTTTTTCTGCAGAAGCGATGCGTGCAAACAGGTCAGATGCTTCGGTATTCTTTCCTTCTCCCCAAAGAGCGAAGGCTTTACTCATTCCCTGTTCGTACTGACTTTGGGAAAATAATTGTGTGGTAACTAATAAAACGATGGTAACGATAATTTTTGTCATGATGTAAAAGTTTAAAAGTTTAAAATTGTTTACGATTGTTTAAGATTGTTTAAGGTTGTTTAAGGTTGTTTAAAAGTTTACTATTGTTTAACTCTTTTGATGAAACAAATTTCAGTTGAAAAAAGTGGTTTTGAAAAGGAGTTTGACTGAGTTGTTGATTTTTGGTGATGAATTGTTATTTCTGAGGCCCTGAGGTTCTGAGGTACTTAGTTGCTAAGGCATCTGATAATAATGAGTGACCTTTTCAACATTAGAGCCTTAGTCACTCAGAACCTTAGCACCTATAGATTATCCAACTGATTCGATTTCTTATCATCACTTATGGTCCAAAAGAAACCTATAAAGAAAAATCGATCAGCAGGCTGACCAATGGCTCTTCGTTGAAAATCGCCATTAACATCAGGTGTGTTTGCATATTGATATCCAAACACGTTTTCGGTCCCCAAGATATTCGAAACAGAGAAATACAGTATCTTTTGTTGCGAAATCAAATAAGCCCAATTGAAACTTAGATTTTGAAACGGTTTGGTCATCCCATTCATAAATTCTGCCTCATTTGGATTATTGTAAGGACGACCTGAATTTACAGTATATGAAAATCCGATTTGCGATTTCCAATCTTCAATCCAATGTTTTGTAACAATAGAAAGCGTATGGTCTGCAATAAAACTGGGTTGTGCCGCTATCGGGAAATTGCGGTACAATCGCTCTGAATCAATGAACGAATAGGAAACCCAATATTCGGTATTTTTAAATGTTTTATTATCTCTCCAGAAAATGTCAAGTCCTTGTGCGAATCCGTTCCCGTTTGAATTGTAATCCGAATCAAACTGCGGTTGTTGGGAATCAAACGTTACCAAATCATCATACGATTTATAATAAGCCTCGGCACGAAACGTACGCCCTTCTTTATTGTATTGATAATTCAAAATGAAGTGGGATGCTTTTTCCGATTTAAAATTGGCTTCGTATTTAATATATTCCTGTCTTGGTGTTTGCACAAAATCGCCGTAGGCAAACGAAAACTGACCGTTTTTTGAAACTTTATAAGCGAAAGAGGCTCTAGGCGACACATGAAACTCGTCTAAAAGTTGATTTTGTGAAGCTCTAAGACCTAATTTCAATGCTGTTTTTTTGCTAAAAAAAATATCTGATTCAACGTAAGCTGCCGCAATCGTATTTTCAAATCCGGATGAAAACGATGTTTGCTCGAAAGGAATAAAATCTTCGTCAAACTTTGTAATAAAATAATCGGCACCACCGGTTAATTTAACCCGTTCGGTCAATTTTTTAGAAACTTTAGCTTTCAAATGTGTTGCATATTCAGCACTTTCAATAGCGTCTGTATTAATACCTATTTCGTTTAAACTGATTCCGTAACTCATTCCTGTTTGCAAGGACCAATTATTTCCAAAAGTCCCTTTGTACGAGGCATTTCCATAAAAGTTATTGTTTTTTAAATCGAAACGAACTTTTTCGGGTTGATTGATATCTTCTTGATTTAAATCAAGAGTCGCAACATCTAAGGAAGCATAAATTTTTAATAACCCATTTTTAAATTGGTGACGGAAAACAGTCTCACCTGTTAATGATTGAAATGGTTTATTCCAATCAACTTCTTGAGGAACCAATAATTGATACGGAGCTAAATTGGTATAATTTAAATTAAAAGTGAGCGAGCTCTTATTCCACTGCTGCGTGTTTCCCAACCCTAAACCTACGGTCATCAATGAAATTTCGGTTTGTTCCTGAAGCACATCATCATTGGTATTTAACGACAATATACTTGAAAGTGCTTCGCCATATTCGGCACTATAACCACCGGTTGAAAATGAAATTCCACTGAATAAAAATGGAGAAAATCTACCACGAGTGGGCAAATCATTGGCAGTTGCACCATAAGGTTGTGCAACTCGCAAACCGTCTACAAAGGTTTGGGTTTCATCGGCTTCTCCACCGCGAACGAAAAGTCGGTTACTCTCGCCTACTGTTTGAGCACCCGGTAATGTTGCCAATGCACCAATAATATCGCCAACAGCACCTGCGGTTGTGACAATGTCTAATGGTTTTAGAACAGAAACACGAGCCTTATCTCCAGCTTCAAAGGTACCTGCAGTTAAAATTACAGCATCTAAAACATTGACACTCTCTTTTAGCTTGATGGTTTGATTTTGAAACTGACTAACATCTATCGCTTTCGAATATGTTTCAAAAGAAAGAAAACTAACAATCAATGTTTTGGTTCCGGTTTCTTGCGTAGTAAAATTGAACTGACCGTTTTCATCGGTTGAACCGCCATCATAGGTTCCTTCTAGATAAACATTGGCTCCTGTAATGGGTTGCTCTTTTTCATCGACAACTTTTCCGGAAATAACATTTTGACTAAATGATAAAAGTGAAACGAATATGATTACTAAAGTTATATAAGTTTTCATCGGGTTTGATTTTGATGAGACAAAGTTGCTACAAACAAATAGCAATGGAAATTGAAAGTTACTGAGTTGTTAAAATGGAAGGATGAATTGTTTTTTTAAACCATTTTGGAATTAAGAAAATTAAGTTTTATTCATTTCGGTTTAAACCTGCAAATACTTAATGAAAATTAATATCTTAATGGTTTTAAAAATAAAAAAAATGAAAATTCATTTTCTCAAATCAAATAAAAACTTCATTTCTTCATTTTAGTTTATGATATTTGTAAATCATGAAAAAATATTTCAATGAACCCAAAAATCGAAATCACCAAAACGGAATTACTTTCCGATAATTGGTACCTACTAAATAAAGTCACGTACAACTTCACACCTGAAAATGGCGAACCGGAAGTACAACGACGTGAAGTCTACGACAGGGGAAATGGAGCAGCTATTTTATTATACAACAAAGAAAAGCAAACCGTTATTTTAACCCGACAATTTCGTTTGCCCACCTTTTTAAATGGCAATGAAAACGGCATGATGATTGAAGTTTGTGCCGGACTTTTAGACGAAAAAAATCCGGAAGACTGCATCAAACGCGAAACCGAAGAAGAAACCGGTTACCGCATTCACGAAGTGAAAAAAGTCTTTGAAGCCTACATGTCACCGGGAGCTGTTACAGAAATACTCTACTTTTTTACCGCCGAATACCAACCTGAAATGAAAGTCAGTGAAGGCGGCGGATTGGCGACTGAACATGAATACATTGAAGTAATGGAACTGGCTTTTGAACAAGCAATGACAATGGTTTATAATGGGGAGATTAAAGATGCAAAAACGATTATGTTGTTGTTGCACGCGAAAAATAATCAATTAGTAACATCCAAAATCTTTTCAACAAATCTGCAATCATAAAACATAAATCGTAAATATTCGTTACTTTTGCCTTCCTTAAAAATGCAACGAAGATGATTTATAAATTACGGGTAATACTCGATACGGAAGAAGATATTTTCAGAGATTTAGCCATTGAAAGTACCGATACCTTAGAAGATTTACACAATGCTATTGTCAACGCTTTTGGATTTGACGGCAGCGAAATGGCTTCCTTTTATACCTGCGATGATAATTGGAACCAAGAAGATGAAATTCCGCTTTTTGACACCGGCGATACTCCGGGTGAAATGCGAATTATGAGTGATTTGGCTTTGGAAGACATGCTTTATGAAAAGCAAACCAAAATCATTTATGTGTATGATTTCTTGAATATGTGGTCGTTCCTAGTTGAATTAGCCGCCATTGAAGAAAAACAAGCCGGTGCAACGTATCCGGAACTATTGTATTCATTAGGTTTAATGCCGCTTGTTGGCAACGACCCGACTTTTGAAGCCGACGACGATTCACTTTTCACTGAATTTGAAGACGATTTAGACGAAGACGATTTAGACATGTTTGAAGGTGGAGATGATTCTTTTGAGGACTTTGGGTTTGAGGAGAACTGGAATTGAAAGGTTTAAAGTTGTTTAAAATTGTTTAAAAGTTTAAAATTGTTATGGCGACCATCAAAAGATTTGAAGATTTAGAAATATGGCAAGAATCCAGAAGATTATCCAAAGAAATAATTTTACTTTCTAAAACAACAGATTTAAAAACCGACTTTAAACTTAAAGGTCAAATTAAAAGCTCTTCCGGTTCAGTAATGGATAATATTGCAGAAGGATTTGAAAGAAATGGCAATGGAGAATTTAAACAATTTTTATCTGTTGCAAAAGGTTCAGCCGGTGAAAGCCGTTCGCAATTGTATCGAGTTTTTGATAACGACTATATCACCGAAGAAAAACTCAACATGCTAGTTGCCGACTATGAAAAACTGAGCATCAAAATCCACAATTTTATCACCTATTTAAATAACAACGATTTTAAAGGGACAAAGTTTATCAAACCGTAAACAGTTTTAAACTTTTAAACAACTTTAAACAATCTTAAACTTTTAAACAACTACAACCCATAATGATCAACCTTTTCAACGCCCACATCGAATCCCTTTCCATCCACCGAGTTGGAAACAAAAGCCGTAACGAAGCTATTTTTCTATCAGAGCAACCGTATCAGACGAATGATGAAATTGTACCACTTTTGAAA
>NZ_JBILTE010000006.1:0-33357 GCF_044371705.1 Flavobacterium sp. | reverse complement strand
AGTTTCATAATACAATTCATTATAGATTTGGAGCAGCAAACATATTGTATTTCATCTAATTAAACAAGCATTTCGTCGATTATTTGCATTACATCGAAAATATCTGTTTAGCACTTGTCAATTAAAAAAAATTCACTATTTTTGCACCCAATTTAACATTTTTAAAGTAAATTATTATGAATCATTATGAGACTGTTTTCATCTTGAATCCCGTTTTATCTGAACAACAGGTAAAGGAAACAGTGAGTAAGTTTGAAGATTACCTTACTTCTAGAGGAGCAAAGATGGTATCCAAAGAGGATTGGGGCTTAAAAAAATTAGCCTATGAAATCCAACACAAGAAAAGTGGTTTTTACCATTTATTCGAATTCACTGTGCCAGGTGAAGTTATTCTTGGTTTTGAAACTGAGTTTAGACGTGACGAAAGAGTTATGCGTTTCTTGACTGTAAGTCTTGACAAACATGCAATCTCTTGGGCAGAAAGAAGAAGAGAAAAATTAAAAGTTAAAGCGTAATCACTATGTCAACAATCGAGCAATCAGCTAAAGGAAAAAAAGAAGGAGATATCAGATATCTTACTCCTTTGAACATAGATACGAACAAAACTAAAAAGTATTGTCGTTTTAAAAAATCAGGTATTAAATATATTGACTATAAAGATGCCGATTTTTTATTGAAATTTGTAAATGAGCAAGGTAAAATTTTACCTCGTCGTTTAACAGGTACTTCATTGAAATATCAACGCAAAGTGTCAGTTGCCGTAAAAAGAGCTCGTCACATTGCATTAATGCCATACGTGGCGGATTTATTAAAATAATAATTAATTAAGTTGTTGCCTCGTCATTGGCGGGCTAACTTCTATAAAAAAGGACATCAACATGGAACTAATCTTAAAACAAGACGTTCAAAATTTAGGTTTTAAAGACGATATCGTTTCTGTAAAACCAGGATACGGTAGAAACTTTTTGATTCCACAGGGATTTGCTTCATTAGCAACTCCTTCTGCAAAGAAAGTTTTGGCTGAAAACCTAAAACAAAAAGCTCATAAAGAGCAAAAAGTTGTAAATGATGCTAAGAAAGTAGCCGAAAGTTTAGCTGGCTTAGACATCAAAATTAATGCAAAAGCAGGTGGTGAAAAATTATTCGGATCGGTTACAAATATTGACATTGCTGAGGCTTTAGAAGCAGCTGGTCAACCAATCGAGAGAAAATACATTACCTCTGGAACCGTAAAAAGAACAGGTAAATATGCTGCAACTATCCGTTTACATAGAGATGTTGTTGTAGAATTGCCTTATGAAATTGTTGCTCAGCAATAATTTTCAATGCATATAATTTCAAAAGCCCTGTTTTGCAGGGCTTTTTTTATGGAAAAGCAGACACAAATTATAAAAGTTCTAATTTCTAATGTATTTTAGCACCTGATAATTTTAAAAAGCCATGGTACAATTTATTAAAATATATCCTGATAATCCCAACGAAAAGGAAATTGCAAAAGTTGTCAAGGTATTAAAAGATGGCGGACTGGTGATTTATCCAACCGATACGGTTTACGGTTTGGGTTGTGATATTACCAATTCCAAAGCTTTAGAGCGTGTTGCAAAACTCAAAGGGATTAAGTTAGATAAGGCGAATTTCTCGTTTATTTGTCATGATTTGAGCAATATTTCTGATTATGTTCGGCAAATTGACACAGCCACTTTTAAAATATTGAAACGAGCTTTACCGGGACCGTATACTTTTATTTTGCCCGGAAACAACAACTTACCCAAAGAATTTAAAAAGAAAAAAACTGTGGGTATTCGGGTACCTGATAATTCAATTATACTTGAACTGGTTAAACAATTAGGCAATCCAATTGTTTCTACATCTATTCACGATGAAGATGAGGTTTTGGAGTATTCAACCGACCCGGAATTGATTTTTGAAAAATGGCAGCATTTGGTAGATGTAGTGATTGATGGCGGTTACGGTGATAACGTTGCTTCTACGATTATTGATTTGTCGGAATTTGAGCCTGTTGTAGTTCGTGAAGGAAAAGGTAGTATCGACTTTTTATAACAAAAAATGCCTCAAGAAATTGAGGCATTTTTTTATTTGATTAAAGAAATAATTAATTATTTACCTTCTTTTTGATTTTTCATTTCTTTTTCAATCATCTCGTAAAACTCGTCAATTTTTGGCATTACGATAATCCGAGTTCTTCTGTTTGCAGCACGATTTTCAGAGGTCGTGTTTGGAACTAATGGAATAAACTCGCTTCTACCTGCTGCAATTAATTGTTTGGCACTTACTTTGTGGTCGTTTACCAATACTCTAACAACAGAAGTAGCTCTCTTTACACTCAAATCCCAATTATCCAATAAGACCCCATTTCTATAAGGAACACTATCTGTATGACTTTCAACCATACAATCAAAAGTAGGTCTTTCATTCACTACTTTAGCTACTTTACCTAAAACTTCTTTTGCACGGTCACTTACGTCGTAGCTACCTGATTTGAAAAGTAATTTGTCAGCAATCGAAATCATTACCACTCCTTTTTCAACATTTATTTCAATATCCGGATCACTGATACCTACTGAACTTTTTAAGCTTGTCACTAAGGCTAAGGTTACGCTGTCCTTTTTGGTCAATGCATCTTGTAAACGAGTAATTTTAAGATCTTTTTCTTTCAAACTTTCCAAAGATTTCTCTAAATTTTCAGCACCTTTTGTAGATAACATGGTAATATTCCCCACATTACTAATCAAATCAGTGTTTGTTTTTTTCAAATCAGCAATTTGATTGTTTAAAATATCTTTTTCAGATAAACACAAATTCAACTTTACAGTTGTTGAATTCAATAAATCCTGACACTCTTTATTCTTTGCTTCTAAATCGGCAATTTTCTTCTTGGTTCCACAAGAACCCAAACTCAATGCTACTACACTGATAAATAAAACAATTCTTTTCATTTTTAGTCGATTTTAAGATTTGTACAAAATTAGTTATTAAAACTATATTTGTTAAACTTTATTGTGATAAAAATTAGTTAATAAGTTCTTTGTAAAGCTTTATTTTTTTAACAAAGTAACCATATACGATACTATTTATCTTGTAGTATTTTTTTTGTTCAATTTTAATTCTTTTTTGCAAGGCTGAACGAAATAAAAAATAAAATGAAAAATGAGCACGAAGAACTGCCCAAAAATGTCCGGGTTTGCCTTTAAATAAAAATTGAAATCCGGCAATTCCGTCCAAAATCAATCGGACGAAAAGTACTGTAAACATTTTATTCTTAGGAACATTTTTGACCAACATGAGCAAGGAGTTTCTAAAATTCAAATAGGTTTTATTCGGATTAGAAACATGTAACGTAGCACCACCCACATGGTAAACAGTTGAGTTCCCACAATACATTGCCAGCCAATTAGTATTGAAAGCCCGCCAGCATAGGTCGATTTCTTCTTGGTGGGCAAAAAAGTGGTCGTCAAAACCATTTAGTTTACGATAGACTTCTTTACGAATGAAGAAACACGCTCCCGACGCCCAAAAAATTTCACAAGTATCATCGTACTGACCATTATCGGTTTCAATCGAGTCAAAAATACGTCCTCTACAAAACGGATAGCCATATTTGTCGATGAATCCACCGCCGGCACCGGCATATTCAAAGCGGGTTTTGTCTTTGAAATCTAAAATCTTTGGTTGTATAATTGCCACCTTTGCATCAGATTCAAAAATGTCAAGAATGGGTTGCAACCAATTTTCGGTGACTTCAATATCGGAATTGACTAAGGCATATATTTCTTCTTCTACTTCTTTCAAAGCTTCATTATAGCCTTTGGCAAATCCGAAATTGTCTTTATTTTGAATGATTTTTATTTGTGGGTAATTCGTTTGTATGAAGGCAACGGAATCATCGGTAGAAGCATTGTCAGCCACATAAATTGTAGCTCCCTCAGAAAACTGCACGATGGAGGGAATAAATTGCTCCAATAATTTACGACCGTTCCAATTTAATATGACAATTGCAATTTTATTCAAAGTATTCCAATTAGTTGTTTTTTAAATCCAATGCAGGTAACTCTTTCAGGAAATTGTATTGTTCATTTTCAAAATCCATTTCGCAAAAATAATGATTCAAACCATTGGTCACCATTAAATAACTGGCTTTTAAATTTAAATTGTATCGGGCAATCTGATTGAATGTTTCCTGTGAAATTTTTATTTCCGGAGCTTTGCATTCTACAGCAAGGAAAATTGTGCCATTTGGATAAAATACTACTACATCGTATCTTTTGGTTAAACCATTGATTTGAATGGATTTCTCGACGTTGATATAAGACTTTGGGTATTTTTTTGAAACTATTAGAAACTGAACCACGTGTTGTCTGACCCATTCTTCCGGTGTAAGAATTACAAATTTTTTCCTGATTTCATCAAAAACAGACACTTTATTTTCACTATTTTTGAAGCGAAAGGAATATTCGGGGAAATTCAATTTTTGCATGAAACAAAAGTACTAATTTTGAACGAAATCCAATTTAAAGTTATACCAGCCACATGGATGAAGTAGTTGCAATAATTAAAGATATCACAGCAGGAAACATTAAACCTATCTATTTTTTGATGGGTGAAGAACCTTATTATATTGATAAGTTGACGGAGTTTATCGAAAACAATATCCTTACCGAAGATGAAAGAGCTTTTAATCAACAAGTGTTGTATGGAAGAGATGTTTCGATGGATGATGTAATATCATCTGCCAAACGGTATCCGATGATGGCTGATCGTCAGGTAATTATTGTTCGCGAAGCCCAGGATTTGTCGCGTACCATTGATAAACTGGACAGTTATGTAGAAAACCTTCAGCCTACTACAGTTTTAGTCCTTGCTTACAAATACAAAACCTTAGATAAACGTAAAAAATTACCGAAGTTGATTGAGAAAGCAGGCGTTCTTTTTGAAAGTAAAAAAATGTATGACAATCAAGTAGGAACATGGATTTCACGCGTTTTACAAGGCAAAGGCTATCACATTGAACCGAAAGCTTCCGCAATGTTGGTGGAGTTTTTAGGGACCGATTTGAGCAAAATCAATAATGAATTGGAAAAACTAAAGATAATCTTACCCAAAGGAACCACATTCACACCTAATCATATTGAAGAAAATATAGGTTTCAGTAAGGATTATAATGTGTTTGAATTTAGAAAAGCGATCGGTGATCGCAACCAATTACAAGCTTACAAAATCGCTAATCACTTTGCACAGAATAAAAAGGAGTATCCTATGGTTTTAACAACGGGACAAGTTTTTGCTTTTTTTTCTAATCTGTTGCAATACCATGGTTTAAAGGATCGATCTCCCGGAAATGTAGCAAAAGTTTTAAAAGTGAGCCCTTATTTTGTAAAAGATTATGACGTGGCCTTGAAAAACTATCCGATGAAAAAAGTAAGTGCTATTGTCTCTGCATTGCGAGATGTAGATGCCAAAAGCAAAGGCGTAGGAGCAAATAATTTAAAGGAAGCAGATTTGTTGAATGAAATGCTGGTGAAGATTTTTAATTAAAAATACGCCTAACAGTTCACGATTTTATTCACAGGATATTTTAGAAGTGTTTTAAACGAAAACCGCAAATACGCAATATATATATATATATTGAAGCATCAATCTAATTTTCGAATTTGCGGTTACCTTTTGAAAGTAAGTATAAGCAATTTAAAATTTAACCATCAGCACTTTTACTTCTCCGTTTCTCAAAACGGTTACCGGTAATTCGTCACCGGCATTGATTTTAGAAAGACAGTCCATGTAACCGTAAACTTCTTTAATTTCGCAAGTTCCAATTTTTGTCAGAATGTCACCTTCTAAAATTCCTGCGATTTGAGCGGGACGATTTTCAGTAACTCCGTCAATATGTAAACCATCTCCGTGATCGGTATAATCCGGCATGATTCCTAAAGTGACTTTATATTTGGGAGCACTTTTTGAAGCGGTGGTTTTGGTTTTTACAAATTCCACTTTGTCAAGTTCTGAAATTTCATTGGAAACTCTAAAAACATAATCAACGATGTTTCGCACACCGTAATAATTGATTTTTTCTTCATCGTCACTTGGTTTGTGATAATCATCATGGGTTCCCGTAAAAAAGAACAACACCGGAATGTCTTTCAAGTAAAATGAAGTATGATCGGAAGGTCCAACGCCACTTTGGTCTAATGTCAAATTAAAACCGGCCGGTTTGTTTTTCTCCACTATTTTGGTGAAATTCGGATTGGTTCCAACGCCACCTACATTCAAACTTTTCATCGCATTTAAACGTCCAATCATATCTAAATTAATCATTAATGATACGTTTGGATACTTTTGCTTGATGGTTTCCGCCATGAATTTCGAACCAATTAAACCATCCTCTTCACCTGAAAATAAAACGAAGATGTAATTTGCCTTTTCAACCGTTTTGTTTTGCGAAAGCATACGTGCTAATTCAAGTACACCGGCAACACCAGAAGCATTATCATCGGCACCATTGTGAATTTCACCTTTTGAATTTGGTTTCGTTGAATGATTGTGTTCGTTTAAGCCTAAATGGTCATAATGTCCACCAATAATAATTGTTTTAGACGCTTTATTGTCTAAGTAAGCAATCACATTTTTACCGGTGTTGTTTTTTACGGCTAACGAATCCTGCGGATTCAATTTGACTTTGTATTCAAATGACTGTAGATAATTTTTACCGTCGTAGGGTTTCAATTTTAATTTTTTAAATTCTTTTACTAAATAATCGGCGGCCAGCTGCTCTTCTTTTGAGCCTGTCAATCTTCCTTTTAAATCATCGGAAGCCAGATAGGTAATGTGGTTTTTAAGCGATTTTTGTTGGGCGAGTTCTGCAGGATCACTATCTACCCAATCTGCAATATACACGTTGGTTTCACGAGCTTTTTCTTGTTGTCTGTTACTTGAAAAAACCAAACGTTTGCCATCGGGAGAAAACATCGGGAAAGCATTGAATTCACTTTCATACGTAATTTGTTGCAAATTTTCTCCGGTAACATCAATCATAAATAATTGAAAATCATAACCTTTGGTTGAATGATGATTGGATGAAAAGATGATTTTTTGATCGGAAGGATGAAAATAAGGTGACCAATTGGCTTTTCCTAAAGTAGTAATTTGTTTTAAATCGGAACCATCTACATTGCACGTGTAAATTTCCATTTCAGACGGAGCCACTAAATTATCTGCTAAAAGCGATTTGTAATCCGCAATTTCCTCAGGACTTTTTGGACGTGACGAACGAAATACTAATTTTTTACTGTCGTGTGAAAAGAAACAACCGCCATCGTAACCTAAACCGGAAGTGATTTGCTTTAAATTGGAACCATCGATATCCATCGTCCAAATTTCTAAATCGCCCGTTCGTATACTTGTAAAAGCAATTTTCTTGCCATCAGGAGAAACCACCGCTTCGGCATCATATCCTGGAGTTTCGGTCAGTTTTTTGGTTATGTTTCCTTGTAAATCGGCAATATAAATATCAAATTCAGGATAAATCGCCCATAAATATTTTCCATCACGTGGTTTTGGCGGAGCCGGACATGCATGGTTGTCGGCATGTGTGGATGCATACAAAATATGTTTGCCATCAGGCATGTAATACGAGCAAGTAGTTCGTCCTTTTCCTGTAGAAACTAGTTTCAGACTTTTGTTTGAGAATTCTTTTTCCTGTAAATCCAACATAAAGATTTGGTCACAGGGAACTCCAAAGGCTGTATTGGTGACTTGTAGTGTTAATTTACTACCATCCGGACTGAAATAAGCTTCTGCATTATCGCCTCCAAAAGTTAGTTTTTTAATGTTTTTTAAATGTTTTTCTTGAGCTTGAGTGGATAGATTTATACCTACTAAAAGAACGATGATTTTTAATAGTTTGGAAGAAAAAGGCATGGCCATAAAAGACTGATTTTAAAATAGAAGAGCAAATATACAAAAAAGCTTCACTTTTATTTAGACTCAGTCTCGTTTATTTTCAGAATGACTTACCAAAAAAGGCAGCACAATCCTTTTATTTACGGTCAAAATTCATGATATTTGTGCCTCAAAAAAACTAACACAAATTTAGATGGGGATGAATAAGAACACAATTTTAGCATGGGCTACTTTTATTATGATTGTCATGGGGATAATTTTAATTGGTATGGGAGCTTTTAAATATGATGATGTTGCCGGTTGGGGGTTTGCAGCAACGGGCATTGGTTTTTTGGCGATTGCTTGGGTTTTCAATGCTTTAAAGGGAAGAGTTTAAATAAATTCCAATACGGAAATTCCAAATTCCAAAAAAAATAAAAAAAATAGAATAGTAAAAAGTTAGAAAAATGGCAGACGATAAGAAAGTAATATTTTCAATGTCTAAGGTGAGCAAAACTTACTCTAGCACGAATAAGCAAGTGTTAAAAGATATCTATTTGAGTTTCTTTTATGGAGCTAAAATTGGTATTTTAGGTTTGAATGGTTCCGGAAAATCGTCCTTATTAAAAATCATCGCGGGAATCGATAAAAATTTCCAAGGCGACTTGGTTTTTGCACCGGGATATAAAGTAGGTTATTTGGAGCAAGAGCCCCAATTGGACGAAACCAAAACGGTAATTGAAATTGTGCGTGAAGGTGCTGCAGAAACCATCGCATTATTGGATGAATTCAATAAAATCAACGATATGTTTGGTTTGCCGGAAGTGTATGAAGATGCCGATAAAATGCAAAAACTCATGGATCGTCAAGCAGAATTGCAGGACAAAATCGATGCTGCCGGTGCTTGGGAAATTGACAACAAATTAGAAGTTGCGATGGATGCTCTTCGCACACCAGACTCAGACACACCAATAAAAGTGCTATCCGGTGGTGAAAAGCGTCGTGTTGCATTGTGTCGTTTACTATTGCAACAACCCGATGTTTTGTTGCTGGATGAGCCAACTAACCATTTAGATGCCGAATCGGTACTTTGGCTGGAGCAACATTTGCAACAATATCCGGGAACTGTAATTGCAGTAACTCACGATAGATATTTCTTGGACAATGTGGCGGGATGGATTTTAGAATTAGATAGAGGAGAAGGAATTCCGTGGAAAGGTAATTATTCGTCGTGGTTGGATCAAAAATCCAAACGAATGGAATTGGAAGAAAAAGTAGCTTCCAAACGCAGAAAAACCCTGGAACGCGAGCTCGATTGGGTACGTCAAGGTGCCAAAGGTCGTCAGACCAAACAAAAAGCCCGTTTACAGAACTACGACAAGTTGCTGAATGAAGATCAAAAAGAATTGGATGAAAAATTAGAATTATACATTCCAAACGGTCCACGTTTAGGAACCAATGTGATTGATGCCAAAGGCGTATCCAAAGCATTTGGCGATAAATTGTTGTATGAAGATTTAAATTTCACGCTGCCACAAGCGGGAATTGTTGGTATTATTGGTCCGAATGGAGCAGGTAAAACTACCATTTTCAAAATGATTATGGGAGAAGAGACACCGGATAAAGGTACTTTTGCTACCGGTGAGACGGTTAAGATTGCTTATGTAGATCAAGCCCATTCTAATATTAATCCTGAGAAATCTATTTGGGAGAATTTTTGTGATGGACAGGAATTAATCATGATGGGAGGTCGACAAGTAAACTCACGTGCCTATTTGAGTCGATTTAATTTTGGTGGCAGTGATCAAAACAAAAAAGTAGCGACACTCTCGGGAGGCGAACGCAACCGTTTGCACTTAGCCATTACTTTAAAAGAAGAAGGAAATGTATTGCTGTTGGATGAGCCAACCAATGATTTGGATATCAATACGCTTCGAGCATTGGAAGAAGGTTTAGAAAACTTTGCAGGTTGTGCCGTCATTATTTCGCACGACCGTTGGTTTTTAGACAGAGTTTGTACACACATTTTGGCCTTTGAAGGCGATTCGCAAGTGTATTTCTTCGAAGGAAGTTTCTCAGAATATGAAGAAAATAAAAAGAAACGTTTGGGAGGAGATTTAACACCGAAGCGAATTAAGTATAAAAAATTGGTTCGAAATTAAAGAAATAATTTTTTTAATAATTACTGTATTTAATCAATCATTAATACCAGCGTTTTTTGTTCTTTTTAGAAGCATCCGATTTACGGGATGGGTTTTGTTTTTTCGTAGTATTTCTAAAATCCTTTTTTTCAGGTTCTGCAGTTGCAGTTTCCGGTTCATTTGACCATGGATACGGGTGATCTTTGATGGTTTTTACATTCACTTTTACTAATTTTTGAATGTCTTTCCAATAAGTTTCCTCGTCTTTTCCACAAAAGGAGATGGAAATACCTCCATTTCCTGCACGACCGGTTCTACCTATACGATGCACGTAGGTTTCAGGAATGTTTGGTAAATCAAAATTCAGCACATATGGTAAACTTTCAATATCAATTCCTCGAGCGGCGATATCAGTGGCTACCAAAACAGAAATTTCATTCTTTTTAAATGCTTCTAAAACGCGTTGACGAGCCGATTGTGATTTGTCACCGTGAATAGCTTCGGCATTTACTCCGTTTTTCTTTAAAGCTTTTACCACATTATCTGCTCCGTGTTTGGTTCGTGTAAAAACCAATAAGTTATTCAAATGCTCATTTCGTATTAAATGATACAAAAGTTTGCGTTTGTCTTCTTTTCCAACAAAATAAATATGTTGTTCAACAGTTTCCGCGGTTGATGAGATAGGAGTAACCGAAACATATTTAGGTTTGGTTAAAAAGCTATCGGCCAATTCGCGAATGGCAATTGGCATCGTTGCTGAAAACAGTAGCGTTTGTCGGTTATCAGGAGTTAATTTGATGATTTTTTTTACATCATTGATAAATCCCATGTCCAACATTTGATCTGCCTCATCTAAAACCAAGGTATGCAAATGGTCTAAATCAATGTACCCTTGTTTGTGTAAATCTAAAAGTCTTCCGGGTGTTACAATCAAAACATCGACACCTTTTTTTAGTTGATCTACTTGAGGAACTTGACTAACACCACCAAATATAGTTAACTGCCGGATATTTGTGTAACGACCGTAAGTGTCAAAGCTTTCACCAATTTGGATGGCTAATTCACGTGTTGGAGTGACAATCAGAGCACGAATAACTTTCCTTTTTTGAGCAGAGCCCACCATTCGATGTAAATTGTGTATAATAGGAATGGCAAAAGCAGCCGTTTTTCCTGTGCCGGTTTGGGCACAACCAACGATATCGTTTCCTTCTAAAATAATTGGAATGGCTTGTTCTTGAATAGGAGTAGGGGTGGTATAACCCTCATCTGTTAATGCGTGCTGTATATTGGGTAGTAGATTTAAATCTTGAAAAGTCATAATACTAAATTTGACCGCAAAGATACAATTAATTAGCAATACGGACTTTCTAAATAAAAAACCGGTAAACTACTTGATTATAATGCCGCGTAGTTTGCTTTAGCTTTGATAAAATCGGTAATTAAATAGCCAATCAATTTACCAATCAATTGCGGATTTTTATCATCACTTAAACCCGGTGCACCTTCGCAAATATGTAAGTAAGCTGCATTGGCATGTTGGCCAAAATGATTAACGAATTGACGTGCTTGCTCCACTGAATAGCCGCTTAAAGTCATCGCACTGCTAGCGATATTAGGCAAAGAATCTAAATCAATTTCGATACCAAAACTATCATTTTTAACAAACGTAAGTGCTTGATTGAGTTCTTGTTCAAAGTTTTTCACCTTGCGAATGGCAATTTCATCGTAGGTGTTAAATCGAACACGGTCTTCTAAATCTTTTAATCGAAGCAGTACATTTTTTGAAGTATAACTTTCATGCAAACCGAATATAAAATACTTTTTTAAGAATCCCTCATCAAAAGCGTATGAAAAACCATTGCCGCTGTGTCTACCTTCCAAAATTCTAAAATCAGAGTGAGCATCCAAATTTACTGCGTTTATTGGTCTTCCTTTGGCTAACGCGGTTCCCTTGATGTTTCCGTAGGCATTATTATGTCCGCCACCAATAATAATCGGAATTTTTCCCGCTTTTACAATGGTAAATAGTATATGAGCGACCTCTTTGTCAATTTTTTCTACGAGTTGAGACAAAAGCTTGCGGTCTTCAATTTTTTGAAAATCTAAATTTTCAGCTTTTTTTAAATCTTCGGATACATTTAAGCATCCTAGTATAAGTAACTGACTTCCTTTACAAAAACGATTGTGCTGAATATTAGCAATACATTTTATGGCACTATCCCAGGCGGATGCAGCACCAACTCTGCCAAAATTAGCACGAATACCAATGTCTTCCGGAATTCCTAACAGCACAAATTTGGCTTTGCATTCAGTCAGAAAATTAGTAATGTTCACTCCTTTGGGAGCAGTCAACATCTTTTCGCCAAATTTTACTTCACCACTCCGGTGACTCGTAATTTTTCCCAGTTCAAAGGAACTAAAGAGGGTCAGGTTTTCCATAAGTGTAATAATAATCAAAAATACAATTTAAAAGTAAAAAAAACGTTTGTAAGTTTCAAAACCTTAAAATAATTACTATAACTTTGTTGAAAATTAAACTTAATGGAAAATCAAGAACAAAACAACAATTCAAAATTAAAGGCTATCATTTTAGTTTTAGCACTTTTATTAATAGGTAGTTTAGCCTACATGTTTAAAATGAGTTCTGACTCAAAGCAACTTGAAACTGAATTGACTACGGAATCTTCAGAAAAAGAGGCAGCTTTAAAAGATTTAGCAGCTTTAAAAACAACATACGATGCTGCGATCGCTGAAAATACTTCGATGTCTGAGGAATTAATTGCAGAACGCGAAAAAGTAATACAATTAATGGAAGATTTGAAAAAATCAAAAGGCGATGCTGCTTCAATGCGTAAATACAAACAACAGTATTTTGCTTTAGAAGCAAAAATGAACAATTTAGTTCGCGAAAATGATGCTCTGAAAAAACTGAATGAAGATTTAACTACGAATTTAGACAGTACTAAAACAATTTTAGTAGAAGCGAAGGAGTACAACCAAGTATTGGTAGGACAAAATGAAGATTTAACCAAAACAGTTGAAAAGGCTGCTAAATTGTCCATTCTAAACTTAAAAACTTCCGGTTACAAAGTTAAAAGTTCAGGCAAAGAAATAGCAACTGACAGAGCAAGTAGAGTAGATTTATTAAAAGTAAACTTTACAATCGCTGAAAATTCAGTGGCAAAATCAGGAGATAAAGAATATTATGTTCAGATCATTGACAGTAAAAACAATGTCTTAGGTGATAAAAAAGATGTACTTGTAAACGGCAGCACTTTGTCTTACAGTTTTATCAGTAAAGTTGCTTATGCAAATTCAACAGTGGATGTTTCTGAAAACTTACCAGGAAAAGGGTTTGAAAAAGGAACGTACTTTGTAAATATTTTTGATAAAGGAACTTTGGTTGGAAAAACCAGTTTTTCTTTAAGATAATATTCTAAAGAATATAGTGAAAGAGGGGCATTAGCCCCTTTTTTTATTCTAGTATGTTTCCGTTGATGAACACCTGTTCAATGAGGTTCGATCCAAATTCATACGGCAATTGATAATAAGAATGTATGGGTTTTGTGATGATAATATTTGCATTTTTTCCTTTAGTAATACTTCCATGGGTTTCAGAAACTCCCATAGCATACGCACCGTTGATGGTTGCTGCATTAATAGCTTCCTCGGGGGTCATTTTCATTTTGATGCAGGCGGTTGCTACCACAAAGTTCATATTTCCGGAAGGAGTTGTTCCCGGGTTGTAATCAGTAGCTAAAGCCAAGGGCAAGCCGGCGTTCATCATTTTTCTTGCCGGAGTGTAGGGGATGCTTATAAAATAGCTGCAAGATGGCAAGGCTACTGGCATCGTATCAGAATTTTTTAATGCTTGGATATCATCGTCGGTTGCAATTTCCAGGTGGTCTACACTCAATGCGTTGTGTTTTACACAAGCTTTGATTCCTTCAATTGCAGTAAATTGGTTGACGTGTATTTTTGGTAGTAGTTCGTATTTTTTACCTGCTTCCATGATTTTTTCCGTTTCTTCCACCGAAAAATAGCCAGTTTCTAAAAACGCATCGATGAAATCAGCTAATTTTTCTTTTGCAATTGCAGGAAGCATTTCATTAATAATCAAATCGATATAACCGCTATGATTTTCTTTGAATTTAGCAGGAAAAGCGTGTGCTCCTAAAAAAGTAGCTTTGATTGCTATCGGATATTTTTGCTTCAAACGTTGAATCACTCGCAACATTTTCAGTTCACCTTCCACCGTTAACCCATAACCTGATTTAATTTCAATGGCTCCCGTGCCTAATTTCATTACTTCTTGTAATCGTAATTCCGACTGTTCAAAAATTTCGTCTTCGCTGGTTGCATTCAATTTTTCAGCTGAGTTTAAAATTCCACCGCCACGTTGAGCAATTTCTTCGTAGGTTAAACCATTGATTCGATCTACAAATTCCTGAATCCTATTTCCGGCATAAACTAAATGGGTATGACTGTCGCACCAAGTAGGCAAAACTACTTTTCCTGTTGCATCAATTGATTTGTCAGCATTTATTTTAGGGCAATGGCTCATCGGTCCAAAATCAGCTATTAAATCATTTTCAATCAATAAATAAGCATTTTTTATACTTGGCAACAAAGCCATTTCAAGACCTGAAACTTTTAAAATTCCGTTTTCACGAACTTGTAATAGTTCTTGTATATTTATAATGAGTGTTGTCATACTAAAAAAGAAGAATAATTCATGTAAAAATAGAATGAAATAATTAAAACTCTTAATTTTATAGAAAATAAAAAAAAGTGAAACGATTAAAATACAAGAAAGGCAGAAAAGTTCAACCGAATTATTACGAATATACCGGTCAGCACAGTGAATTTCCTGTGGAAATGCAATTGTTTGTGTACAATTCTGAATCATATACTGAAACAACTAATTTGAACCTGAGTGAAGTTGAACTGGATGAACTTTTAAAATCTGACGATGTAAAGTGGCTCAATATTCACGGCTTACATGATGTTGATTTGATTAAAGCCGTAGTTGATAAATTGGGAATTGAAAGTTACATTGCCGGTGATATTTTGAATGTTGCCAAACGCACTCGGATGGAAGAATTGGGTGATGTGTTGTTTTTCAGTATCAAGTCGATTTTGCCCGAAAAAGAGGAGGCAAATGTGCATGTAGAACAAATAAGTTTTTTATTGAAGCAAAATATTTTGGTATCCTTTCAAGAAAAACGAGGTGATTTCTTTTCGCATATAAGAGAACGTATCAAAACTAATGCAGGGATTATTTGTAAAAAGAAAAATGATTTTTTGCTGTATTTGATGTTGGATGCCGTGATGGAAAATTTTTATATCACTATTGAAAAATATGAAGATGTGATTGAGAAATTGCTACTTGAATCAAAATCCAACCAGGATCCCAATGTTTTAGTGCGAATAGAGAAATGTCGGGAAGATTTGAATTTTTTAAAGCGATCGATTATGCCTTTAAAAGATTCATTGTATAATTTAAAATCGATTAAAGACGACGATGATTTCAATGGAATTGAAAAATCAAATTTTACTTTCTTTGCTCGTTTGCATCAAAAAAGTATGGAGCTTTTGGACCAAATTGATTATGATATGGCTTCGTTGGAGAGTGCTTCCAGCTTTTATTTTTCAGCTCAAAGTCACCGAATGAATGAAATAATGAAAACCCTAACTATCGTATCGGTGATTTTTATCCCGTTAACTTTTATTGTAGGTGTTTATGGGATGAATTTTGAAAACATGCCTGAACTAAGAAATCCCAATGGTTACTATATTGTTATTGGAGCGATGTTTGTTTTGGTGTTGGGAATGGTCTTTTATTTTAAACGTAAAAATTGGTTTTAGTTCAAGGTCAAAGCTCCCAAAATCTCTTCCGACATAAACGGTCCGCCCGGATAGCGTGCAGTATAATCGAGATTTAGCCATATTTGTTCGCGTTCGTCAATGTGGTAATGAATTTCTTTACCACGACTTTCCTCTATAAATAATAGTTTTTTAATTAAATAATTAGCAGCTTCCAGATCACTTTTTTTTCCTATCAACATTTCCGGATAGATGTGTCCACCTGTATGAATCAAACGGGGAGTTCCGCCGATTGCTTTAATACACGAAGCCATTAAAATCGCATGGTCATCACAATCACCTGAAAAATGTATCAAACTTTCGGTTGCACGAGCTATATATTCCTGACCTATTGGGTCGTTTACATAGTTCCAGCGGTTGCGAATTTCTTTGAAAACTGCAAAGCACTGGATTATTTTTCTATGTTCTTTTTGACCTGTAATATCTTTAAAATGTTTCGTTGTGGCATATAGAGCAAAATTTCGAACTTTAGGATGGTCATATTCAACTGCTTGTAACGTCTCCTTTTTATTAGGAAAAGGCAATAACTTCGAAACGAATAAATCTTGTGGATTCGGATTGTCAGACATGGAGTAAATCATGTATCCATAATCTTGAAAAACACTAGCAATGCCATAATTCCCGAAAACTGTACCAAATAATAAGATGATTAAATAAATTGCAATTCCAATTATTAAAACGGTCCGTATTAGTCGTAATACCAATTGAATAACAACTAAAATAACAAACGCAATTAGAATTCGGTCTAAAAAAAAGGGCCAATTGAAATCCTTTAAATTTTGATGAGCAATGATGAATAAAGGAATGGCAATTAAAACATTCAAAACAAATATAATCACATCGTCCCAAGGTTTTTTTACCTGGAATTTAGTTTTAAGATCCTGAAAATTAATTGATTCAAATACTTTCATTGACTAAAAAGTGTGCTTAGCTAACGGCTACGGACAATTTTAGCAAAAGTACCTTTTTTATCTATAAGGGAAAGGTCAAACAGTTGATTTTGGACATTGTTTAACGTTTTTTCATCTAAATTCTTTTGTGACCATTGGGTAAGCGACAGCCATTCTTGAATATCTTCTAAATTTAATTGGTATCGGGAGGCTAGTGTTCGATCAATACTCGGAATATATTTGAATTCTTCTGTGGTTGCATTGATGATTTCTAAAATCAATTGAATGGTTTCAGGATTTTTGTCTAACATTTCATTGCGAACAGCAATAACGAAGCACGGCCAAGGAGTCGGACAATCGGCAATTCGTTTAAAAACACCCTTGTCTACTAACGGTTTGGTCATGAATCGTTCCCACATAAAGTAATCAGCTTTTTTATTTGCTAAAGCTTCCACCGCTCCGTCAATGGTATTCACAATTTCAAAGTTTAAATTTTGAATCTTCCAACCTTGATTTTGAGCATTTACTACTGCCATTAAATGCGAACCTGAACCGAATCGGCTGATAGCAATGGTGCCATTTTCAAGTTCAGATACTGCTTTTACACTTGATTTTCCATCCACATGAATTCCCCAAATAAGCGGACTTTTCACATATACTTGTACAATTGATGACTTGTTACCATTGATGATATCTTTGACAATACCTTCGGTAAGAATGACCGCAATATCGGTTGTTCCTTCACGAAGCATTTGACACATTTTTCCGGTTCCTTCGGGAACGTCTGTCCATTCTAAATCGATGCCGGCTTCTTCAAATTCACCGTTTTCAATGCACAAATGCCAAGGTAAGTTGAAATGTTCGGGTACGCCGGCTATTTTGATGGTTTTCATTCGAGTTTAAAGTTGTTTAAATTGTTTAAGGTTGTTTAAATTGTTTAAGGTTGTTTAAATTAATTTTTCAACCAACTTATATTTTAATTTTTCAGAACTACTGATTAATTATTTTAATTGCTTCTTCAATGTATTGATTTGGGTTGTAATTTTTTGCTGATTCTTTTACTTCATAATCTATTTTAATTCCATTTCTTTGAACACCAATATCGTTTGGATAAAAAGCTCCCATTCCTGTAAAATCAATCGAAGTTTTATCAATTAAGATTATTTGATGGCGATTCATTACAGCTCCAAAAGTTTGTTCACCAATAGCAGTACAGTTTGGCGACTGCTGAATAAGCATTGCAAAATATTCAGCCCTACTACCAGTACTTCTATTTACCAATAAATTGATTTTCCCTTTGTAGTACTTTCGGTTTTTTGAACCAGCTGCAAACGGATTTTTTAAAAACTTGAGTGGAGCTTGCATGTCATAAATTCCTAATGATGGTTTTGAGGGTGCTAAAATTTTAACAAATATTTTTTTCTTTGGATAAAGGTATTTCGCTATATCATCTTCGTTTACTTTGGTTGGATAATTTCTTAGATCGATGATAATTCCTTTTTTATTGGCAAATGAATCAAAAGCAGTTTTTAGTTCCTTTTTTGAAATTTTACCAAGATTAATAAATCCAATATCTGTATTTAATTCGTAGAAAGTTTCTTGTTTTGGTATTGAAATATTTTCCCTTTCTTCGGGTTTATAGGTTTCATATTCATATAATTTAACATATTTAGATTCTATTTTTTTATCTGCAGAAATGAATTTTACATGCATCGAATCTTTGTTTGACGACAACAGCCAATAATACGAATATAGATTTCTAGCATTGTTTAGATTTGATGTACTGCCAAAGTCTTTAAATTTTTCATAAAAATAATCCTTTACGCTTTTATTTTCAATTTCATAAATTACATCTTTTAATTTTATATTGTCTTTTGCCGCTAACGATTTGTTGTGTAGAGTGGTCACTACTAAAGAATCATTAATCAATTTACCCCCAAAAGAAGCAAAGCGATTGTATACATTTTTAAAAATATAATCATTGAAATAATCTGAATGAGAATCGTTTAGTTTTGAAAATAATTTCATTTTTGCGAACTCAAATTTTTCTTCAGTGTCTGCATTTATAAAATCTAATTGCAAATTTTTGAGGACCTCACTCCAAGGTTCATCTGTCAGGTAAATATTGACATTCCAGTATTTCATGACGTTCCAAAAACTTGCTAAAAATAAAATGCGGTGGGACTTAATCCTATAATTGAAACTATCAAAACCTTTATCATTTTTAAAATTGATAAAATTATTCAGTTTATCAATTGATGCGTAAAAATCACCATAGTTTGAATTTTCTCTAATTTGATGAAGTTTGGATGTTACAATAGGGTTAAAATTGGACGTTTCAATCCATGAATAATCGTAATTTTTAGTAAATAGGTTCTCTTGATCATAAACTGTTTTTTTATACAATTTTTTGGTTGATTCACTTTCAAAGCCAGTAATCCAAGAAAGAAGTTCTTGATTTAATTGTTCGTTTGTTTCGATTTTTTCAATTTTATCATAAAGGGTTATGAATTCCTGGTTCCAATTTAATTTTCCCTTACTGATTTCAGGATGATGGTATTTCAATAACCCCCATATTTGAATCAAACGTTCTATTTTCTGAGATTCTGGAACTTTTGTTTGTGAAAAAGTAATAAGAGAACTAAAAACGAAAATAAACAAAAGGATTTTTTTCATGATATAAAGTAAAGAATCCATGCAATTTAGCTATTTTAAAAATGCATTTAAATTGTTTAAGTTTATTTTAACTGCTGTCAGTTTTTTAGTTTTAAAAGCAACTATTTATTAATGTTCTCCAGCTTCCACCATTTCCAGATAACTCCAGCCTCATCCGGATAATCTTCCATAAATTGAAAACCTACTTTTTGTAAAATATGATTGGAAGCTCCATTTTGAGCATGGGTATAAGCGTTCATTTCTTTAATATTCATTTGATTAAAACCATAGTCTAACCAAGCAATAGAAGCTTCTGTAGCGAAACCTTTGTTCCAGAATTTTTCATCCAAACGATAGCCGTAATCATAAAAATTGGTATTGCCATTTTCCACGTGATCGTTTACAAACTTGATTCCTGTCCAACCAATGAATTCTCCGGTTTCTTTTAGAATGTTGGCAAATCGACCAATGTTATTATCCACATATTGCTTTTGAACCATTTCTATGATTTTTATGGTTTCTTCAATGTGCTGCGTCGGATTTTGCCAAAGGTATCTGTGCACGTTTGGATTGTTGTCCATCGCAAACATGGCTGGTGCGTCACTTATTTTAAGCGGACGGAGGAGGAGGCGGGTGGTTTCAAGGGTTAAATTCATAAAAATATTTTTTTTGAACACAGATTTATGAAATATCAAAAATCATAAAAATTATGATGATAAATATTTTTTAAATTTCTCAAATTATTAAAATCTGTGTTCTCTATAAATTTCAAAAATATTAGTTTGCTAATTTATCCAACGCATATTCAATCAAAGCATTAACCGCTTGATATGGATTTTCGCTAAATATCCCGGTTGCTCGATTGGCAATAATGGCATTGAGCGACAAACATTCATGGCCCATTAATTTTCCCAAACCATAAATAGCTCCCGTTTCCATTTCTAAATTAGTAATTCGGATGCCTTTGTATTCAAAAGCGTCCATTTTTCTGTTCAATTCAGAGTCTTGGATGCCCAAACGCAAAACGCGTCCTTGCGGACCGTAAAAACCGCCTACGGTTCCTGTGAATCCTTTATAAATGTGTGGACTATCCAATTTTTGTGCTAAACTTTCACTTCCTTTAATGATGTATGGTCGACCTTTTCGCAAATCCCAATTGGTTTGAGCGATAAAAGCATCTTCTATTTCAGTTTCACAAATAGCATCAATCAAATAGGAGCGAAGCATGTTGTCCAATCCCAAACCGTACTGACTCATGACAATACTATCCACGGGGATGTCTTTTTGTAACGAACCGGAAGTGCCAAAACGAATAATGTTTAACGAAGTCAATTCCTTTTTAATCGCACGAGTTTCTAAATCGATGTTGACTAATGCATCCAACTCGTTCATGACAATGTCAATATTATCCGGTCCAATTCCTGTTGAAATAACCGTTAATCGCTTGCCTTTGTAAACGCCGGTTTGTGTTTTAAATTCTCTTTTTTGCTGAGAAAATTCAATGCTGTCAAAATGCTGTGTAATTTTCTCCACACGGTTTTGATCACCCACAAAAATGATGTCATTGGCAATTTGGCCGGGTTTTAGGTTGAGGTGGTAAACACTGCCGTCGGGATTGAGAATTAGTTCTGAAGATGGAATCATTTTTTTTGAGGTACTAAGGTTCTGAGGAGCTGAGGTTCTGAGGTTGGATTCAAAGTAACTTGAAACCTGAAACTTGATACTAAATTTTACCCTCCAACCCGTTTGGTTTTAAAGCCTTTGTCTTGGAGTATTTTCATTATTTTATCACGGTAATCACCTTGTATGATTATTTCATCATCTTTGAAGCTACCACCAACGGCTAATTTACTCTTAATTTCTTTAGCCAAAATTTTAAAATCTTCCTCTGTGCCTTCATAACCTGAAATAATGGTCGTAGGTTTTCCTTTTCGTTTTTCGTATTTACAAATCATAGGTTCTTTTTGAACGAATAATTCGTGATTTTTTTCCTCAACAGGTTCCGGTTCGTTGGAAACTTCGTGGTTGGGGAAGAGTTTTTTTAGTTGTTCGTTTAGGTCGTTCATAGTTTTATTATTGGAACGCTGATTTTAAAAATTTTGAGTAATTTTATTGAGAACACAGATTTTTAAAATTTTAGAGATTAAAATAATCTTTAAATATTGAACACAGATTTTAAAAATTCAAAAATTAATTTTTATTTCTTTGTGCCTTATGTACTATTAAAGTAGCCGATTTTTCTTGAGGTTATTTGTAAATATTTTTCTAATGAACTCCGGATCTTTTCCAAAATTTAAAATTAAACCTACCTCACATTCTGTAGCTCTAAGATAATTTATTAGTTGACATTCATGTGCCTCAACCAAAAATTCAACACATTTTAATTCAATGATTAATTTATTATTAACAACAATATCGGGAATATATTCGCCTACGATTTCATTTTTATAAAAAACATTTATCTTTTTATGTTTTTCAATTTTATACCCTCTTGATAACAGTTCAATTGCGAAAGCATTTTGATATACTTTTTCCAGAAAACCGTATCCCAATTCATTGTAAACGTGGTAATAAATACCAATAATCTCTTTACTGAGCTCCTGATGCGGAAAATTTTTTGTATTCATCTGTATGGCGTTTAATAATGTATAAATATAAAGCAAATTATTAAAATTTCTAAAATTTTTAAAATCTGTGTTCAAAAAAATAGTGCAATCAATATGGA
Source organism: Flavobacterium sp. (assembly GCF_044371705.1). Taxonomy (GTDB): domain Bacteria; phylum Bacteroidota; class Bacteroidia; order Flavobacteriales; family Flavobacteriaceae; genus Flavobacterium. The sequence continues at coordinate 11,167 of NZ_JBILTE010000006.1, read as the reverse complement.
ATTTTATTTCTTAATCAATCCCAAATCAACCAACCGTTCATATAAAAAATCACCCGCAGTAATATCATCATATAATTTGGGATGGTTTTCGTCGATGCAGCTTTCCAAACAATTGAGTGGCATATCGCTCACCGGATGCATAAAGAACGGAATCGAATATCTCGAAGTGCCCCATAATTCTCTGGGTGGATTTACTACTTGATGAATGGTTGATTTCAATTTATTATTGGTATGTCGCGAAAGCATATCGCCCACATTAATCATTAACTCTTCCGGTTCAGCCATAGCATCAATCCATTCGCCGTTGTGGTTTTGCACTTGCAAACCTTTTCCTTGAGCTCCCATCAAAAGGGTGATTAAATTGATGTCGCCATGAGCTGCTGCTCGAACTGCGTCTTTGGGTTCATAAGTGATTGGTGGATAATGAATAGGTCGTAAAATACTATTTCCTGCATGTGCATATTTATCGAAATAAAATTCATCCAAGCCTAAATACAATGCCAATGCACGAAGCACATAAATACCGGTTTTTTCCAACATTTGATAGGCTTCTTTTCCAATGGTATTAAACTTTGGAAATTCGGTAACTTCAACATTATCAGGATATTCAGCTGCATATTTGGATTCTTTTTCAACGTACTGACCAAAATGCCAAAATTCTTTTAAATCACCTGCAGATCTTCCTTTGGCATGTTCTTTACCAAAAGACACATAACCTCTTTGTCCGCCAATTCCAGGAATTTCATACTTGGATTTGGCTTCCACCGGTAATGAAAAAAAGTTTTTGACTTCCCGATACAAATCTTCGACCAATTGATCGTTTAAAAAATGACCCTTTAAGGCTACAAAACCTATATCTGAATAAGCTTTACCGATTTCATTTACAAATTTTTGTTTGCGTACCGGGTCATCCGATAGGAAATCACGCAAGTCAACACTAGGAATTTTTTGCATAAGAATAATTAATTGTTATAACTCATTTAGAGTTTAGTAATTCGTTCTACAAATGTATTGAAATTATTGTTTGTTGTAAATTCAATCCTTAAATACCTGCTTTTAAATTTTATAACAAAACGAATGGTATTTGCTATTTTTTGTACTTTTGGGAGCGTTAATTAAACCCAACTCATGCACTACGATAAACAAAATCTAAGCGATCAAAAACTACTGGAACTTTACAATCGTTTATTAAAGCCTCGTTTAATAGAGGAAAAAATGTTAATTCTCCTTCGCCAAGGGAAAATCTCCAAATGGTTTTCTGGAATTGGTCAGGAAGCCATTGCTGTGGGAGTTACAGCCGCTTTAGATACCGATGAATATGTGTTGCCGATGCATCGAAATTTAGGCGTTTTCACCACTAGAGATATTCCCTTGCACCGCTTGTTTGCTCAGTGGCAAGGGAAGAAGAGCGGCTTTACCAAAGGTAGAGACCGTTCCTTTCATTTTGGTACCCAAGAGTTTAAAATCATCGGAATGATCTCGCATTTGGGTCCGCAATTAGGGGTTGCCGACGGAATCGCTTTAGCCAATAAACTACAAAAGAACGGAAAAGTAACTGCAGTTTTTACCGGAGAAGGAGCCACCAGCGAAGGTGATTTTCATGAAGCTTTGAACATTGCGGCCGTTTGGGAATTACCCGTTTTGTTTGTTATTGAAAATAATGGTTACGGACTTTCAACACCCACCAACGAACAATACCGCTGTGCAAACCTTGCCGACAAAGGAATTGGTTACGGAATGGAATCGTATATCATCGATGGAAACAATATTTTAGAAGTTTATATAAAAGTTTCTGAATTGGTTGCTTCGCTTAGAGAAAATCCGAGACCCATATTATTGGAGTTTTTAACTTTTCGAATGCGTGGTCACGAAGAGGCGAGTGGCACTAAATACGTTCCGCAAGAACTAATGGACGAATGGGCTAAAAAAGATCCGATTGAAAACTTTAGAACTTATTTAAAAGATACGGGTATTTTAACCAATGCATACGACGAAGCCATCCGAAATGAATACAAACAAGAAATAGATGAGCATTTAAAAATAGCTTTCGACGAACCGGATATTGTGGCCGATTTGCACGAAGAATTAAACGATGTCTATCAACCGTATGATTTTGAAGAATTTAAGCATGGCGATACGGTTGAAAATATTAGAGTAATTGATGCTATTACACAAAGTTTAAAACAATCCATGGAACGCCATCCGAACTTAGTTATCATGGGTCAGGATATCGCTGAATATGGCGGAGCTTTTAAAGTCACCGACGGATTTGTGAATCTATTTGGAAAAGATCGCGTTCGCAATACACCTATTTGCGAAAGTGCTATTGTTTCTGCCGGAATGGGACTATCCATCAACGGCTACAAAGCCATTGTAGAAATGCAGTTTGCCGATTTTGTTTCTACAGGTTTTAATCCGATTGTCAATTATCTGGCAAAAGTGCATTACCGTTGGCAGGAAAAAGCCGATGTTGTGGTGCGAATGCCTTGCGGTGGTGGCACACAAGCAGGACCATTTCACTCACAAACCAACGAAGCTTGGTTTACCAAAACTCCCGGTTTAAAAGTGGTGTATCCGGCATTTCCCTCTGACGCCAAAGGACTCTTGAATACAGCCATCAACGACCCGAATCCGGTGATGTATTTTGAACACAAAGTTTTATATAGAAGTATTTACCAAGAAGTTCCCACGGATTATTATACTATTCCATTTGGAAAGGCGGCTTTGCTGAAAGAAGGTTCGCAGGTAACCATTATTTCTTTTGGAGCTGGCGTTCATTGGGCTTTGGAAACTTTGACTAAAAACCCGTCTATTGAAGCAGATTTATTGGATTTACGTACGTTACAGCCTTTGGATACCGCAGCTATTATTCAATCTGTTCGCAAAACCGGAAAAGCAATTATTCTGCAAGAAGATTCGCTTTTCGGCGGAATTGCCAGTGATATTTCCGCATTGATTATGGAAAATTGCTTTGAATCGTTGGACGCTCCTGTTCGAAGGGTGGGTAGTTTGGAATCAGCTATTCCTTTTGTAAAAGCCTTGGAAGACCAATATTTGCCGAAAGGTAGATTTGAAAAGGAGTTGTTGGAGTTGTTGGAGTATTAGTTATAAAATTTTTTAACTTTAATTTTACAACTGTATACAACCAACGAATCATTTTTTAGCATAAGTTTATATCATGATTATTTAAACATGTACACCCAATTATTACATCAACAACATCATTTCTTTCACGCTCATGCGAGGTAATGATGTTATATACTAAATAAACATAAATTATAAACCCGTTTGATTATATCTAGGGGGGTGTTTTGTTTTCAATTCACTTACAAAATTAAAATTTTGAACTTTTTAGACATTAAAAAACCCCAAAATCTAAAATTTTGGGGTTTATCTTGCGGAGAAAGAGGGATTCGAACCCCCGGACCTGTTACAGTCAACAGTTTTCAAGACTGCCGCAATCGACCACTCTGCCATTTCTCCAGTAAAACACAATCATTTTCTGAATGCGAGTGCAAATATAGTATGATTTTTTGTTTCCACAAACCTTTTTGGTTTAAAAATAGAGAGAAATGAAATATTGCAAACTAAACATTTCATTCTCTTTATTTTACAGTTGTGAAAAAGTTGAAATTTTGATTAAATCAGCCGAAAATACAACTACTTCAGCATATTAAAACGATACATATTCAGTAATTTCCAGCCCGTATCCAATCATTCCTACTCGTTTGGTTTGAGCGGAATTAGAAAGTAAACGTATTTTTGAAATGTCAATATCATGTAAAATTTGGGCACCAATACCAAAATCTTTTACGTCCATTTTTAATGCAGGTGCTCGCATAGTCCCTTCTTCTTGAAGTGATTTGAGTTCGCTGATTCGGTTTAATAATTCTATCGATGGAATTTCTTGATTGATGAATACAATTGCTCCTTTACCTTCGGCATTGATGCGTTTAAACATATCATCTAAACGTTTATCAGAATCACTGGTTAATGTACCTAAGATATCATTATTGACCTGTTTAGAGTTTATTCGGGTCAAAATCGGATCGCCATTGTTCCAACTTCCTTTGGTTAATGCTAAATGCACCTGTTTGTTAGTTGTTTGTAGGTAAGCTCGTAAACGGAACTTCCCAAACCGAGTGTCAACTTCAAAATCTTCTTTCTTTTGAATCAAACTGTCGTGTTGCATTCGATAAGCCACTAAATCTTCGATAGAGACCAATTTCAAATCAAACTTTTTCGCTACTTCAACTAATTGAGGTAAACGCGACATGGTTCCGTCGTCGTTCATTATTTCACAAATTACACCTGCGGGAGAAAATCCAGCCAGACGAGCAAAATCAATTGCTGCTTCTGTATGACCTGTTCTACGCAAAACACCACCTTGCTTTGCAATAAGAGGGAAAATATGTCCGGGACGAGCTAAATCGTTTGGTTTAGTATCTTCTTCTACTAGTGCTAAAATTGTTTTGGCACGATCGGCTGCAGAAATGCCGGTTGTAACACCACTTCCTTTTAAATCAACAGAAACAGTAAATGCTGTTTCCATATGATCGGTATTGTTTGCAACCATCGTGTGTAATTCTAATTCATTGCATCTGCGTTCGGTTAATGGTGCACAAATGAGTCCACGACCATGGGTAGCCATAAAATTAATCATCTCAGGTGTTACTTTTTCCGCCGCCGCCAAAAAATCTCCTTCATTCTCGCGATCTTCGTCGTCAACAACAATAATTACTTTGCCTTGACGTATGTCTTCAATTGCTTCTTCAATCGTATTTAATTTTATTTTGTCAATGATCATTCTTCTTTATTTTTAGTTGAAACAAATACCTTCGAAATATATTTATAGATAGGTTGAAGGAAATTATCCATATTAATTAAACCAATATCGTTTGTGGCACGATAGGTTAGGAGTAGTGCTAAAGGAGTTAACACAAAGGAAGACATCCATGCTCCCATAAATGGTGGAAGACCATCTTCTTGAGCAATTTTTTTACCAAAAACATTAATAAAATGGAAGATAATAAAAATGAGCATGGCAAATACAATGGGAAGTCCGAGGCCACCTTTACGTATAATTGCACCTAGCGGAGCTCCTATAAAGAACATTAATAAACATCCGTATGCAATGACAAATTTTTCATACAATGCTAACCAATGATTATTGATGTTTTTAGATTTTCCTTCAAATTCAGATCTAGAACCTTCAATAGAATATTTGGTATTTGTGATGTTGCTCTTTGCAAGTTCAAATACTGCTGCTTTTTCTTGATCGGTTAAAAAGGATAAAATATCTTTCTTTAATGTATCTTTTACTCTAGGGGCGGTTTCTTTTTTTACCGGTGAATTAACCACTGTTTGTTTCTGATGGATATTATCGGTAAAAGAAAGTACTTCTTTTTTTCTGTTTTTTTCCAGTGAATCCAGCGTATATCTCAGCTCATGTATATTAAGCATGGTATTCGTGTTGGCAATCTTATCCTCATCGGTATCCATGTTTTCAAGAGGTGCCAGGTCAAAATTGATAATATATTTTTTAAATGAACTTTTAGCAAATAGTTGTTTGTTGCGGTCGTTTGGGTTTCTTGTTTCTAAGTTTTCATAGTAGTAACCATCAAACAATACCATTTGCAGGAAGTTTGATTTTTCGCTGCTCATCAATTCGCCGCGGTCAGATTTAATGACGGTGCTTACACCTGTTCCCAATTTTGAAATTTTATGAATGGTGACATTATCTAAAAGGTTGCCATTGTCGCCGTACTTTTTATCAACCTTAATATTGTAGTCACCAACTTTATTAAACTGACCCTCAGTGATGGCCATCGATGGTTTTTGTTGTACAATTGTTTTGCGAAGATTGACAAATTCGTATTCGGCTTTTGGGATGATATTGTTGGCAAAAAAGAAAGCGGTTATGCTTAATAGGATAATAAAAACGATTAATGATTGCATGGCTCTTCCCAAGGAAATTCCAGAAGATTTCATAGCAGCAAACTCATAGTTTTCAGCAAAATTTCCAAAGGTCATTATCGATGCTAAAAGCACAGAAAGCGGAAGCACCAAGGGAACAATTTTAGGAGCATAAAACAGCAAGAATTTGATAATCAAAAAAGTATCTAGGTCTTTACCCGCTAAATCAGCGATAAAAAGCCAAATACCTTGAAGTATAAAAATGAAAAAGAGGATTACAAAAACAGTAGTAAATGTAGTCAGGAAGGACGTTAGAATGTATCTGTCAAGAATTTTCACCTCAAAAATTAGTCAATTCTATTGATGTAGTAACTTTTGTATTTACTCTCGTCAAAGGTAAATTGATTTTTTGATATAGGCTGATTGGTTTTAAAAGAATTAACAGTTAGTGTGGTCTTCGTGCCATTTTTACCCATTTCAATCAAATTATATATGTGTTTGGTTTGCATATCAATACCCAATAATATTTCTTTACGTTGGTCTTTTGAACTTATAGGTATTAATTTGATGTACTGAATTTTACGACCTTTTACATCTTGTAAAATATCCATCGAATATTTATATCCGGTATTAAAAAATGTAAGCATTTTTGAAGGAGTAATGGCATTTTCGTCTTTTTCATCTACTTTAGAAATGGTGACTTCCTCGTCTTCAGGACTAATTGTATACGATTTTTTGCCATCAAAAATTTTGGTGATACCCATGAAGTTTAGGTAGTACATATTGCCTTTCATTACAACATTTCCTTTGCTGTCTTGGTTGATATTTTCTTTTGTATTCTGTAACGAATATTTAAAATCAATCGTGATGTTTTCGTAACTTTTAACTTTAGCAGTTACTTGGTCTAAAAGTTCTTTTGCTTTTTTATCTTGTGCGTGTGAAGCAAAACTTAAGAATAGAAATGCCAATACAATAATTTTCATGCCGTTAATTGTTTTTTTGTTCGTTGTTTAAAAATTCATTCAAGCTATTCAAATCAGTTACGTTGACAGCACGTGCTTTGCTACCTTCAAACGGACCTACGATGCCGGCGGCTTCCAATTGGTCGATTAAACGTCCGGCTCTGTTGTAACCTAATTTTAATTTTCGTTGCAATAACGAAGCAGATCCTTGTTGAGCGGTAACTATTATTTCAGCCGCTTCTCTAAACATCGAATCGCGTTCGGATATGTCTATATCAAGTACTGTACCACTTTCTTCACCCACATACTCGGGTAGGAGGTACGCATTGGGATACGCTTTTTGCGAACCGATGTATTCTGTTATTCGTTCTACTTCCGGAGTGTCCACAAAAGCACACTGTACGCGAACCAAATCGTTTCCGTTGGTATACAACATGTCACCTCTACCAATCAGCTGGTCGGCACCTTGGGTATCTAAAATGGTACGAGAGTCAATTTTGGAAGTAACTCTAAATGCAATACGTGCTGGGAAATTTGCTTTGATAAGTCCTGTAATCACGTTAACCGATGGACGTTGTGTAGCAATAATCAAATGGATTCCAATTGCACGAGCAAGTTGAGCCAAACGAGCAATCGGTGTTTCTACTTCTTTACCTGCGGTCATAATCAAATCGGCAAACTCATCAACGACTAAAACTATATAAGGTAAGAATCGGTGACCTTCATGCGGATTCAACTTTCGCGATTTAAACTTCTCATTGTATTCTTTAATGTTTCGAACCATCGCATCTTTTAAAAGCGAATAGCGATTATCCATTTCGATACAAAGAGAGTTTAAAGTATTGATAACCTTCGTATTATCGGTAATAATAGCATCGGAGTTATCAGGTAATTTTGCCAAATAGTGACGTTCAATTTTATTAAAAAGGGTGAGTTCTACTTTTTTAGGGTCAACCAAAACAAACTTCACTTCTGCAGGATGTTTTTTATATAAAAGAGAAGTTAAAACTGCATTCAAACCAACCGATTTTCCTTGACCTGTAGCTCCTGCCATCAATAGGTGCGGCATTTTTGCCAAATCCACTACAAATGTTTCATTAGAAATAGTTTTTCCCAATGCGATGGGCAATTCCATTTCCGCTTCTTGAAAACGAGAAGAACCGATAACAGATTTCATCGGAACCATGGTTGGGTTTTTATTTGGCACCTCAATACCAATGGTTCCTTTTCCGGGGATCGGAGCAATGATGCGTATTCCTAAGGCCGAAAGTGACAAGGCAATATCATCTTCCAAGCTTTTTATTTTTGAAATACGAATGCCGGCTTCGGGAACAATTTCGTACAATGTGACCGACGGACCCACCGTTGCTTTAATTTGAGCAATATCAATTTTGTAGTTTTTTAGGGTGTCTACAATTTTATTTTTGTTTTCTTCTAACTCTTCTTGATTAATGGTAATGCCGCCTGAACCATATTCTTTCAATAAATCAAGTGTTGGAAATTTATAATTGGAAAGTTCTAAGGTTGGGTCAAACAAGCCAAAATCAGCCACCAATTTGGCAGCTAAATTTTCCTCCATTGTTGCTTCTTCCGGTACTTTTTCAATAACAAATGCTTCGTCATTTGTTTTTATTATTTCCGGTAATTTAGTTTCCGGTTCAACGGTTTTAGGTTTTACTTCTAACTTAATCTCTGATGGATTATTAATGGTGGGTTTTAAAGAATCTTTATCGATTTCAAATTGCGAAACAGGCGTTTTTAATTCAGGTTCTTCTTCAATTTCTGCTATTGAATCGTCTACTTTATCACTAATTGGTTGATCAAAGGCATTTTCAGTTTCTTCTTCCAGTTTTTCTTTTCGTTTAAAAAAGGCTTCAATTTTATCGGGATTAATTTTAATTCGCAAAACAATAAAAATAATTACACTAAAAACAAGAACGAGTAATGTTCCAGTTTTGCCCATGAAATCTTGAAAAAATAGATTCATTTCATAGCCAATTACGCCACCTAGCTCAGGTATATACGAAGTGAAAAATCCAAATAACAACGAAATATTTACCATGGCAAATAAATCCCAAAACCAAGTACTTTTCAGTTTTTTAATCGGTAATCCGATGACCAAATAAACACCACTTAAAAATAACAGACGAACAAAAATAAAGGAGGCAATACCAAATCCTTGAAAAAGAAAGAAGTGAGCTACTGCTGCACCCACTTTACCCAACCAATTCTTTACAGCCACTTCTCGATCTGCAAGTGCAGTTACAGCACTTTGATCTTCACTCCAATTGAGATAATAGGACACAAAAGAAAAAAACAAAGCCACAGCAAGAAGTACAAGCAAGCTTCCAAAGATAATTTTGTTTTGCTTGGTTATTTTCCAGCGATCTTTTGAACCGACCGGAGCTGTATTTTCAGATTTTGATTTTTTTGTATTTGCCATTATACGCTTAAGAATTGCCGTAAAATTAACTAAATTAATTGATTAATAAAATGCTCTATTTAAAGGATGATAGGCAAATAAATAATACCGGCAATGATGATTGCTGTAAATGCTGCGAATAATACAGCTCCAGCGGCAATATCTTTAATAAAACCAATGCGTTCATGGTAATCGGGATGAATAAAATCGGCTGTTTTTTCAACAGCTGTATTCAAGCCTTCAATACTTAAGACCAAACCGATGGCTAATGTTTGAAAAAGCCATTCTGTTTTGGAAATTTCAAAATAGAATCCCGCTATTGTAACGATTATTGCAATGAAAACTTGTGTTTGGATGCTATGCTCAGTGCCAATCAATTTGATAGCTCCTTTAATTGCATAAACGACACTTTTCAAACGACCGACAACAAATCCGGGATTCTCTTGTTTTTTCATGGGAGAATTTATAGAGCGGCTAATGCTGCTTCGTAATTGGGTTCTTGTGCAATTTCAGGCACTTGTTCAGCATGAGAAATGATGCCATTTTCATCAATTACTACAACCACCCGAGAATGCAAACCGGCGAGGGGTCCGTCGGTGATGGTTAAACCATAGGCTTCTCCAAAACTTCCGGTTTTAAAATCGGATAGATTTTCTACATTTGAAAGTCCTTCCGCTCCGCAGAAACGTTTTTGTGCAAATGGTAAATCTCTTGAAATACACAAAACTTTCGTGTTATCTAAAGTAGTTGCTTTTTGATTAAATGTTCGAACCGAAGTTGCACAAACACCTGTATCAATGCTTGGAAAAATATTAAGGACCAATTTAGTTCCTGTATAATTATTCAAAGAAACGGTTCCTAACTCGGTCGTTACTAATTGAAAGTCAGGTGCTTTTGTTCCTATTTCAGGAAGTGTTCCTTGCGTATGAATTGGATTTCCTCCAAGCGTTATTGTAGCCATAATGATTTTATTTTTTTGAATTTCAAAAATAGGAATATAAAACGGTTTGACCTATTGAGTTTTAATAGATTTTAACAAAAAAGTTTCAATATTGAACTTTTTTTAAATACATTGTGTATTACTTTTAGGGTGAAGTCAAATTTTGTTAAGTTATTGAATTCCTAATTAGTATCGCAAATATCTACAGATATTGTCACTCCGACAAAAATGGAATCAAATCATGATGATATTATATTTGATTTTTCCTTTGTTGGATTGACTAAACAACAAATAATAATTTATTTTTATAATTACCCCAAACGGATATATTTAAACCTATTTTGTTGTTAACTGCTTTATTTTGATATTGAAAGCAGCAAATAGCAAAGTCATAAACGGACTGATGATGTTGAAGAATGCATAAGGCACATAACTCCACGTTGAAACACCTAAAACTCCTGCTTGATATGCTCCACAAGTATTCCATGGAACCAAAGGAGAAGTTACCGTCCCTGCATCTTCCAATGTCCGGCTTAAATTTTCAGGAGCTAAACCTTTATCAGCATAGGCTTTTGCAAACATTTTTCCCGGAACTACAATGGCTAAATATTGGTCGGAAGCAGTTAAATTTAAAGCTAAACAACTGGCAACGGTACTTGCAAATAAACCGAAAACCGTGTGAAATAATTTCAATAACGAATCGGTAATTCGGGTCAATGCACCAATCGCTTCCATCACGCCGCCGAAAACCATGGCACAAATAATTAACCAAATAGTACTAAGCATTCCTGACATTCCTTTTGCTGAAAACAATTTATTAAGTACTTCACTGCTGGTTTCTATACTAGTTGAAGTGGTAATGGCATTCATAATTCCTTTATAACCTGAGATCAGATTTAATTGTGTGTCTCCACCAATTTTTGCAAC
>NZ_JBILTE010000005.1:0-33372 GCF_044371705.1 Flavobacterium sp. | reverse complement strand
CAATGGTCAAAAAACGCTTTTGTACCTGTTCTTGATTGCACCATTTTTGTACTTGTGCAACCGTATCGTCTTTGGAACAATCATCAGACACAATCAAATGCAGGTTGGGATACGTTTGATTGTAGATGCTTTCTAAAGCTTCGATTATGAAAACAGAGGCATTGTATGTGGCAACTCCAATCGTTATGTTCATTTAGAGACCGATGTATTTTTTGAAAAGTACACTTTCTTCTCTTTTGTCTAAAATGTAAACAAAATCTTCCTTTATCAATTTTGCAGGGTTTCCAGCAATAATACTTTTAGAGTTAATTTTTAATGAATAATCGCTGCTGCAAACTGAATTTGAGCCAATTACAATTTCATTAGGTAGTTTGGTGCCTTTCAAAACGGTCACATGCGAACCTATCCAAGTATTACTCCCGATAGATACTTCTTTACAATTATCAGCCACTTCATTAGTACTAGCATTTTTTATGAAATGAAAATCAGTATCATAAAAATTACAGTTCCAAGAAATTAGAACATTTGAACCAAACTCAATCCTGCGAAAACTAACAATGTGAGAATTAGAACCCAAAGAGAAATTATTTCTGCAGATAAGATTTCCATTTTCCCAAATTACGATTTTAGTACCTTGTCCAAATGTTGCACTTCCGGTAAAAGTAATATTTCCTTTTATCAGTAGTTCAGTAGGAGAATTGGAGGATACTACAATTTCATGACTACCTCCAAATTTGATAATTCCAAACTTTACGATAGTTGAGTCAATATTTACTTTGCCTGATAAGTCTTTAAACTTTACTTTACCATAAAAAAGAATGGGTAATCGACTTGCAATATAAAAAGGAAAGGAACTATAATTGAAATAAATCGTTTTAATTAAATTTACTTTCGTCAGTTCTTTTATGACATTAAATACCTTTTTTAACGAATTCACTTTCCTTTAATTTTTGATATGAAACCATGAACAAAGTCTAACTTTTTGTTTAAAAAATAAAATGAATAGAGCATTGCAGTTACAATTAAAATCCATTTTACTATTGAAAATAATACAGAAGAAATACAACTTGTAAAAAAGATAAAAGATAAAACCGTTACTGATGCAAATGAAACAAATAGTAATTTCTTATCTAAAAAAAAATCATAACGCTTTCTAATAAAAGTCAAGTGGAAAAAAAATACAATAAAAAACCCAATCAATTGAGATATAGCGATACCAATTAATCCAAAAAAATGGTAACCTGAAATTGTAAGTATCAATGATAAAATATTCGCCACTACTTCGGTCATCAAAAAAAGTTTGCTATCTCCTTTTGACAAATACAAAAAACCCATGGTCCAAACCAATCCTTTAATAGGTACCGATAGTCCCAGAATAAGCAAGAAATTGGTCATCACTAAAAATTTTTCACTTAGCAATACTTTAATTAAAAAACTAACACTGCCCATCATCAAACTTAGGACAATCGTAAGTATCAAAATGAGTATTTCTGCTTGTTGATTGATGACCTTTTGCCAAGCTTCTTTGTTCTGTATGGCTTCTGAGAGTCTCGGGAAATAATCGGCACTCATTGCCGTAAATACCATACCCACATAACCTGTCATGATGGAAGTTGCTGCACTGTACAAACCTAACTCTTCCAAACCTCCGGTTCTAGTGATAAACGCACTTAACACAAATGCTACCAAAGTAGTAAGCAAAACACTTAAAGACATATTGATACCCATACTAACCATTGGTTTGCCTAGCATAAACTTTTCTTTTAAGCTGAGTTCTACTTGCTCTACGGATACATATTTTCTGAATAGTAAACTCACCAACCAGCCGGCGATTGCGGCTGCAATAATGGAAGGCATGACGCCATCAATGCCCCACACATACAATATAGGTAAGGTTACTAATAATCCTGAAATACTGCCATAAATAGTGGCTTTGGCAAGTTCGGATACTTTTCTGGCGGCTCTCAAAACCGTGTAAATTCCGCCTGTTAATGCTCCAAAAATAAAAGTGGTTGATAACCACATAAATGCTATCGTTTGGGAGGCATCTCCAAAGGCAAAACGGCTTAAAAGTGGAGCAAACAAAACAGAAATGACCATGCCTAAAATGGCAGTGATCCAAATCCAGCTTTTAAAAACAGTAAAAGTAGTATTAAACTGCTCTTTACTGCTACTATGACTTACTGCTAAATCACGCACGGCACTTTCGGCGATTCCTAAGGAACTTATACTTTTAACCAAATTTAATCCTGATAAAAACAAACCGTTTAACCCCATTCCCGTCGGGCCTAACAAAACCGCCACTGCCTTACCTCTGATAAGCGTAATAAGAATAGTAACAACTTGCACTCCTCCAAAAATGGAGGTCGCTTTCATAATGGAACGATAAGAGGATTGTTCCGACAAACTAATAGAAATTGTTCAAAAGCTCAATTACTTTTACTACCTCGGCTTCTGTTGTTACCGGACTTATAGGTAAACTCAACACTTCTTTATGTATTGCATTGGTAATAGGAAAATCGATTTGATTCATTTCGGCATACGCCAACTGCTTGTTGGGAGGTATTGGATAATGAATTAAGGTTTGCACACCATTTGCAGCTAAATATTCTTGTACAGCTGCTCTATTTGGATGGCGAATGACAAATAAATGCCAAACGTGTTCGGTATTTTCTTCGCAAGGGATGGTTAGATTTGTAAGTGTTGGCAATACAATTGCAGGATTGGTAATCCCTCTTAAATACCTAGCTGCCAATTGCCTGCGGTAGTTGTTTTCAGCATCTAAAAATTCCAACTTAACGGTTAAAAAAGCAGCTTGGATTTCATCCAAACGGCTGTTCATGCCTTGGTACTCGTTTACATATTTTTTTCGGCTGCCGTAATTGCCCAATGCACGAACCAAATCTGCCAGTTCTTGATCGTTGGTGGTTACAGCTCCGGCATCGCCCAAGGCTCCTAAATTTTTACCGGGGTAAAAACTGAATCCGGCGGCATCGCCTAAATTTCCGGTTTTAATTCCTTTCCATTCTGCACCGATGGCTTGTGCATTGTCTTCAATGATTTTTAATCGGTATTTTTTTGCCAAGGCAAGGAGTGCTTCGCTCCAACAAACTTGTCCGTACAAATGCACCACCATTATGGCTTTGGTTTTCGGAGTAATGGCTTGTTCTATTAAAGTGATGTCCAAATTAAAAGTAGCGGCATCGGGTTCCACCAAAACGGGTTGCAACCCATTGTCGGAAATAGCAAGCAATGATGCGATATAGGTGTTTGCAGGAACGATTACTTCATCACCTGCTGCCATTACACCCTTTTGGATATAGGCTTTCAGGGTCAAACGCAACGCATCCAATCCGTTGGCCACTCCCACTGCGTGTTTGGCTCCCGTATAATGAGCTAATTTTTCCTCAAAAGTAGCCAATCGCTCGCCAACTAAAAACCAACCGGAGTCGATCACGTCGGCAGCCACTTGTTTCAGTTTTTCTGAATACTGGGCATTTATTTTTTGAAGATCAAGAAATTTAATCATTAGTATGCAGTATTTCTATTTCTGTTGGGGTCATCGTTCGCAGTAGTTTTGCCGGTGTGCCACCAATGATGGAATAATCGGGAAACGATTCGGTCACAAAACTATTCGCTGCTACAATACAAAACTTTCCTAAGTGTACATTCGGCATGATGATCGCACTTGCACCAATCCAACTATGGTCGCCAATGGATACTTCACCTTTTATAATTGGAAAGAGTCGTTGCATTGCTTGTGAAGCATTCGGCCCAGACCCTGCCATTAAATTGATGTTTTGAGCAAAACTCACGTGGTTGCCAATAGTTACTTTCGCATTGTATCCTTCTACAATGGTATTTAAGCCAAAATAGCAATGAGTGCCAACCACGAGTGGATGTGCTTCTGAACCAAATAGGCGAACTTGAGCCGCAATTTTGGTGTCATCTCCTATTGTTACGTTATTAATGGATGCGGATGCGTCCACCGTTACATTTTTTCCTAAAGCAATGTTTGCTACAATCATGGTTAGGTTTTTTTTTGTTTATGAAGGTATAACTGGACGCACTCAAACATATAGTGTACATCTTCCTGCTTTAAATTTTGGTGGCACGGGATGAAAAAAGCATCCTCTCCGTAAAAAACGCTATTTTGAATGCCTTGTTTTTCCAAATAAAGTTTTAGGTGATTCAAATCATGTACAATTCCATGATTATTTAAAAGTAAAGCCGATGGAACTACTTTTTTTCCGGTTGGAAATCGCAAGCTAAAACCCAATTTTTCAAATAAATCACATGCATAATCAAAAGTAGTTTTCCTTTTTTGAAGCAAATCAGTTGTATTCAAAAGTGCGTGAGAGACCACATTTTGAATATAATCCGTTTGATCAGTTGTTAACTTTGAGTGATGAAACGATTTATTTTTTTGATTCGAAACCAGTAATCCCCCTATTTGTATGGGGAAAAATTTCGGGAAACTATAGACTGAAAAATCACCTTGTTGCCCTAAATTATCGGTGGCATTTTCACTAAAAAAGGTGGTACAACAATCTTCAATGATTGGCAATCCTAAAGCTTTGAGCTGTTCCATTTCCGAATAGGGATATCCAAACTCATGATTGACAAGCAATACTTTTGTTTCGGCAGTAATGGCTCTATTCCATTGACAAATGGCTTCTATTTCTTTCGTTACGCAAGAACTGATATAAAAATTTTGTGACGTCGTCAGAATTGTAACCAAATCGGTAGCTTTCAGTGCATAGCTTTGCAATGCAAATTGAATCGCTTCGCGACCGTTAAAGGTATAGTTCCAGTTTCCTACTCCAAAACGTTTATTGAAATATTCTGCAGCAAAATCATTATCCGCTAAACTTGCATTCAAAGCAACATATTCCGTTTTAAAAGGACTAATCCTGTAACTGGGAACTAAATAGGGATCTGGATCAATTACAAACATTAAATAAAACTTTTGCTGAAGACCGTTTTGATAGCGATGTCACATCCAATACTTTCCTTGAATTCACACAGCCCATAATTGGGGATGGAGTTTTCAGTAGATGGACCGATATCGATGATTTTTATGTCTTGGTTTTGGTAGTAGTTAAACAAACTATACGACAAGAAGTTCATCGTCTTGTACTCCGAATAGGCCGGTAAATCGCCCCAATACACTACTTGCACAATTCGTGGAGCAACATAAAACACCACGGCTGCTCCAATGGCTGTTTGTGCTTTATTTACTGTAAAAAAATCTATGGGTATCACAGTACTTGTTTCCTCTACTTGTTCCCAAGTCATTCGGAGGGGAAACCCTCGCTCTTTTCGGTTTTGTACGATGATATCGAAGGCGTGCTTTTGGTTGGCTTTTTCTAATTTCTTAAATGTCAAAGCTTCTTTTAATCCTCTTTTTAAATTTTTACATGCATTGTACCAAATAGTTTCCATGTAATTTTCATCCAATGTATGGGTTGCAAACTGGTAATTCAATTCCATGCTTTTCTGCAGATAATTGGCACGGTACAAACAATTGTATAGTTTATTTAAAAACGAATCATTGTAAAAAAAGGGCGGTGTGACTATTTTAATTTCCTTTATCTTTTTGTTCGAAGCCCATTCGTTCAAAGCTAGTAAAGCAGCATCTATTTGCTGCAAACGAACATCGGTACTGACACATTCAAATCCGCCAAACGGAGCTGAAAAAGGAGCATTTAAGCAATTATTTTTAAGTCCGAAAATAATCCCCAAACGGATTTTGGTATCTTTGAAAACCAAATAATACACTTGTTCACATTTGGATGCATTCAGTGCATTAAAACTTGCCTTGTTAAAAACATGTGACGGATTTGTAAAAATCGCATCATATTCTGCAGCACTTACTTCGCTGATTTCCATGCCACAAATTTTTCATAATCCCTAAAATAATCATTCTCATCATACAATTCAGAAGCTAGAACCATACAGATGGAACCACTGGAAAAATTATCCAATTCTCTCCACAAACCCGGCGGCAACATAAGGCCTCTATCCGGACGCGACAAATGAAAGGTTTGCTTGGAAGTTCCATCATCTACTGTGATAGAAAAACTGCCACTTAAAGCCACCACTAATTGTTTCAATTCTTTATGACCGTGGCCTCCTCTGCTATAACCTCCCGGAACATCATACAAATAATATACTCGTTTGATTGTAAAGGGTACATCCACTTCATTTGTAACGACTGTCAGATTCCCTTGCTCCCGATGGTTCTTTGGGAGCGAAAGCATTTGACAATCAAAAACAGTGGTCTGTTGCATTCTCAGGTTGTTTTAAAAATAGTAAAGTCACGAAAATAATCCTGCTCATTATAAGGCGTACTGCATAAGTGCAAAGCCACTGAATTTGTAGAAAAATTATCCAAACTCCGCCATTGCATCGGTGGCAGGTACAAACCAAAGTAGGATCGATTCAAATGAAACCGTTGCTCAACTCCTGCTTTATCGGTTACCACAACGTCAAAACTACCGCTGATGGCGATGATTAATTCCTGCTGGGTTCGGTTGGCGTGTCCACCTCGTGTTTCACCACCCGGAACATCGTAAATCCAAAAAACTCTTTTAATTTCAAAGGGCAATACTCCGCCATTTTGAACAAAAGTCAGATTCCCTCTTGGGTCTTGAATTTTAGGAAGCTGAATTATTTGCGGTGTTTGTATCAAGAGCAACTAGGTCAATTTAAATTATTTTGGCGGATTTTTTCTACGGCTTCGCCCCGTCAGTCACATAAATGGACCAACAAAATACTGCAATCTACAATCGTACGATTGTTTAAATTATATTTTCAAAAACCAGCAACCCACTTGCATCATGCTTGTCGGTTAGGTAAAATTGCACTTTTTTATGAATCTCTTTTTCAATCTTCTCTGCCAATTGCAGAATGTAATCCTGATTTAATTCTGTCCCTTCCAATACCACTTCAATAGTGCCGCTATCAATGCCTTTGGCGTAATCACCAATTACATAAACCCGCTGCACCGGCCCCATTCGGTCTAACACCATTTCAACCAATGTATCCAAACCAATGTATTTATGCACCACTTGTTGAAGTAGTGAAAAAAACGGATTTTCCGTATTCGCTTTGTAGGTGATTTTGTTTTCGGATTCAATACGGGTTAAATACCCGGCATCGCTCAAATTGTTCAATTCTTTCCGAATAGCATTGGTAGATTCCTGCATTTCGGTTGCCAGCCCTCTTAAATAACCTTCATTAGCAACGTTTGTAAAAAATTTTACTAATAATCGCAAACGCGTTTTTGAAGTAATTAAATTAGCTAACATGCGGTATTTAATTGAGTAACAAAAGTACTCGTTTGTTTGGAATTGGCAAAGAAAATGGAGGTTTTTTTTCAGAGTGGGTTGTAAGTTGTGGGTTGTGGGTTGTCGTTCTGTTTGGAATTTGGAATAGTGGAATTTGGAATAGTGGAATTTGGAATAGTGGGCTGTTTTACTGATTTTGGTTTGCCTGATCTTGGTTTGCCCCAACCCGCCTCGGTGGAAGTCAAAATCAGGATGCTCACGGTTCTTTGGTTTTTAGATTAATTTATATATTAATCTGCTACGAAGAACGGTTTTTTTTCACCCGCCGCGGCGGGTCGGGGAAAGAAAAAAAAAGAAGATTTTTGAGGCACTAAGACACTAACGTCCTAAGGCGATGGGTAGTTAGTTTACTATTCGTTCCATAGTTACAAGTACGCCGAGGGCTTCGAGTACCAACTGCACTTTATGGCCGCGGAGCTCTTTTACAATGGCAGATTGCCCCTTAAAGACGCCTTCGTTGAGGATGATTTTGGAACCTGGTTGTAGGTTGTGAATGGCCACTTTCGCATAGTCTGTTGCCAACCATTTTTGAAGTGTTTCGATTTCTTCTTCCCGGATGATGGCAGGCTTGCCCAACCAAAATAAATAGCGAACAACTCCAGCGACTTGAAAAACAAGATCCCGATCCTTTTCATCCACTTTTACAAATACATACGAGCTGATTAATGGCTGTAGCACTTTTTTCTTACGGTCACTCCATTGCTTGACGACTTTTACTAAAGGACAATAAGTAACGATGCCTAATTTTTCAAGAGAATCAGCTACTTTTTTTTCGTTGCGGGGTTTGGTGTAGAGCACGTACCAAGGCATGGATAATTGTTTTTAAAGGGTTAAAGATAGGTATTTTTGGTGATTATTTTTTGACCATTGCCTTGCCAAGGCGTGAACAGTTCCAAAGGTTAGAACCTCCGCCCTCGGGGCGAGAACCCCTCCACGGGAGAAAACCGCCCCCTCGCTGAAGCGAGAACCCCTCCAAAGAAGTTGACCACCCCCTCGCTGAAGCGAGAACCCCTCCAAAGGAGAAGACCACCCCCTCGCTGAAGCGAGAACCCCTCCAAAGGAGGGGAATAGTTTTATAATGAAAAAGACCCCCATTTGGAGGTCTTAGTTCAATTCAAAAGCTTAATCGGTTACGCTATTGTTTAATTACTCGTACTGTTTGCACTTGACTTTCTTGGCTTACCACAACTTGATAGACACCTGATGGGTAATTACTTCCAATGGGTGTGCTATTGGCTTGGTCGACAGTTAGCGATTTGCTTTCTAACAAACGTCCGGTCATGTCATACACCACGATTTGAATAGGTGTTGCGGCAATTGGTTTGATTTCCAAATTAAAGCTATCACGGAACGGATTAGGGTACGCGATTGCATTCAGTAAGTTATTTGTTGTTTCTGTTACTGTTTCAATTGGTGCTTCAGGACGAATCAATATGTTAGAACCAGCTGATATAATTACACATTCAGTACCAAAACCACTCCATACCTCTTGACCATTATTCATCAATCGGTATTCAACTGCCAATGAATACGAAGTACTCGGCGTCAAAGTGAATCCTACAAATGCAGATAATTGCGAGAATCTACTTGCGTTCGGTAAGGTATAGCCATAATTCGGATTAACCGTATCACTTGTCAAACGGATACGAAAACGGTATTGATTAGCATTGGCTGCTGCTTGAGCAGAAATAGTTGCTCCATTACTGGACACCTGACTTCCACAACTTGGACTTGCTAACGCAATTAATGGAATTGCAGGCGTAGTGACAGTACATTCTGATCCAAACTCAGTCCATGCTTCTACTCCATTGTTTAGCAATAAATATTGCACTGCTACCTGATACGAATTAATGTACTGTAGCACAAAAGGCGAGTTGTCAGTTTTCAAGAACGAACTTGCTCCAACGAAACGACTTGAGGATTGCGAATAACCGTATGTTGGGTTTTGTGTATCTGAAGTTAAACGAATTCGGAAGCGATAGGCAACTGCTCCAAAAGCAGATGCGGCTGAAATCGTTGCATTTAATCTTGATAATTGTGTGCCACAAGTAAATGAACTCATTGGAATGACAGGAGCAGCAGGAGTAAACACTGTAATAGTATTACCACTATGTTCCACTAATTGGCCGTTGATAACAGCTGTAGCCTTAATTTCAAATTCCGAAGAGTACGCCGCAATTCCTGCCTGAGTTAAACTAAAGAATCTTGATGTTGACTGCAATTCAACAGAAACATTGGGTGAGGCTGATTTATTGGTAATCAGGAAACGATACCCTTGGGTTTGAGCTCCCGGATAAGTGTAAGGAACAGCACTCATTGTTGTTGAAATACCGGCTAATGTTGTGCCTTGTAAAGCTGGTGTCATATTAACCGCAATTGTACAAGTATTACTAGCTGTACCGCTGCAATCGTTGTCGATACCATCAAAACAAATATCTAGTGCTCCCGGGTTAATAGCTGCATTACCGTCGTTGCAATCGCCACCTACTAATGCAGTATAATTTCCGGTTGGTGCACAAGCAATGATGAAATCGTTAGTGACACCGTAGGTATCATTATCAACATCTGCAAAATATTGGGTTTGAGCTGTTCCTGATGAATACGCAATATTAAGTGTAAAGGTACCCGTTTCTTCTGTGTCAAATCCTTCTACAACAACATAATAAACGCCAACTGCTAAAACTTGTGGGTCCAATAAAGAGCCTGAACTATTAGGGGTAGTACAATCATCATCATCAAAAGTAATCGACGCTCCGGAAGCATTCAATAAGTGAATGTAGGTATCAAAACTTGATGTACATGTTCCAATTGTTACCGAAGCACCACACTGTGTGATTTCAAATTTATAAAATACATCATTTGCAGTTCTTGCATTGGCAGAACTCGGAGTTGAAGATGTTGTAAAATTATCAGTAAAACAATTTGTACTCAAATTATTTCCATTGACGGTAGTAGAGTTAGTTAATGCACCCAAATCAATTGCTGTTGCAAATGTATTACCAACAGGTGAAGATGAAGAAGTAAATGTAAAAGTACTACAACCAGTTGCAGAACCAGTGGAATTGGATGGAATCACACTCCATGTATGAGCACCTGGAGCCACCACTTGACTGTATGTGGTTCCTGTTTGGTTGTCGGAAACTAAAACGTTATCTAAAAACACATCATACGACGTGGCAGAAGTGACTGCAGGCCATGAGAAATTGGTTGTTCCTGCACAAACAGTTCCAGCATTTGCGGGACTCGTTGGAGCAGTTACGCAAAGTGGAGCAGGCACTTGTGAAATACAAATGGAGAATGTCCCAGCAGTAACGGCACTATTTGCCCAAACTACAATGTAATAATCCGTGTTAGCAGTTAAACCAGTATAGGTTGTGGTTAAAGAGGACGATGAACATGCACCTAAAAATCCCGTGCCACAGGCACTATAGATTCCAAATTCATTGGTTCCGGTAAGATTTGTAAAGGCAAAATTAATTTCAGTATTGGAACCTGAATTAAATTTATAAAAAACATCATTATATGTTCCAAATTGATCACAAGAAGTTTTAACTACACCCGGTGTAGCAGTAGCATTTACTGTTGTTCCTGAAGTTGCATTAGACGGACATGAACCTGCCGCACCAACCGTAATTGTTTGCACTCCTGCACATTCGTCATTGGACGGCGGTACCGGACAAGCTGCTTCTTCATACACGCGAACATTAAAGTTGCCAGTTTCTGTAGCACTGTAGGGCCAAATTTGTACGTAATAGGTTGCACCGGGCGTTAATGAACAAAATTCTAGTTGTGGCATGAATCCAACCACATCATCACTACATCCCAACGCTACACCTGTTGCGGGACAAGATGACCAAACTTGCATTACTGCATCAGTGATTGAACCAGATACGGTACTTACGATTACTTTATTACCGGACGATGGAGCAACAAACGCAACCCAACGGTCTTTTTTACTGGGGTTACCCGTAGCATCACTGCACGTTCCCGCCGGACCATCGGAAGCTAAACCAGTAGTTAATAGTGTATTTACAGCTGCACCTAGATTAGGAGCCACCGTTATTGTAGCTGCTGTAGCACACGACTCGCCAGGAGTAGGTGTAGAAAATGCGAAAGGTCCTGCCCAAGTAGAAGAGCCATCACCTCCGGTACAATTGGTTCTAACATATAAATTATAAGCAGTACCCGCAGCCAAACCAGTGGCATTATCAACTGTTACTGTTGGTGCAATCACATTACCGGAATTCACAAGACCGGTTGCTCCAGAACCACCTGCTCCGGTTGTTCTAATTTCCCAATCGTAAGAAGCCGGGGTACCTATAATTGGTGCTACCCATGCTAAATCAGCTGTTGTAAATGTTAAATCAGAAACGCTTAAAGAAGAGGGACTCCCGCAATTTGGTATGATTTCAACCACAAAATTATCAATAAAAAAATCAATATCAGCAGATCCATCTGAGGCCCCTTCGAAAGCACGAAAGGCAAACTGAACGGTTTGCCCACTGTAAGCGGCTAAAAGAGCTTCATCAATTTGACCTAAATTTGAAGGAACATTTGAAGCATTATAAGTTTTTAGTATTGTCCAATTAGCATTGGATGTTGAAACTAAAAGCTCTACAAAATCGTCTGCTTCCCAATTAGTTACAGCGGTTGTTGCACCCCAATTTGTTGCTCCAACACTATATTTTACCCTATAACCGTTAGTGGGTATAGTATAAAATGGTGTTAATAACCATTCTGAACCAGTAGCGGCATCAATATTCATTTTCGCAGCACCAGTGGAACCAACATTCAAAAAACCATCAACAGCCCAATCACTAACTGTACTTCCTCCAATAGTTGCAGGACCTGTTGTTAAATTTCCTAAATCTCCCTCTCTCCAGCATACAGAAGGTAAATAAGTAGCAAAATCAAATGTGCTTGGGAAGACAGTAATAGGTGCACACGGCGTAGTGAAAGCGACCGGTCCAGCCCAAGTTGAAGAGCCATCACCACCAATGCAATTTGTTCGTACATAAAGATTATAGCTAGTTGATGGCGATAAGCCCGCTGCGTCATTAACGGTTATAGTCGGAGCTGTAACATTTCCAGATGTGGTTAATCCAGTTGCACCGCTGCCGCCTGCTCCAGAAGTTCTGATCTCCCAATCATAAGATGCTGGAGTACCAGATGCTGGAGTAGCCCAATTTAAATCAGCAGTAGTGGTTTGAACATCTGTAACCGAAAGACTCAATGGTGCACCACAAGCTGGTGGTGCTGGTGGAGTCCAGACAAACGTTTGTCCCGCAGCTGGATAACAAGTTCCTGTTGAAGTAAACCGCACATTGTGAGCATTAGATGTAGCAGCAGCTGTATCATTCCAAGCAGGAACAGCATCTGGAACAGACGTTGTAAGTCGTCTTGCATTGTAATCTGAATTTAGTGTACCACGAAGTCCTACCTGAGGGATTCTTGTTATACTTGTGTTTACGTTAGTCGAACCATTATACACAATAGTAATTACTCTACTTACAACATTTAAACTAATTTGAAAACTAAAGTTTTCATTTGTGAAAGCTGTTGAATTATAACGTTTGAAATCATTCCATTGAAAAATAATTTGGTTTCCTATTTGCTCCCATCTTAAATTAGAAGACGCTGAATTTGCTACCAAGTCCACTCCCATAGCGGCAATCACACCATTTGACGTTGCGGCACTACTTATTGGAACATATCCATGTGTGGTAGTATTACCCATGATCAAGTATCCATTTGAACTAAAACCAACTGTAGTAATATTATTACCATTATACAAAAAAGCAGTTGGTAATGTTACACTAAAGATTTCATCATCCAATAAAGCACCTGAACCAGATATAGTACCACCCGTAATAGGCGTGTACGTCCCCGTACTTTGGGAGAACGTGTAACTAGCTACTTGTGCCCAACCATTCTGACTTGTCAAGAATGAAAATATCAGTAAAAGTGAGCCGAGCCACGAAAAAGGAAATAAATTGGACAACAATGAGCTCAAAAGTTCACTCTTTTCCAATTTCTCGCTTGTGAACACCGACCCCGATCGCATGTTCAAAGAAATGTAGTTTTTTTTCATAAAGACCTATTAATGTTAATTAAGGTAGAAAGTTACAAAAATGTTTGATAAAAGATGCAAAAAAATCTAAGAAATTATTAAAAAATAATGTAAACCACAAAACCCGTTTTGTAGTAGGTGTTGTCTATTGATTTTTAGTAGAGACCACAAATTATAAAAATAAAAAAAACCTCCATAAAGGAGGTTCATTTAAAGTATAAAAAACTTTTGTGTTAATACCAGTCTGCATGGCGTCGTTCACTACCCAAGTAGATAACTATCCCTAGTGAAGGTGTAAAAAAACCTCCCGTGGTGTAATCTCTATCTGGTTTTGCAAACTCACCATCAAAGTTAAAATGCTGTCTAAAATTGAATGTGTATGTAAAATCTAACGTTACTGTAACCACATCACTAACACCAAAAATTGGCGTTAAACCTACCATGTACTGACCAACCCGTTCTCTAAGGTCTTCCTGTATAGATTTAGAATAGCCAACTCCAAAACCTGAATGAGCCAATAAACCAACGCGTTCTCTTGTCATCAGAGGGATTTCAAGCAGTCGTCCTAAATTGTAATACGCTTGTAAATCAACGCCAACAAAATCTGTTCCTGTTTCTTCGATATCTCCTCTAAACTGATCAATGGCTAACTGACCCTTCACTCCCCAATCTTCATTAAACATATACCGAACGCCAAAGCCAAAGTGGGCGGTTGAACTATAAGAATCGTCTGAAATTTCAGAAACTGTACTTACAGGTATACTCATTCCATACACAGCTTCCACCGAAAACTGGTTAAAACTTCTAAAACCTTGAGCATTCACTGAAATAAAACTCAAAAACGCAATGCATTGTATCAGTTTTTTCATATCATTTGTTCTAATTGAGAGTCAAAAATAATAATTTATGCACATAAATGCTAATTTTTGTATAAGAATTTTTACATCAGTTTAATTTCCATTAAAATTCCAACCATTATTCCCCGTATTGCTTTTCATAGTATCCCTGGTAATCGCCTGAAGTTACATGATCGAGCCACTTTTGATTGGTTAGATACCAATCAATGGTTTGTTCCAATCCTTCTTCAAAAGTAACGGAGGGTTTCCATCCTAACTCACGGTTAATTTTTGAAGCATCGATTGCATACCGCAAGTCGTGACCCGGGCGATCTTTAACATAGGTAATTAATTGGGCGGAAGTACCGGGTGTGCGGTTTAACTTTTCGTCCATTTTTTCACATAACAGCTTCACTAAATCGATGTTTTGCCACTCATTGAAACCGCCGATGTTATAGGTTTCATGGTTTTTTCCTTTGTGAAAGACTAGATCAATTGCACGGGCATGATCGATTACATACAACCAATCACGGGTGTATTTTCCATCGCCATAAACCGGCAAAGGTTTGTTGTTAATGATGTTATGAATGAATAACGGAATAAGTTTTTCAGGGAAATGATTCGGACCGTAATTGTTGGAGCAATTGGTAATAACATACGGCAAGCCATAGGTTTCTCCGTAGGCACGCACAAAATGGTCGGAACTTGCCTTGGAAGCCGAATACGGTGAATTCGGATCATAAGCTGTTGTTTCGGTAAACAAGCCTGTCTCGCCTAAACTTCCATAGACCTCATCTGTAGAAATATGATAAAATCTTTTTGAACTATCGCTTGATTTCCAACTGGTTTTTACAGCATTGAGTAGAATCATTGTTCCTATTACGTTTGTTCTAACAAAAGCCAAGGGGTCGGTAATAGAGCGATCTACATGTGATTCAGCTGCAAGATGAATCACGGCATCGAATTGATGTTTAAAAAACAAATTGGCAATGAATGTTTCATCGGTGATGTCGCCTTTCACGAAAGTGTAATTGGGTGCATTTTCAATATCCGCAATATTCTCCAAATTACCTGCGTAGGTTAGTGCATCTAGATTAAAGATGTGGTAGTTTGGGTAATTGGTTACAAAGCGTCTTACAACGTGAGAACCTATGAAGCCGGCACCTCCGGTGATGAGTATGTTTTTCATATTATTTTTCAGCGTTTTTTGGTGCACAAAGTTTAGCGATGTTTCTTGAAACTTTGGCAGTGCTTTTTTTTTAAAACTTTTTTAACTTTAGGGCATTGGGCTATCGCTTGTTAAGGAGGAAACCACCCCGCTCGCCGGAGCGAGCACCCCTCCGGAGGAGGGGAATGCTACTTCCCGATTGCCTGGTAAACGAATCCGATATCTCGCATTTTTTTCTCATCCAATAAATTACGTCCGTCAAAAATAAAGGCCGGCTTTTTCATGGAATCATAGATACGCTGCCAGTCTAAAGATTTGAATGCATCCCATTCAGTTAGAACGGCAATGGCATGTGCCTCTTGACAGGCTAGGTAAGGGTCTTCAAAGCAGGTTACCCCTTTTTTATTTGCTTCCAAACTACGAGTCTCTAAATAATTTAAATCCTTTTGGATTTGACTTTCTTTGACCTGAGGATCGTACACCGCAATTTTTGATTGCTCATTTAATAAATAATCGGCCACGTAAATCGCTGCCGACTCACGGGTATCATTGGTGTCTTTCTTAAATGCCCATCCAAAAAAAGTAATTTTCTTATCGGAAACTGTGTTGTATAACGTTTGAACAATCGTGTTTGCAAATCTTCTTTTTTGATGGTCGTTCATGATAATCACTTGCTCCCAATAATCTGCTACTTCATTTAAGCCATACGATTTAGCAATGTACACCAAATTTAAAATATCTTTTTGAAAACAAGATCCGCCAAAACCAACTGATGATTTTAAAAATTTGGAACCAATTCGCGAATCCATACCAATAGCACGAGCTACTTCGTTGACATCTGCTCCTGTTTTTTCACACAATTCCGACATTGCATTGATAGAAGAAACCCGTTGAGCTAAAAAGGCATTCGCAGTTAGTTTAGACAACTCTGACGACCACACGTTGGTTGTTAAAATACGGTCATTGGGTACCCAATTTGCATACACATCCACTAATGCTTGAATTGCTTTCTCACCCTCCGGTGTTGTATCTCCCCCAATTAGCACCCGATCAGGTTGTAATAAATCCTGAACAGCTGTACCTTCGGCTAGGAATTCCGGATTGGAAAGTATTTGAAATTTGACTCCACTACCAGTATGTTCTAATATATTTTTCAGTACCTCAGCGGTACGAACCGGCAATGTTGATTTCTCCACTACAATTTTATCGCTCGTTGCTACTCGAGCAATTTGACGTGCACATAATTCAATGTATTTTAAATCAGCGGCCATGCCTTTGCCCAAACCATAGGTTTTAGTTGGTGTGTTAACCGATATAAAAATCAGTTGTGCATCTTCGATGGCACGGTCTACTTCGGTTGAGAAAAATAAGTTTCTTCCGCGAGCTTCTGCCACAACATCACTCAAACCGGGCTCATAGATAGGGATTTTAGTGACATCTGCATCATTCCACAGAGCAATGCGTTCTTGGTTTAAATCGACAACCATGACTTTAATATTCGGACATTTTTGGGCGATAATTGCCATTGTTGGTCCTCCTACATATCCGGCTCCTATACAGCAAATATTAGTAATTTTCATTCGTTTGTTATTATAGTTTTCCATCGGCTTGATTTCCTAAAATTCCTTTCACATCGTAAATTATTGAATGTTCCTTTTTGAAATCCTGCAGATGCATTGTTTTAAATTCGTTATGTGCCACTCCTAAAACTACCGCGTCAAATTTTTGCATCGGTTTTTCATTGGTGACGGTCAAATTGTATTCGTGTGCTACATCCTGCGGACTTGCCCATGGATCGTAAATCACCACGTCGATACCATAGTCCGTTAACGAATGCACCACATCAATTATTTTGGTATTTCGCACATCGGGACAATTTTCCTTAAAGGTGATTCCCAGCATCAATAATGAAGAGCTATTGACTGCAATTCCTTTTTTAATCATCAGTTTTACTACTTGAGAGGCAACATATTCACCCATACTGTCATTGAGCCGGCGTCCGGCCAAAATTATCTCCGGATGATAACCCATTTCCTGAGCTTTTTGAGCGAGATAATACGGATCAACTCCAATGCAATGTCCGCCTACCAATCCCGGTTTGAAAGGTAAGAAATTCCACTTTGTTGCTGCAGCTTCTAGCACAGCATGTGTGTCAATTCCAAGTATATTAAAAATTTTAGCCAATTCATTCACAAAAGCAATATTGATGTCTCTTTGCGAATTTTCAATTACTTTGGCTGCTTCTGCCACTTTGATTGACGGTGCCAAATGTGTACCGGCAATAATTACAGCTTTGTACAAATCGTTCACCTTTTGTCCTATTTCCGGTGTGGAACCAGCCGTTACTTTTAATATTTTCTCTACCGTATGCTCTTTATCTCCGGGATTGATTCGCTCGGGTGAATATCCTGCAAAGAAATCAATG
This sequence comes from Flavobacterium sp., assembly GCF_044371705.1. GTDB lineage: Bacteria > Bacteroidota > Bacteroidia > Flavobacteriales > Flavobacteriaceae > Flavobacterium. The sequence continues at coordinate 15,521 of NZ_JBILTE010000005.1, read as the reverse complement.
TTGAATTTTAAACCACTGACACGTTCTAAAACAGGCACACATTCTTCCTCTGTTACACCCGGATACACTGTAGATTCATAAATCACGATGTCTCCTTTTTTTAGTACTTTACCAACCGTTTCACTGGATTTATAAAGCGGAGTCAAATCCGGTCGGTTGTTTTTATCAACCGGCGTAGGTACGGTCACAATATAATAAGTACAATTCTTTATGTCATCTATCGAAGTAGAGCAGTACAATCCATTACCTACATGATTCTGTGGCCTAATGACGGCCTTCAAAATATGTTCCTCAACTTCGAGTGTACGATCAATTCCTTGGTTTAATTCGGCTACTCGTGGTGCACTGATATCAAATCCTACTACGGAGAATTTGGTTGCAAATAATCTTGCTAATGGTAAACCTACGTATCCTAGACCAATAATTGCTATTTTCATCTTTTTAATTTAATTATCTTCCTGTCAATCTCTCCACAAGTGATATAATTTATTGCCTTACATTTAATTTTTTTCGAAATCCCGGAGACAACAAGAGTTGAGTTACAGATTTTTACTTTACTATTTAGCCCAGATTACGCTGTTTTTTCGAACTTTGGTCTCGGATTGCTAATTTATATTTATTTTTTTAAATTCTTCCAATACCAATCTATAGCTTCTTTCAATCCTTCTTCCATTGAATAGTTGGGTTGGTAACCCAAAAGTCGTTTGGCTTTGTCGATACTTGCCAATGAATGTGGGATGTCTCCTTGTCGTTGCGGACCATAAATGACCGGTACCTGTGCTATCGCCGCATCAAATGCTGTTAAATACTCTTTTATGTACTTCACTAAATCATTTAAAGTGGTGCAATCGCCATAAGCAGTGTTGTATACGGTGTTAATGGCCTCGGGATTGCTGGTGAACATCGCCAATTCATTCATTTGAATAACGTTGTCAATATATGTAAAATCGCGTGAATAATTTCCGTCGCCATTGATTACCGGCGATTCGTGATTCATTAATTGAATTACAAATTTAGGAATCACAGCTGCATAAGCACCATATGGATCCTGCTTGCGACCAAATACATTAAAATAACGCAACCCAATAGTTTCTAAACCATAGGTTTTGCTAAATATTCCGGCATACAATTCATTCACATACTTAGTAATAGCGTAGGGTGACAAAGGGTTTCCAATCACTTCTTCAACCTTAGGCAATGCTTCTGAATCGCCATAAGTAGATGAACTGGCTGCATAAATGAATCGCTTCACTCCGGCATCTCTAGCGGCTACTAACATATTTAAAAAACCGGTTATATTCACTTCATTGGTGGTAACCGGATCTTTTAAAGATCGAGGAACAGAGCCTAATGCCGCTTGATGCAAGACATAATCAGCACCCTCCACTGCCTGTTTGCAGTCATCTAGATTTCTGATATCGCTTTCAAGTATCGTAAAATTATTATTAGACATTAACGGCTCTATGTTATAGTGATGCCCCGTTGAAAAATCATCTAAGCAAACCACTTCATGTCCTTTGCTTAAAAAATATTCACACAAATTTGACCCTATAAATCCAGCACCGCCCGTTATTGTTATTTTCATTTAGTGAATAATTGACTTACTTTTTAGTCGTGAATTTTGCTTTAATTCTAGCTAGCAACCGCTTCGGATCATCTTCTACATGATAGCCTGAAGCATACGCTCCATAACCATATCCATAACCAGTGCCATATCTAGTGCCGTATTTAGCTTTGGATTCGTAGCCATTAAAAATAATACTAACGTTTTTTAATTCGCCACGGTTTACATGATTATTTAGTAAGCTAATCATATCTTTTTTAGTGTAATTTTGTCGCATCACATACAACACTACATCGGCATAATTAGCCAATTCAACAGAATCGGAGACCAATCCGATGGGAGGTGTATCTAAAACAATATAATCGTATTTCTGTTTCAATTCTGCAATTAAATCACCCATCAAATCACCCAACAATAATTCAGAAGGGTTGGGCGGAATGGGTCCGGAGGTAATAATATCTAAAAAAGGTATATGCGATTTTTGAGTAACTTCTTCCAATGTTCTTTGACCGATTAAATAGTGCACCACTCCGGTCGTATTATTTATTTTGAAGTCGTCGAAGATTCGAGGCTTTCGCAAATCCAAACCTACAATCACTGTTTTCTTTTCACTTAATGCAAAAACTGTTGCAATGTTAATCGAGCAGAACGTTTTACCTTCACCGCTGATGGAAGACGTTAGCATCAATGTTTTTGAGCCTTCAAGGTTGTTTTTTTTGTATAAAAATTGTAGTGAAGAACGAATGGCTCGAAAAGATTCTGCCAACGCCGATTTTGGCTTTTCATACACTGCTAAATCGGATTCTGTTTTTTTGTAACCCACTACGCCAATGACCGGTACTTTGGTTAATTTTGCAATCTCATCGGTGCTTAAAATCGAATTCTCCAAGAAAAATTTTGTAAAAATTACGGTAAGCGGTAAAAATAATCCCAGTAAAAAAGCTAAGATATAGTTCACACCAGTTTTGGGTCCGATTTGGCCACCACCAGTATCTTTTGCTGTATCAATAAAATGCAAATCCGGCAGGTTGGCAGCTTTAACGATATCTGCTTCATTTCTTTTTTCAAGAAACTTTGTAAATATAACATTGTTCAGATTAAAATTTCGAGTGATTTTCATGAGCTCTTGTTGAGCTGCAGGCAATTTTTTTATTTCACCATCTACTGATTGAATTCGGTCGTTCACTTGAGACAAATCATAATCCAAAGAAGTTTTTGCTGATGCAATCGTTTCAAGTATAACTTTTTTTAATGCTTCAATGTCTTTATCAAACTCTTTGAACATCTTTTCATTTTTAACGGAATAGGTCATTTCCTCCCGTTCGGTAGACAAAAGAATTAATTTAGACACGTTGGCAATGATGTTCGGATCTTCTATCCCTGCTACGGAAGGAGCCGGCAATTTTGAATAATCGGTGCTTTTCGTTAAATAAGCTCTAAGGTTGTTGTAATAAGCAATTTTCCGATTGATCGCGTCTTTCTGTAGGTCATATTCGGTCAGTTTTTCACTCAGCACTTGTCCGCCTGCTTCTATTTCGTAAACATTTTTATCCTGGCTGAACGTTTTTATTTCGTCTTCATTGGCTTTCAATTTATTCCCCATATCAATTAAAGTACTGTCAATAAAACTGATGGTATTAGTGGCAAATTTATTTTTGCGGTCGAGTTCTTTTTTAATTAAAATCTCCACTGTTGCATTCAAATAATCCACCAATCGGGCTTTGTTGTTGCCTTGCAGCGACAACTTTAAAATAGAGGGAGCTTTGGGCTCAATGTTTGTGGCAATCGATTTATAGCGGGCTACTACCCCATCGAAGTTGTTAAAACGAATGAAATACTTTTTATCTGCAATAAACCCGGGATTGTCTGTAAGCTTCAACGTACAGTTCAAAAATGGCAGTATTATTTTCTGACCTACCTTAAAACGTTTCTTATATTCACCCATCGGAACGATAGTGGTACTCGCTGTTTTTGTGAAATAATTATACACTTGCACCTCATCGGATTCAAAAGGTATATTTATTTCAAATTCTTCCTGATTGATGAATGTAATTGCAATAGGAATATTCAGCAGTTGATAATTATCTTTATCTAAAACTATTAGAAAAGGGGTGCTTCCATAGACATCCTCTTTATTGTATTTGCCTTCTTTGAGATAATCCACATAAAACTCGAGCTTATCCACTACATCTTCATTGTGACTTCTGGAAGTGAGTGTCATGGCAATATTCTGCACTTGATCGGAGGTCCCGCCCCAATTGAATGTTAGGCTGGTATTAGAGGTAAAAAGCGGATTACTTTCTTCTTTTACAGCAATAGTGGTATCTACTGCATATATTTTTTCCTTGCGAACATTGATATTATATGCGATTATAAATGCAATAATCCAACTCGCTAAAAACCATTTCCAATAGCTAACCATTTTGACCAAAAAGCCTTTAAAATCAAAACTGTTTTGAGTATCAAACTGCCAAAAATCTTTTGAATTAAGCATTTTTTATAACGTAGTTAAGATAATAATAGACGTTACTAATGACAAAAGAGTCACAATTGTAGTTAACGATTGTATTCCTGTAGCACCAGTTCCCCAAGATTTTTGTTTCAATGGATGCACTAAAATATAGTCATTCGGCTGGATGTAGTAATAGGGTGATTGCAAAACTGCTGCATCCGTGAGGTCTACGGTGTGCATTTCTGTTCCTTGCGGAAGTTGTCGCACGATGAGTACGTTTTTACGGTCACCCACCATCGTTATATCCCTGGCATTGGCTATTGCTTCCATAATTGTGACTTTTTCCTGAAACAACAATTTGGCTCCGGGTTCGTTTACTTCTCCATTGATGGTATATCGCAAACCTCCTAATTTGACCGATACAAAAAGATTCACTTCTTGCTTGAAATACTCTTCTAATAGTCTTTTTTCGATTTCCATGCGAATTTCTTCCAACATATAGCCCATAACATTGATTTCTCCTAGCACAGGAATGCGAATGTTTCCATGGTCATTAACAGTAAATCCATCAAAATAAATGGACTGTTCATTCTGCATTGCCTGCTGAGTTTCCGACTTGGCAAACATATTTGAAAGCTTTTGATCCGCCGTTTTGATGTTAATCACCAAAACATCATTCGTTTGCACACGATAGGGTTTGTGAGCGATGGCATTCACCGATTGTGTGGCGGCAATATCTTCTTTTTTTTGCAGGTATTGTAAGTCCTTTTGTGGCACACAAGAGCTCATTACAATTCCTACTAGTAGCACTATGCTAAAAAAAGATTTATTCATGCTGTTTTTTTTATTCAACAAATATAGTTTATCCACTCCAATAACAAAAAAAAGGGTAGCATTTCTGCTGATTTTAGTACTATTCGACCTTTGCAACCGCTATTAAAAGCACTGATTCGTCAAGAATTGTATTATCGCATGGTGGTTTCAAAAGGTATTCTTTGTAAAATACTTCGACCTAAAGTTACCTCATCTGCATATTCCAATTCATCACCTACTGCAATTCCGCGGGCAATTGTTGATGTTTTTACCGCAAAAGATTTAATTTGCTTGTAAATGTAAAAATTGGTTGTATCTCCTTCCATGGTTGAACTTAAAGCAAAAATAATCTCCGCAACTTGCTCGTTTTTTACTTTCTCCACCAAACTTTGAATCGTCAATTGACTAGGTCCAACGCCTTCCATAGGTGATATTTTTCCTCCTAAAACGTGGTAAATTCCTTTAAATTGTCCGGTATTCTCAATGGCCATTACGTCCCTAATGTCTTCCACCACACAAATAATGGCCTGATCTCTTTTTGGATTGGCACAAATTTCGCAAATAGCTGCATCTGAAATATTGTGACAACTGCTGCAAAATTTTATTTCTTCCCGCATTTTAACAAGAGCTTCACTCAAAAAACGGGTTTGTTCCAAAGGCTGTTTCAACAAATGCAACACCAAACGCAAAGCGGTTCGCCTACCGATTCCGGGTAATTGAGCCATTTCGTTGACCGCTTTTTCAATTAATTTTGAAGAAAATTCCATGGGTCAAATTTACTCTTTTTTATTGACTATAAATATGTACATAAATTTTAGAATTCATCTTTCAAATCTACACTTTTAAACTGCTTGAGGTTTGTAACAGCCCTTGCATGATATATCTCCCCGACTACGGAGATTTCGATATAATCATGAAAAGCCTTCTGGCAAATTTTTGTCAAAAGCTCGTTTTAAAAGTTGACTTGGTTAATTCATTCCGGCAAAAACACTATTTTTGAACCATCTAAATAACAAACATGAACTCTACCATCATTTTAATTTTTGTGCTTGTCTATTTTATTGGCTTGCTTGTCATTGCCAAAATAGTCAGTAAAAATGCCGACAATCAATCTTTTTTTATAGGAAACAAAAAAAGCAAATGGTGGTTAGTCGCTTTTGGAATGATTGGCACGAGCTTAAGCGGCGTAACGTTTATTTCGGTACCTGGAACAGTTGGGAAACTCACCGGAACAGAATATATCTATGGTGGATTTGAATATTATATGATGGTCATCGGATTCTTTCTGGGTTATTTTATTGTGGCATTCGTACTGTTGCCTCTTTATTACCGGATGAACCTAACTTCTATTTATAGTTACCTCGGTAAAAGATTTAACAACGAAGCCCACAAAACCGGCTCCATCTTTTTCATTATTTCAAGAGGTGTCGGAGCTACCGCTCGTTTGTTTTTAGTTATCAATGTTTTACAGATATTTCTTTTGAATCAATTGGGTGTTCCCTTTTGGCTTACCACCATGATTATTTTAATGATGATTGTGCTTTACACTTATGAAGGTGGCGTAAAAACCATAGTGGTAACCGATACATTACAGACCTCGTTTATGCTGATCAGTTTGGTAGTTTGTATAATCTATGTGCTCACAAAGTTAGATATGAGTGCGGGAGAAGCATTTTCTCAGCTTAGAGAGCATAATTACACTCACTTATTGAATATGGATATTAATTCTAAAACCTATTTTCTCAAAGCTATTTTGGGCGGTATGTTTATTACTATTGCCATGACCGGATTAGACCAAGAAATGATGCAAAAAAACATCAGTGTGGACAATCTGAAAAACTCTAAAAAGAATATGCTTACCTTTGCATCCACACTGCTTATTGTCAATCTGGCATTCTTATTTTTAGGTGGAATCTTATATTTGTACGCACAACAATTAGGCGGCTTTTACAGCGGTAATGAATTTTTATTAGACAACCAAAACCGCATGGGCGATGACCTGTTTCCGTCCATGTCATTGTTAGGCTATCTGCCGTTATTCGTTTCAGTAATTTTTATCATCGGGTTAATTTCAGCTTTATTTCCATCAGCCGATGGTGCACTTACTGCTTTAACAAGTTCTTTTTCTATAGATTTACTGAAAATGAATGAAAACACAACGCTTTCCGAATCTCGTAAAAAAAGAATCCGAATTATTGTTCACCTGTGTTTTACCGCTATTTTCTTTTTATTGATTTTGATTTTCAAATGGATTAACGACAAATCGATTGTCTATCTGATTATGGAAGTCGCAGGGTATACTTACGGACCACTTTTAGGACTTTTTGCTTTTGGGATTTTTACCAGTAGAATTATCCAAATAAAATTTGGCATCCTTTCCGTAGCAATTATTGCTCCCTTGCTAACTTATCTGATAAACATATGGGTTAACCAAAATACAAATTACAGAATAGGTGTCGAGCTGATTGCCATCAACGGTCTTTTGACTTTTATCGGCTTGTGGATTATCAGTAAAAAATCGAAATAATTAATACTGATTCGTAGAAAGTAACACCAACGTACAAGCTACTTCTACTTTAATGTTATTGATTCCCAGCAACGCATAAAACTCAGGGTTCTCTGTACCGGGATTGAAAATCACTCGTTTGGGCTGCAAACCTACAATGTAATTGTAATAATCGCGTTGACCTTTCGGATTTAGGTACAATGTAACCGTATGGATATTTTTAAACGGAATTTGTTTGGTTTGAATTTTTACTCCACTCACTTCACCCTCTTTTTGACCAATAGCTACAACTGCATGCTCTTTTTTCAACAAACTGTTAATGGCCATAAATGAGTAACGTTCCGGATTGGTAGATGCACCAATAACTAGGGTTTTTTTCATGAGATTGTTCTAAGTTGCAAAGGTACTGTTTTTTCAAGAATGTATGCCCTTTTTAAAACTTGAACAATTGCTAAACCTTTACTAATGGACTACAAGCACTCAACTGAATTGTTTAAATTTACCTTATAAAAAGATGTACTACCTAATTTACTAATTGACCAATTAACACATTGACTAATTGACACATTACCTAATTGACACATTAAAATGCTCGCCAACACCTCCTACAACGACAAGAAAATCAATCAAACCATTGATGAATTAGTGGGAAGACCCTTTAGCCTAATTGAAAACTTCAAGCGAAACGGCATTGGTTCACCCCGATTAGATATTTTCAAAACCAGTGAAGAAATTGCTACCTTGCTTTCGTATGACAACAATCGGAATTTTTGCAATGTAGAACTGCGTCCCCGAGGCATTATTATCCGTTTCCGGTCATTGCTGGAAACCTTTTCCTTGGTAATTCCATATTACAAATTAGTGGTCTTTAAACCGGCCAATTCCTTTACTTTTCATATCGATCAGCATTTTATCTCTGTAGATGCTCCCGCAAAGAACAGAGCCGTGCATCGGTTCATGGAAAAATTAAATCAATTGAAAACTGAAAATTCTCCAACATATATTGACGATTTATAGTAACTTTGTTTTATTCATGAGATAACTCTGCATCTGATGGTTGTCTTTATTTTTGCAAAAAAAACGATGGAACTATTTATTTACATTTTTGCCGCCTTGTTTTCTGTGCTGAACCCATTAGGAGCGGTGCCCATTTTTGTTGGACTAACGCAGGATTATACCAAAGCTGAACGTTCGCGGGTATCTTTGTTGACCGCTTTAAATGTTTTTATCATATTAATTATTTCCTTTTTTATAGGAGAATATGTATTGAAATTCTTTGGTATTAGTATTGATGCATTGCGAATTGCAGGCGGACTAATAATTGTTAGTTCGGGATTCTCTTTACTTACCGGTAACTTCAACAAAACCCGAGGTGTCAATAAAAAAGTAGAGTCGGATGCCCAAACCCGTAATCAAATTGCTTTAACACCTTTGGCAATACCAATGCTTGCAGGTCCTGGGTCTATTTCTTTGTTAATTGCCTTCTACCAAGATTACACAAAAATCAGTGAAAAAATTATTGCAGTATTTGCCATTTTAGGCGTTGCTTTGGTTATTTTCTTTGTCTTAAAAAGTGCCCATTACCTTTCCAGAATATTAGGAGCTTCAGGCATTGTTGCTATTTCACGAATTATTGGATTTATTGTTATTGCCATTGGAGTGCAATACATCAGTAGTTCCATTGTAAACATATTCAGATCGATTTAACGATTGTTTATCTGTTTTTCTGAGTACCTTTAATAAAAATTGGTCAATGAAAATTCTTCTGACAGGTGCCAACGGATATGTAGGCCGACGATTACTACCCGAACTTTTATCGGAAGGTCACGAAATCATTTGCTGTGTTCGCGACAAAAACCGTTTGGGTTTAGACAAGACAACATTAGAGGCCATTACAGTTTGGGAAGTTGATTTTTTGGCGGATGTATCGTTGGAAAATTGCCCAAAAGATATCGATGTTGCTTATTACCTCATTCATTCGATGTCGGCTTCTACACAGGTTTTTGACACGATGGAATCGAAAGCTGCCGAAAATTTCAACTTGTATATGAATCACATTGGTGTGAAGCAAGTCATCTATTTGAGTGGTATTGTTAACAATCATATGCTTTCTAAACACCTGCAATCGCGTAAAAATGTGGAAGACATTCTATACCAAGGCAATTTCAAGCTTACGGTGCTTCGAGCGGGAATAATTGTAGGTTCCGGGAGCTCATCTTTTGAGATTATCCGTGATTTGTGTGAAAAACTTCCACTGATGATTACTCCTAAGTGGGTACTGACCAAAACGCAACCAATTGCTATTCGCGATGTTATTCACTATTTAATAGGTGTACTTTTAAAAGAAGAATGCTACAACGATTCTTTTGATATTGGAGGCCCCAATGTACTTACCTACAAACAAATGATGCAATTGTATGCAAAAACCAGAGGGTTTAAAAATTGGATTTATACCGTACCTGTCATGACACCGAAATTGTCATCTTATTGGTTGTATTTTGTCACCTCAACTTCGTACAAATTGGCAGTAAATTTAGTGGATAGTATGAAAATGGAAGTTATTTGCAGCGACAATCGATTGCAAAAAATGCTTGGTATCAAACCCATATCCTATACAGAAGCAATCAAATTAGCGTTTGTTAAAATTGAACAAAACTTAGTTATTTCAAGTTGGAAAGATAGTTTGGTGAGTAGTAGGTTTGATTACAATCTATCAGAATTTATACAAGTCCCTACGTTTGGCTGTTTGAAGGACGAAAAGAAATTAAAAATACACAATCCAGAAAAAGTATTAAATAACATCTGGACGATAGGTGGAGCTAAAGGATGGTATTATGGGAATTGGTTATGGCAAGCAAGGGGATTTGCAGATAAGTTATTTGGGGGTGTCGGTTTACGAAGAGGGCGGACACATCCCACTCATTTAGACAATGGCGATTCGTTGGATTTTTGGCGGGTGTTGTTAGCCAATAAAGAGGAAAAACGCCTCTTACTTTTCGCTGAAATGCGATTACCGGGCGAAGCATGGCTGGAATTTCGGATTGATGAAGAAAATATGTTGCACCAAATTGCTACTTTCCGACCTAGAGGACTTTGGGGCAGGTTGTATTGGTATAGTTTAGTGCCGTTTCACTATTTTATTTTTGGGGGAATGATACGGAATATTGGGAGAGGGTAATGGTTTAAGAGGTTAATCGTTTAAGAGGTTAAAACTCTGAAAAAGTTTCTGCATATAATTTCGGAAGTAAGTTTTGTAACACATTGATAGTTAATAATTCTTATTTACCCAGCAATCCTTCGAAATATCAAAAATTTCTTTACGAAATGCTTCTGCATATAGTTTAGGTAGTAATTTTTTACGATCCCTTTTTATTATTCGTTCAGCTTTCTTCAAGCTAACAAAATCAATTATCCAATCATATAAAACGATTATTTGAATGTAGTCACAATTATCGATAATTTCTAGAGTTTCAGTTTGATATCCAATTCCTGAAAATAAAATCTTTTTAATAGGAGTTTTGATTTCTATCTTAAAATTTCCGTTAAAATCAGTCTCACCTATTAATTCATTACTTTCATCAAAAATTTTTATTGCCGGTAGTTCTATTAACTCTTGCCCAATAACTTTTCCACTTATGACACGAGTTTGACTGTGAAGAGTGAATGAAACCAGAAGAAATAATATTTTAAAATTCATTTTAAAGATTAAAGATGTTTGAAAATCTATAGTACAATAATCTTTGTAAAAGTTTTCAACTTTAACAAAGATGTTTACTCTAATTATTCAGCCTTTGGCAAAAACACCTCAGCCATCATGCAACGGGCACTTCCCCCACCGCAAGCTTCGATGGTATCTAAACTCGAACTTAAAATCTCGCAGTGTTCTTCTATTTTTTGAATTTGTGCTTTTGTTAGACTGTGATGAGCTGACGTACTCATAACTAAGTAACGCTTGTTTTCTTTTCCTTTTACCTGAAGCATATTACCGGCAAAATTATTTACTTGCTCTTCCGTGATAAGGATAATATCTTTTCCGTCTGCTTTCAGATTATCTAACACCATTTTTCGCTCCTTTTTATCATCAATACAATCGGCACAAATAACCGCGAAAGTTTCAGCCAAGCACATCATGACATTTGTATGATAAATCTGTTTGCGTTCGCCATTTACAGTTTGAAAAGCTTCAAAAATAACCGGAGCTAAATCGTAATCTTCGCAAAACTCGATGAATAATTCTTCATCAGCTCTTGGCGACAAAGCACAATAGGCCTTTTGATTGGTTCTGTCTAGTAAAATACTTCCCGTTCCTTCCAAATAGAAACCATCGTCTTCCGCAGACGTATAATCCATTATTTCGTTAATTTCAAAACCATTGTTTTCAATGATATCTAAGATATCTTCTCTACGTTCCAAACGACGATTCTCGGCAAACATTGGGTATAAAGTCACATCACCATTTTCATGAAATGAAATCCAATTGTTTGGAAAAATACTGTCGGGTGTATCCGGTTCTAAGGTGTCATCAACTACAATAACATTAACTCCTACTTTCTTTAACTTGTCTACAAAAGTGTCAAATTCCTTTTGAGCTTTCGCATTAACCGTTGCAGGTGTTGTATTGTCCAGAACTTTTTGGTAATAATTATTTACGGCCGTCTGCTCGTTCATACGAAAGGCTACGGGACGAATCATAAGGATGGTGTTGGTGGTTTGGTCCATTTTGTTGTAAGTTTTATGTTGTAGGTTGTGGGTTAGGTTCTCCAATTTTCTTCAACATATTTAATAAAATTGAAAATTTTTGCACTTAACTCATTGTATCTATTAATCAGTTCTTCATGATTTGGAATCACATCTGGATACAATTTAGTGATTTTTTCTATATGAAACACAGTTTCCAAGCAACTTGCCCATGAATAGGTGAGAAATTTTATGAAATCAGCTTTATACCTTTTTCTCCCGTAACCTTCTACAATATTTGTTGGAACAGAATCAGAGGATCTTCTCAATTGACTACCTAATTCATACATCTCGTATTTAGGCAATTTTAAAGAATAGGAATGTGACAAATAAAATAATTCTAATCCTAAATTATATATATCTAAATCTTTATAACTTTTCATACTACAACTTTTTTTTCAACATACAACCCACAACTTACAACATTCAACTACTTATCTCGTATTAAAGGGAGTGTCGAACATCGCAATAATCCTTCTTGTTTGGCGATTTCTGCATAGGGTATTTCTTCGACTGTGAATCCTTGACTGCGTAACCAGGTATTTAATCGTGTGAAATTCTTTTCTGAGACAACGACATCAGGAGCAATGGAAAACACATTTGAATTCATGTGATACATTTCATCGCGTGTGATGTGAAATAAATTATCTTTTCCGAAAAGGTCTACTAAAAACACATAATCAGCTTCTTCACGGAAACCGCTTTTGTAAATGATTCCTTTGTCTAAACCTACAGGTTGAAAACAACAATCCAAATGCAATGCATTGTCTCTTGCTTCCAGTTTCGATTTCACCAAATCAAATTCCTTAACTTTTTTGTGCGGAAACAACTGTTTAATATACTCCACTCCTTGCCAATTGGTTCTTGCGGTGATGTAATCTTTGTAATCAGAGCCTTTATAAGTTCCGATAAAAATATAATCGTTCCAAAGCATCACGTCTCCTCCTTCAATATGCACTTCCTCCGGCGGTCGAACCACTTTGTTGGGATCGATTTGATCAATGATGTACTGAATTGCATCCAGCTCTCGTTCTCTATCCGGAAGTATGTTCGATTTGATAAAGGTGTCATCAATCACAAATCCAATATCTCGGGTAAAAATTTGGTTGTAGTTATGAATAATTTCCGGTCGAAAAACTTGGACATCATATTTCTGAAAAACTTGGTTAAAAGCCTCCATCTCCTGAATCATATCAGCTTCTATGGGATAGTTTCCTGCCAAAATATGTTCAAGTGATTTTGGGTCGTAGGCTTCTTCTTTAGTTGGTGTTGGACCATTACTGACTGCGGTTCCTAACACCACAGCTCTTAATCTTGAAGTTTCATTTTGTATATGTATGGGAAGCATAAATGTCTTTTTTTGGCTTTTGACAAAGATAAAAAAAGGGTTTCCAAAAGCAATGAATATTGTTGAATTATAAATATTGTGGCTCATTTTTACCTACTTGATAAAAAAAACCTTCCATTAAGGAAGGCTCTGTTTTTAGGCAAGGACAAGTCGTGACCTTTCCTAACTAGCGATTATCAATATTTTTAAAATCTCTTAACGGATAACCTGTATAAACCTGTCGAGGTCTACCTATTGGTTCTTTGTTAATTCTCATTTCTTTCCATTGAGCAATCCAGCCAGGTAAACGACCTATCGCAAACATCACGGTAAACATTTCGGTTGGAATTCCTAAAGCACGGTAAATTATACCGGAATAGAAATCAACATTTGGATATAAGTTTCTTGATTTGAAATATTCGTCTTCCAGTGCAACTTTTTCTAATTGTTTGGCAATGTCTAATAACGGATCTTCAACACCAAGTGCGTTTAAAACATTGTCAGCAGCCTCTTTAATAATAGTTGCACGTGGGTCAAAGTTTTTATAAACTCTGTGCCCGAAGCCCATTAAACGGAACGAATCATCTTTATCTTTGGCTTTTAAAACATACTTTGCTACGTCGCCACCATTGTTGTGAATTTCCTCCAACATTTCTAAAACCGCTTGGTTTGCACCACCATGAAGAGGCCCCCAAAGAGCAGAAACACCAGCTGAGATCGAAGCAAACAAACCGGCATGCGAAGAACCAACAATTCGTACTGTAGAAGTAGAACAATTTTGTTCGTGATCTGCATGAAGAATAAATAATTTATCTAATGCACGCACTACAATTGGATCAATTTTGTAAGGTCCGGTAGGTAGCTCATACATCAAATGCATGAAGTTTTCTACATATCCTTTTGTATTATCATAATAATTCAGCGGATACCCCATTGATTTTCTGAAAGTCCAAGTTGCAATTACTAAAAATTTACCCATGGTTTTACAAACCGCTTCATACATCTCTTTTTCATTATGCGGATTGACAGATTTAGGATTAAAAGCTGTTAACGCACTGGTTAAAGAGGATAAAACCCCCATAGGATGTGCTGTTTTCGGAAATCCATCGATGATGTTTTTCATTTCTTCATTCACCAATGTATATTTACGAATGTCGTTTTCGTATTTTTCCATCTGAGCCTTAGTAGGCAATTCACCAAAAATCAACAAATAGGAAACTTCTAAAAAGTTTGCTTTGGCAGCTAACTCTTCAATTGAATAACCACGGTAGCGAAGAATTCCTTCTTCACCATCTAAAAATGTAATTTCACTTTTACAAGATCCTGAATTTTTATAACCAGGGTCAAGAGTAATCGCACCGGTTAAAGCTCTTAATTGTTCAATATCGATAGCAGCTTCATTTTCACTTCCTATGATAACGGGAAACTCGTATTCTTTGCCGTCGAATTTTAATATTGCAGTTTTTGACATGATTTTATGTATATTATGTATGTATAAACTATGTTTGTTGCGAAATTAAGGAATTTTAGACAAATGTTAAAATTTTATCTCCATCGTTTTCGTTAAAATTAGTATAAAGTTGCTAATTATATATACATTAAGTGGAAATAGAAATTGATTGCAGATTAAAAGTGCTTTTTTTAAGCATGAAAGTAATAAAAACAGGTAAAGTTTTCTTTTAATTTTACTCCTTCATACAATTATGATTTGCAAAGTATTTATGCAGTATAAGTACTGTGCGGTTTTCATTAAGAATATGAAAATTATAAAATATTAATACAACCCGAAAAAGGAATATCTAGTATCTTTATTTGTCGATTTTATCGTTTTTTCTATCTTTAAACTTCAATGACGGGTAAATGACGGGTCAATTTCAATCAAAATAGTTGCCTTAAAAAAAGAGGGGTTGTACTATTGCCAAACAATTAATAACCATACTATGAAACAACCGGAACTAGGTAAGATTTTAACCAACTTACGTAACGAAAAAGGATTAACTCAAGAAGAGTTAGTTGAAAAATGTAATATCAGTGTTCGAACCATTCAACGGATTGAAGCGGGAGAAGTCACCCCAAGAAGTTATACCGTAAAAACCATTTTGGCCGCACTTGATCAAGATTT